>NZ_JAQLOI010000001.1:1951806-2277107 GCF_028204155.1 Vibrio algarum | reverse complement strand
TTGTTTGACCGCTTGCATCAAGCCGTTTCTGCATGCAGTCGCCGTAAACATAATAATGCTCTTCTTTTCCTAGATATTGATAACTTTAAAACGGTTAATGATACCCATGGGCATGAGTATGGCGATGCGCTTCTTAAAGAAACCGCCGCGCGTATACGTCAATGTCTTCGTGATAGCGATACGCTTGCACGGTTTGGAGGAGATGAATTTGTTGTATTGCTTCCTGAGTTAGCCTCACTACCTATCGATGCAGCAGCTCAAGCGAAACATGTGGCCAACAAATTATTAGAGATACACTCGCTTCCTTATCAACTAAAAGAGCTTAGGTATAATAGTAGTGTGAGTATCGGTATCGTATTGTTTAATGACCATTTGCGTTCAGAATCCGAACTATTGAAGCAAGCAGATATCGCGATGTATAAAGCAAAACAATCGGGTAAAAACGCGGTCTGTTTTTTTGCACCTGAAATGCAAGCAGAGATCGCAGCTCAGTTTGTACTTGAAAACGAATTGCGGACAGCGATCAAAGAAAAACAATTTGAACTGTTTTATCAACCACAAATTAACCACTTAAACCAGATCGTTGGCGCAGAAGCACTTATTCGCTGGCGACACTCAAGCAAAGGCCTCATTCCGCCAGATACGTTTATTCCCCTCACGGAGAAAACAGGATTGATTCTCCCTATAGGTGAGTGGGTGTTAGAAACCGCCTGTCAACAGTTAAATAAATGGAAAAAAAGTGATAAAACACAGCATCTTACAATCTCAGTAAATGTAAGTTATAAACAACTCCGAAAAGTGAATTTTGTGGCTATGGTTGGTCAGTTGCTGCAAAAATACGATTTGAAAAGAGGGAAGTTGAGGTTGGAGCTGACAGAAAGTATGTTGGTTGGTGATATGGAAGAGATCATATTTCAGATGAATGCGCTTCGAAACATGGGTATTCATTTTTCTCTTGATGATTTTGGTACAGGGTACTCCTCATTAAAATACCTTAAAAGATTACCGGTTAGTCAGCTTAAAATTGATCAATCGTTTGTGAAAAACGTAGAGTCTGATATCAGCGACCAATCGATTGTAAAGGCTATCATTTCGATGTCTGAAGCATTAGGGTTGTATACCATCGCTGAAGGCGTAGAAAAAAAGAGCAGCGAACTTTTCTAGAAAATGAGGGGTGCAATGTTTATCAAGGTTATTTATATAGTAAACCTCTGCCAATCAATGAGTTTGAAAGGTGTTTATTTCAAAACACCCCCTAATGATGAGTTCCAAAACATCTTTAGATACAAGGTGATGGTTAGATGACAGTATTTATCTTTTAAACGGGTTTCTTAAGTGCTGACCAAATACATTAATAAGTGCACCAGTTACAATAAATGCGCCGCCTAAATAGGTCCACAAAGAGGGTATTTCCCCAAAGAACAGAACCCCCAAAAGTGCAGAAAACAGGATTTGAACATAGGAGTAAGCGGATGCTTTTCCTGCGGCTTGAGTTTGCATCGCTTTGGTTAGGCCAAATTGACCTACTTGAGTAAATATACCAAGCAAGACCAACATGAATATTATGTGCAGGCTCGGCCAGACAAAATCATCCCCAATGAGGATCAATGAGATAGGCAAAGCTACAAGAGGAAAGTAGAAAATGATAACCGAGCTGTCCTCGGTTTGGCTCAGTTTTCTAACAATAACGTAAGCAATAGAGCTGAACAGAGCACCCAACAACGCGATACCGACGCTGAATAGAGGTAAATTTTCCGTTAAGGCGTTACCCATGCTCGGCTTAACCATAAAGAACAGACCAATTAAGCACATCAAAATACAGATAATCGTTGAAATTTGAATCCGCTCTTTGAGAAATAGAACCGCGAGCAGTGCGGTAAATACAGGGTTAACGTACTGTAATATAGTGGCTTCAGCTAAAGGTAAGGTAGTGACGGAATAGTAAACACAAATTAAAGCCGACGTGCCCATAACACCTCGGGATACCAGTAAAGGCTTATTATTCCCCCATAAGGAAATTCTTTTTCGTTTTACATCCAAGTAGCTGATGATCCAAGAGACAATCGCCCTTGCGGCAACGATTTCAAACAGTGGGATACCATAATGACTGACATACTTTACACAAGCAGACATGAGAGCAAAACCAAGCGCTGAAAGGACCATAAAGCGGACCCCAGCAGGAAAGAGTGTTCCTAGGCGAGTGGACATAAAATAGTGTTAAATTGATAGCGAAATGTGCACTCTAGCACATTATGTAATTAACGGGTTAACTCACTCTTACTTGATTGCGTCCCGACTGTTTAGCAAGGTACAGTGCCGAATCGGCCCGTTCAAATATTTTGTGTACTTCGAGATATTCGTCTTTGAGCGTGGAACAACCAATAGACACAGAGTAGGGAATTTGTTTGTTAAGCTGAATATAGGGATTGTCTTGAATGTTTTGGCATATTCTTTCACCAATAATGAGGGCATCTTCTTCGCTAGTATTTGGTAGCAATATTGCAAACTCCTCACCCCCGATACGCGACAGATAGTCGATTTTACGTAATGAATGCTGACATAACTGCGTAAAATGACAGAGTACTTTGTCACCGATTGAATGACCATGGGTGTCATTGATGGTTTTGAAGTGGTCTAAATCGAGAATAACCAAAGAAAAAGTCTCTTTTTTCTTGTTGTATATTTCAATGTGTTCTTGCACTAATGACTCAATTTTTCTGCGATTGAGTACCCCCGTTAGTGGGTCTGTTGTTGCTTCATGACGCAAGCGGTCTTCAGCCTCTTTGCGCATGGTGATATCCAATAGTATTCCGGCCAGCACATCACCATTTTGGTCAATTTTGGAGGTTAACTCTATCCAACGATAGTCACCGCTGTCTCTTTTGATTCTTAGGTCACAGCGAAACGATTGGTCATTATTTTGTCTAAACTGGCGAACTAATTGAAAAAATCTTTTTCGGTGTTCAGGGTGAACTTTTCTTAAGCACTGCCGGAAAGAAAACTGAAGGTTATTTGATTTTTTAGAGACGTTGCTGAGTATTTCTGGTGTGCACCATAGGTGTCCTCTACGAATATCGAGTTCCCATGCACTGCATGCGGTGATTCTTTTTAGGATATCTAGCTGTCGTCGCTTTGCGCTCAATGTATCTCTTAAAACCGCGCTCGAAATAAGAAAACTTGCCGTTCTGAGAAGTGCTATTTCACTTGCTGACCACTCTATGCGGCGTTCACAATCATCGAAACCGAGTGTTCCCCACCATTTGTTTTCTACCACGATAGGAATGGTTAGCATGGAGAGTATCTTTTGATTGGAGAGATACGTTTTCAGCCATGTGTCAGCAAGTTGATCGACGATGACATGTTGATATTCCCCTCGGGAGCGGCTTTCTATTAACGAAATGTATTCCGGTTCTTTGGTGTTAGATGAGAAGCGGTTGAAACTGGGAAGTCCGATCTGTTTGTATTTTGGTTTAGATGCCCATTCAAAAGCGTAGTCTTGAAGAATATGATTTTCTTCTAACTCTAACGTTTGAAATATCCATACGCGGCTAACGTTTGTTATTTTACCAAGATCCGCTAGTAGAGCATCTACCCCTTTGGGCCAACCCCGGCCAGTAGTGAGGTCTTCTGCACTTCGAGCAATCGCCGTTAACAGTTCATTTTCAATATGACTGCTTTCGGTGTGATCTAAATTTTCAAAGCTACCTGTTTGAATGACCATAAATGCTCTAAATAATTAATAGGAGTACTTGCCAATATCATAATACATTAAGATTCGCAGTTAATGTTTAAACCTGCAACCTATAGGTTAATAAAGAAAGATAGTTTAGTAATCAATTTTACTCAATAGTGATCATAAACTTTATATTGTTGTAACATAAGGTTTATAAACTGGTATTAAACGTTAGCACTAAGGTCGTTATGCTCACTATTTTTCAGCACGAATTCGATTTTGACCCAAGTTACGGGTATGACAACAAGCAATTATTGACGGTCGAGCCTGGTCAAGAACCACAAGGTTTTACAGAATTTTGGCAAAGAAAATATCAACAAGCGTTAACGATTAAACCTTTCTTAAGCATTCAAGACACGGGCCGGATAGAAAATAGTTGGCGCATATTTGATTGTTATTACGACTCAGCAGAGGGGATTAGAATTGGCGGTTGGCTGTTGCTACCTTCAACCGGTCAGGTGGAAAAGGCTTTAGTTTGGGCACATGGTTATGGTGGTATTGAATCGCCTGATAGTAGTTGGATTTTAAAAAATACAGCGCTGCTAATACCCTGTATGCGAGGCATTGGCCGAAGTGCTCGTGCGCCAATATCTAGTGAGTCGAAATGGCACGTTCTTCATGATATACAAGATAAAGATAAGTATATTCTTGGAGGTTGTGTTCAAGACATTTGGTGTGGAGTCTCCGCTCTATTGAGCCTATTTCCTCAGACTTCTGGCAATATAGGTTTTTGTGGTAGTAGTTTTGGTGGTGGTCTTGGGGTATTTGCAAGCGCATTTGATTCAAGAATTAAGAGAGCACATTTTCATGTGCCTACCTTCGGAAACCTAAAAGTTCGTATGGCTTTACCTTGTATTGGTAGCACACAATCGGTACGTGATTTTGCCGTAAAACATGCCGACATTGTTGCCGAAACCTTACCGTTTTTTGATGCTTCGGTTGCTGCCCGCTATTTACTCCAACCGACTCATTGGGCGTTGGCTAGATTTGACCCGTTTGTTGCGCCACCAGGCCAATACAGTGTTTACAATGCTTGTCGTGGTCATAAACAACTCTATTCGTTAGATGCAGGACATTTTGTCTACATAGGTCAAGGTAAACAAAAACGAGAGTTGCGGCGTAATCTCGAACAATTTTTTAACGTTAGGGTCTAAAGATGCATCGTGAATACCACTGTTGGTGGAGTCCTAATTTAAATCGCACCATGGAACTGCTTGTTTTCGGACATGCTGGCGCTAAGGTGTTGGTTTTTCCTACTCGAGGCGGAAGGTTTTTTGAATACGAGCAAATAGGGTTGGTAAACTCGTTAGCAGAAAAAATAAATTCGGGTCAATTACAGCTATATTGCGTAGACAGTGTCGATGCCGAAAGTATTTACTGCTTTTGGGCTCATCCCCATGGTCGAATTAACCGTCATCAGCAATATGAAGAATACATTTTGCAGGAAGTGTTGCCATTGATGGCTCATAAAAATGATCATTCCTGTACTATCGCTCATGGTTGTTCGCTTGGCGCGTTTCATGCGGCAAATATATTCTTTCGTCATCCACATTTATTCAGTAAGTTGGCTGCATTTTCTGGTCGATATGATCTTACGTGGCAAGTGGACTGTTTTGGCAATCAGTTTGATGGCTTTTATAACGAAGACATCTATTACAATACACCGTCTCATTTCCTACAAAATCTAGAATGTCCAGAAAGGCTACATCAAATAGACAGCAGTGACATCGTGTTTACTATTGGAAACCAAGATCCTTTTTTACAAAACAACCATTTGATGAGCCAAATCCTCAATCAGAAAGGTGTCCCTCACCGAATGTATGAATGGGAAGGTCGAGCACACCGAGGTTATTATTGGCGAAAAATGGCACCACTGTATTTGTGATTTTATTTCGAACCAATATCAAATTTTTATGATTGGTGTGAAAATAATACCTATATAATTATTTTTTAATAATGCCCTATGATAGCCTGCAGCAACAACCTCTAATGTTTAATGCCTATAATCTATGGACATATTAATCCTTTTAGCCATTTGTGTTTTAGTGTCACCAATTATCTTATCTATTGTCGCATTCAATAAAGCAAAATCATTAAATATAGTTATCGACAAACTGCGAGAACAACTAGAACGCCTTAAAACCGACCACGAGTTATTGCGCTTAGAATTTGAAATGCAACAAACTCGGCCTCGTTCTGAGAGTGAATCATCAGGTGTTGATGAAATCGATTCAACACATAAAGAAGAACCAATAACATCGGTAGAAGCGAATTTGATGCCTAATAAAGTAGGTTCAAATTCGATCGAAACCGTCTCAAAACCTACAGTTATACAACCAGACTACAACGTGATGGGAGCTGAAAAGGTTGTGTTAGCCGGAGAATCAATCAGTTATTCCGAAAAACTTTTTGGTTTTTTAAGTAGCATTAAAAAGAGGCTGCCTGAACCGATGGCTCGGCTCGTGGGCAAAATCAGTCCAATAGCGTTAGTGGGGTTAGGGATTGTTTTTGTCGGCTTGTCATTTTTAATTAAGCTCACTTATCAGGCGTTTAGCGTACCGTTATGGTTTAAATTGTCTGCGATAGCCGTTGCTGGTTTTTGTTGTGTCGGGTTAGGTTGGCGACTGCGGAAAAAACCGAATTATTTTGGTGTGGCATTGCAAGGAAGTGGAATGGCGGTGTTGTATCTTGTGGTTATCGCTGCAGGCCGTTATTTTGCTCTAATACCCATTGAATTAACCTTCTTGTTATTGTCTGTGCTCGTTGTTATCACGACGCTACTTGCTCTGCTACAAAATGCTCAAATAATGGCGGTAGTGGCGGCATTAGCCGGTTTTGCTGTCCCAGTGTTGTTATCGACAGAGGCAACAGGTAATCATCTCATTTTGCTCGGTTATTACTTGTTGCTGAATCTCGGCCTTGTTTTCTTAGCTTATAAGAAAAAATGGTATTTCTTAGAAAAATCAGGGGTTATTTGCACTTTTGTTTTAGTTGAATTTTGGCTGGTGTTTTCTTATCACTCCTCTCTGATGTGGGAAACGCTGCCGTTCTTAGCAAGCTATTTCTTCTTGTACTTTTTATTGGCTCATTCACATGCATGCGAAGACTTTTCTAACAGAAAACAAGTTATATCGAGCGTATTGGTCTTCACGCTACCCCTTACTACTTATGCTCTTTTTTACACAGCAACAGCAACGGTCGCTGAATATACGGCCTATTCATCGTTGTTTTTGTTTGTCTGTTATACCGTCGCTGCGTTCACGACGTCTAAGTTACAGAAAAACAGCCAACTCGTTTATGTATACAAAGCTTTTGCCCTGCTATTTTTGGCTGTGGCTATTCCGGTGTTCTTTAGTGCGACGTTTACCGCGGCTATTTACGCGTTGAAAGCGGCGATGATTCTCTGGTTAAGTAATAAACAGGTTCGAAGTAAATTTGCATTAGTGGGGCTCGCTTTTCTAATGGCGAGTTTCTATCAACTATATCAACTACATGAAGACATTTTGTTTTATCCTACCGTGATATGGTCGTGGATCATTCAATTAATGCTGATATGTTTGGTGTTGGCCTACTATGTCTCTGATTGGTCGTTCAGCTATAAAACGAGCCGGTTTTCTCTAGCCAGAGAGACGATAAGCCAATGTGCGATGGCGGCCATTGTTCTCTTGACGGTTATCCCTTGGTTATGGGTCATGCTGGTGGATGTTCATTCACTGCTCTTTATTCAATTTATTTTTGTGACTGTACTTCTATTTGTTGGTCATCAGTTTTCTCGTTCCCAATTCAGTTGGGGAACATTGCTTTTGCCTCTCATAGTGACGATTTATTTTGTGATTACGTCATGCAGAGATCTTATTATCAGTGGATTTGCCACTATTGTTTCAGTGGCACTGTTGTATAAAACGAGTTTCCCTATTAAACAGAAAGTAGTCTCACTATGTTCGATGGCGTGGTTGAATGTATTGCTCGGTGTGTTTGTCATTATTGCTTCTACGCGTGCAAATTGGCATGACAGCATTGAATTCATTCTCGTGACTTATTTCTTTGTCACTCTTCTGGCTTGCTTCGCTTTATATCGAGCAACGAAGTGGGTGGTAATCACTCAGCTATTTTGGCTTTCCCTCTTTGGGTTGTGTTGTTAATCGCATTTGCAATTGGGTCACAAACTCAAATCGATTGGGTTGAGCGGGGTGGTTTAATTGTGGGAATATTTAGTGTGCTTTATGCATTCATGAAACTCGATTTAAACAGAGTGTTACTAGAGTTGGTAAAGCGCAAGGCAATAAAAAAACAGGTTGTCTTTTGTTATCACGCAACTCATTTTTGGGGACTCGCTTTATGCTGCATTGCTTATTTCAATCAAGTGTTGTCTTTGAATGTTGAAGAGACGTTACTATTACTACCTTGGTTGTTGGTTGGGTTCATTGTGGCTTGTTATCAGCCTAAATTGCTCACCCGATGGCCGCTAAAAGTTTACCAACCATTATACCAACAAGTTATTGTGCTTCCATTTTTAGCGATTATTGCGAGTTTTATACTGTGTACATTGCCAATATTTGAAGTATCCATCGCCGATGTCATATGGCTACCAATTTTGAATCCGTTAGAGCTTACCTCCATGGCGTCAATGTTATTTGTTGTTCATTGTCTGCGCCATAAAAACGCTCAAGTTGTTCTCACTAATTATTTTAAAATTCAATTAGGCAAAACAAAATTGGTGTCAATTTGGGTGGCTTTTTCGGGGGTTATTTTTGCTCACAGTGCGTTAGGTCGCGGAGTTAGTCACTATACACTTGCGAGTTATGATCTATTCTCATTGTGGCATTCAGGTGTTTTTCAGGCTGGGTTAGCCATACTTTGGAGTGTTATAGCGATGATGGCGACGGGCATTGGTTCTCGATTTGGCAGTGTGAGAATCTGGTGGGTTGGAGCAATATTATTTGCGGTCACTGTTCTTAAGTTGCTTGTTTTGGATTTGAGTAATAGAGATACCATTGTGATGGTATTTGCGATTATTTTCGTTGGTGTCGTAATGGTACTCGTGGGTTATTTTTCACCCATGCCGAAAAGTCGCAAGTCTCTTGAATAATTGACTCTAACACTCATCATTATAACGCCTACACGGGATTAGGATGTAGGCATTATAGTGTAAGTTACAGTGGTTCTTGTTATCGATAAACTTTTAAGCGAACTCTTTTTCTAAATAGGCCACGATATCGGATGATTCATACATCCAGGTTGTTTCGTCACCGTTATCTATTCGTAGACATGGCACTTTAAGTGCGCCACCGTGAGTCAATAACGCTTCCCTGTGAGTTGGGTTATTTTTCGCATCACGAAGATCAAAGGTAATAGATTGACGTTGCATTGCACGACGCACTTTCACACAAAATGGACAGGCTTCAAATTGATACAAAGCCAGTGAGCTTGCTTTTTTATCGAGTTCTTTTTGTAATTCTTCGCTTCGCTTAATGCCTTTAGGTGAAAAAATAAAACTTAAGGTCAGAATAACTTTCCCTAAAAACCAACGGATAAACTTCATATTGTCTCTTTATGATGGGTATAAATTAACAATAGTGTAACAGTGATGTCTATTCGACAATAGAGCGGATATTGATGCCCATGCACATTAAAAGGGGGACATGGGTATCAATAGTTTATGTTTATTCGTTTCTAGCCTATTTAGATTCGAGAATTAAGCGATCTTGAGCACCTGCTTTCAATGCCTCTAATTGCTTAATTAATCCTTGTTGATCAACAAACGGGTGCGGTTCTCCATCTTGTCGGGTTTTTAGGCGTTGACTTGCTTCCGTCATACCATTACTAAATGGGTGAGCAGTTAAGTGGACGGTAATAGGGTTACTCTCATCTTCAACAAGCTTTTCTATTTTTTCGACGCTTTGGATATAGGTTTCAACTTGCTCAGGACCATCAATAGCATTTAATCCTAACCCGCCAATCGAAATGGCTTTGTAGGTACTTTCTCCGTCTTTAACATCAAATAGATAAGATGCCGTGCCCCATGTGTGCCCGGGTGTAAGTAATAGTTCAAACTCTCGATCACCGACAGTAAATTTATCCCCGTCTTGGGCAATGATGTCAGCTTCAGGTAAAAATACGCCATTCCAGTAGGCTTTTGGTTTTTTCTTCGCATCGTTTAATGCTTCTTGCCAACCTTTTTCGCTCATAACAAAGCGTGCATTGGAAAGGGATTTAATTTTACTGGCTCCACCCGTGTGATCAAAATGCCCATGAGTCATAAGAACTAATTTAATATCTGCAGGATCAACACCAACTGCCTCAATGTTTTCGACAACTTGATCAGCAAATCCACCAGTACCAGTATCGATAAGTACGGCCCCATCATTGGTATTTATTAACCACGTAGATACCCAGCAAACACCCACGTTATAAACATCTTTAAATGCTTCATAGGGTTCAATATATTGTGCACTTGGATCATTTAGCCAGCGATTAAGTTCACGTGGCATTTTTCCTGTGCGGCCAAATTCAGAGAATGCAGCGTTGATGGTTTCAGACGGACACCCCACCAAAGCCTCAGCGGTTAAAGGTTGGTTTTGAGATTGAGCGAAAGCGCCAGAACTCAAGAGGGCAGTAGTGATTAGCAGTGGCTTCAATAATGTTTTGAGCATTTGGAACTCCAAAAGAGATAAGATTTGATGTATTATCGTTGCAATATTTGAACTAATAAACCGTATATTAAGCCACTAAAGGTTGCATAAATCGGTCACATGAGGTGGTATGGATCGACTCATAGCGATGCGAGTATTTGTTGAAGTTGTTGACCTAGGCAGTTTGACCGCTGCTGCTAGTAAACTCGACATGTCTCGTTCGATGGCAACGCGATACATTGCTTCGCTCGAAAAATCATTTTCAATCAAATTGTTAAATCGAAATTCGAGAAGTTTACACATAACTAACGCAGGTGAAGAGGTGTTACCTTATTGCCGACAAATTCTCTCGTTAAATGATGAAGCTATGTATAAAACAAGCAATGAGGATGCAGAAGCGACAGGTCTTATCCGTGTGGCGTGCAGTGTTTCATTTGGTCAGGCTTATGTTGCAGCTGCCATTCGTCGATTTTTAACTCACTTTCCAAAAGTGTCGGTTGAGTTAGTTTTGACAGAGCGTGATGTTGATCTAACCAAAGAACCTTTTGATATTTTTATACAAATAGGGAATAGATTTGATCAAAACATGGTGGCTCGACAACTCACTCGTTGTCACTCCGTCGTCTGTGCGTCAGAAGACTATTTAAACGAGTTTGGGCGACCAGTTACACCAAATCAATTAACCGCCCATACTTGTTTGACTCATGTTGGTTTAGGCAAGCATTGGTTATTTAAAACGACCACACAAAAATCTGGTCAAGAGCCGATAGAAGTCCCAATTTTTGGGCATTTTAAGTCCAATGATGTGATGGTGTTAATGCAAGCCGCTCTGGCTGGAGAAGGGATTACCTGTCTACCTTCCATAATTGTACAACCTTACCTCGATAGCGGTGAGCTTTCACCGCTACTGGAGAGGTATGTTACAGGAGAGGTGGATATCCATATAATTTACCCTACTCGTAAGCATCTTACGAATAGGGTAAATAAATTAATCGACTTTTTAATCGAAGACTGTAATGACCGATAGGACGAACTATTGAGCGGTTAACAATTGCTTAAGTTGGCTTCTTTCTTCATCTGTCATGCCTGTTTTATTTAAGAATGGCATATCGGCGGTTTCAACTGAGCGGGCTAGAATTCGGGGTGCCCAACGCTCGATGTCTTGCCAGTTATCAAATATTACGCCTGAAGGTGCAATAACAAACACATCATCAGTTGGTTCGCTGCTATGACAAGTAGAACACCGCGCCGCGATAATATCTAATGCACCACTTTGTAAAGAATTAAGCGAAGTGTTGTCACTCATTTCAACGGAACTCACATCGATTGATTTGGTGGATGGGACACTCACAATAACAGCAAGCAGGCACATAGCCGCAATGCCAGAAAGCAAAACGCTTGGTTTATTTTGGCCTGTGTGTTTTAGGTTGAAATAGTGTCGTATCCATGCACTAATTATCATGATAAGCAGTGCTACTAGCCAACTAAAAGAATGCTGATAAATCATTGGATAGTGGTTGCTTATCATTAAAAAGATAACGGGAAGAGTAAGGTAGTTATTATGAATGGAGCGTCTTTTTCCTTCTAGGCCAGGGGCAGGATCAACGGCTTGTCCAGCAGCAACCTGAGCCACCATTTTCCGTTGCCCGGGGATAATTTTATGCCAGACGTTATTAACCATAATTGAGCCTATTAAAGCCCCCATATGAATAAATGCCCCACGACCACTAAAAATTTCAGTGAAGGCATAAAAAAATAACCCTCCAACCACGGTGAGTGACACAACAAAAAGGGTCTTGTTTTTGGCTAACGGTGAACGTAACAACACTTCATAGCAGACAACACCCGCTAAGATAGCCCCTACACCCAAACTTATCGCTTCGGCCGTGGAGAGCGTCATTACTCTTGGGTCTATAAGGTAGGCTTGTGCGTTGAGATAATACATCCAGATCATCAGAACCGAGCCAGTAATCCAAGTGGTGTAGGCTTCCCATTTAAACCAATGCAAGTTGTCGGGCATTTTTTCAGGGCCTACTTGGTATTTTGCTACTTCGTAGAAACCACCGCCATGGACAGCCCATAGATCGCCTTTAATACCCTTGTCTTTTTTCCATTTTGGTGGCGTTTCTAGGCTATTATCCAGCCACGTAAAATAGAAACTCGCTCCTATCCACGCGATTCCACATATTACATGGAACCATTTGATAAATAACGCAATCCATTCGTAGAGTTGTGGCCACATATTTTACTTCCTTTTTTGTAGACGAGTTTTCCATTCAGATAAGTAGCAGCGATGACTCTTTCATCGCTTAAGATCGAGATAGCGAACAGTTGTTCAGCTAAATCGTTACAACGGACTAAGCGTTGGTGAAGAATAGGTGATGCTTTGATATCGAGTTCAATGAAATCGGCTTCAGTCCCCGGATTAAGGTTACCGATCAGGTGAGAAAGTCCCATTGCATCTGCAGCGCCTTGCGTGCAGCGATATAAAGATTCGAATGGGTCTAAGCTGATGCCTTGCAACTGACAAATTTTGTAAGCATCAGATTGGTTAGTAAATAAGCTTAAGCTGGTGCCCGCGCCAATATCGCTGGCGATAGAAATAGGGATATTATGGTCCTTAGCTCTTTGGTAATCGAACAAGCCACTGCCCAAAAACAGGTTAGAAGACGGACAAAAGGTAATGGTAGAACCTGATTCAGCTAGCGCTTGGTATTCTCGGTCTTGCAAGTGAACGCAGTGACCAAATAGCGAACGGTCTCGAGCTAAATCAAAGCTTTGGTATACATCTAAATAGTCACGATGGTCTGGATAGAGTGATTTTATCCAGGCTATTTCAGATAAGTTTTCACTCATATGAGTTTGAATAAAGGTATCTGGATGCTCGTTGGCAAGTTGCCCCGCCTTTTTGAGTTGTTCCGGTGAACTAGTCGGTGCGAATCGAGGTGTAATAGCGTACATGGCTCTACCGTTTCCATGCCATCTTTCTATCAGAGATTTGCTATCGTGATAAGCGGATTCTGGGGTATCTTGCAGGTAATCAGGGCAATTTCTATCCATCATGACTTTCCCGCATATCATTCTTGCACCGAGTTCTTCTGCGGCGACAAAGAATGCGTCTACCGAGTGTGAGTGAACCGATGCAAAGACGCTTGCGGTTGTCGTTCCGTTCGAAAGAAGTTGCTCTAAAAAAACTGGGATTGTCGATAACAGTACTCAACTTCAGCAAATTTTTTTCTGTAGGGAAAGTGTACTCATTCAACCAATCTAAAAGTTGCTTACCGTAACTTGCAATCATCTCAATCTGCGGTAGATGAACATGGCCGTCAATCATACCGGGGATGATCAACCCTTTGTGCAGTTCTACGCCGCCGTAATTGAGCAGTTGTTGGTTCTCTGCCAGCTTGAAAAAGTCTTCAGCTTCACCAATGTGCGTGATTTTGCCTTCTTCCGTCACCAATACGCCATCATTGAAATACTGATAATTATTGGCCGGATCTATTGTGGTTTTAGGGAAGTGTAAAATACTTCCTCGATGAACTTGTCTTAGCATACTAACTCCCCCTATAGGTCGAGTAGGAGTAGGGTGATAGCAATAAAGGGACGTGATAGTGACGTTCGTCTTCAACAATAAAATGCACTTCCACTAATGGGAAAAAACACCCACCAAATTGGCTTTGGCAATACGATTCTGTGTGGAATTTAAGTGTGTATCGGCCTTTTTCTAAGGTTATTGCGTCAAATCGAAAGCGACCATCTTGATCGGTTATTCCTTTTTGCAAACAATCATGTTGCGAAAAAGCACAGAGCTCTACTTCGATACCAGAAGCTGGTACACCATGTGTGGTGTTGAGTACATGACAACTTAAACTGCTCATAGTAGGACCTCCATACGAATCTGGCTGATTTTTTTCTGTTCAATCGTTGCGTTAAGTAATTCGTCTGAACGGTTATTGACGATTCGACTTTGTAAAATCCCTAGCATGTCATCTGCAGATTTATTCGTGGCACAGACGATAAAAATGAAGCCGAATTTATCCAAATAAGCTTGATTGAGCTCCAATAGTTTTTCTAATATCGCCTCTGGCGCACTGGAAACCTGACTTTGTTCGCGTTCACTTAGGTTTTTTCCTTGGGCGTATTTTTTTCTAAGGCTCGATATATCGCCTATCATTGGGTGACCCGCAAAGGCTTCTAACCAATCTTTCTCTTCCAGTTGGCAGAATGCCTTATCAGCCATTTCAATCACATTGTGTTTACTTAAGCTCTTTCCGGATTCAGAAGTTATAGACCGCAACAGCAGTGTTTGCCAACGCTGGCTTGAACAAATTTTTTGCAGTAACTCTCTGTCGATAGAAAGCTCTTTTTCTTTGACAGGGTTAGTCATGTTGAGCCTCCTTTAATGATTTTCTAGCCGTGTTTGCTTGTTGCCATTGGGCTTCTTTACGTAAAGTTTCTTCTTTTATCTCTGTTGGCCTTGCTTTTACTTGATCAAACAAGGCCATCAACTGTGCAGCAACGGAAACAGCGACCTGCATAGGAAGCTTTCCCTTGATGTCAGTGTGTCCGATAGGGCAAGTGAGATTTTCAAGTAGGGACGTACTAGACAGTTGCTCTTTTAAACGAAACTCAAAGCGCTGTTTTTTCCCTTTAGAACCGATTAAACCGATATAAGGAAAGCTCGCTCTCTCTAGAGCTGTCTTGGTAAGTTCAAAGTCGAGGGCATGGTCATGGGTCATGATGAGTAACATGCTGTTTGGATTAATATCGTTAATGGTTTCGACAGGTGAGTCATGCTGATACGCATGAATACCCATAGCACAAACTTGTTCTACCCATTGCTGACGATTATCGATAACAGATACATGACAGGGAAGCTGTTTTAAAATGGTACACAGTGCTTGGCTAACGTGTCCTGCACCGTAAATTATTACTTTTGGTTGTTGGCAGTTTATGGGTTCTAGCATCACTTGCACCGCGCCCCCGCAACACTGTTCAAGGTCGGCAGCTAATGAAAAACGTTCAATAGAAACTCCGCTTTTATGTGGGGATAATTGTGTTTCTGCTAATCGTGCTCGCGCCTTTCCTATCACCTGAAGTTCAAGGTTTCCACCGCCTAAAGTGTCGAACTGACCATTGGCAGAAACCACCATTTTGCTACCACTTGACCGTGGAACAGAACCTGCTTCTGCTATGATGGTAGCAATGCAGTACGCCTCTCCATTATTTTCTAACCATTGGCATGCCTCTAACCATGTTAGCGTTGAATTCTCTGTTAATTGATTGAAAGTATTAGACTCATTGACTTGCATAGGTCGTCTCCCTACCAAATTGTTCGTACTGTTTTTCACACGCTTTAAGAATCTCTTCGCCGGTCGCTGGTGCGTTTAAATCAACGGCTTGAGTATGATTGCTGATCGAAGCAACAGCGTCGTAGATAGCGCACCAAACGCTAATTGCGTGCATAAATGGTGGCTCACCTACTGCTTTAGAACGGTAAATACTGTGTTCAGGATTTGCTTTATCAAATAACGCAACATTCATCTGTTTTGGATAGTCGCCAATCGTCGGTATCTTATAGTTCATTGGGCTGTTACTTAGCAGCACACCCTCTTTATTCCAGACTAACTCCTCTGTGGTTAGCCATCCCATACCTTGAATAAACGCACCCTCTATCTGACCCAGATCGATAGCGGGGTTAAGGCTATTGCCAACGTCATGTAAAATATCCACTCGATCGACACGTAATTCACCAGTGAGAGTATCGATAGTGACTTCAGAGCAAGATGCCCCTAACGAGAAGTAGAAAAATGGCCTACCGACAGATTTTTCTTGGTCATACCAAATTTTAGGCGTTTTATAGAATCCGCTGGCGGAAAGTGAGACGCGATTTAGATAGGCTTGCTGAACCAATGAATGCCAATCGACCTGCTTTTCTCCAATGGTCAGCACACCATCAACGATAACTGCTTCGGCATCGGTAGCTTGATAAGTTTCATGCGCGAATTCAAGAAGTCGGGATTTAAGTTCTTTGGCTGCATTATGTGCCGCCATACCGTTTAGATCGGCACCAGATGAAGCGGCCGTTGGTGAGGTATTCGGTACTTTGTCGGTTCGAGTCGACGTCACAAGTACTAACTCGAACGGTATACCTAATGTTTGCGCAACAATTTGTTGAATCTTGGTGTGTAAACCTTGTCCCATCTCCGTACCACCATGGGAAACTTGTACGCTGCCATCAGTATAGATATGAATAAGTGCGCCGGCTTGGTTTAGGTGCAAAGCAGTAAATGAAATACCAAATTTAACGGGGGTAAGCGCTAACCCTTTTTTGAGTACCGGACTAGTGTCGTTCCATTTTTTTATCTCTTCGCGACGTTTGCGGTAATCGCTGCGAGTTTCTAATTGCGTGATGACCTCTTTGAGCTCTTCATACTGCTCGACGGGCATACCGTAATGAGTTGTAGCTTTGCCTTCTCTATAAAGGTTTTTCAAGCGAAGGTCGAGGGCATCCTCTCCGACAACAATACTAAGATCTTGCATCGCTTTCTCAATTACCATCATCCCTTGAGGCCCGCCAAAGCCGCGAAAAGCAGTATGAGAAACAGTGTCGGTTTTAAGCCTATTACCTGTAACAAAGGCATCACCAAGAAAGTAGGCGTTATCACTATGGAACATGGCACGATCAACGATAGCACCAGAGAGATCCGCAGAATGACCACATAAGCCATTGACTTCTATCTCGACAGTTTCTATCAAACCTTGCTTACTCGCGCCTATTTTGTATTGATTAAAGAATGGATGACGCTTACCCGTTACCGACATATCAGTGGAGCGGGGCAGTCGAATTTTAACCGCTTTTCCTGTAAGAAATGCCCCCATGCTGGCTAGACATGCCCATTGCGCCGCTTGTGTTTCTTTGCCCCCAAAACCGCCTCCCATTCGGCGCATATCAACGGTAACTTTGTTGAATGGTATGCCAAGTACTTCAGCAACGAGTGTTTGTACCTCGGTTGGATGCTGGCTAGAAGTGCGTAAGAAAATACCACCGTCTTCAGTGAGTTCAGCAAGGCTAATTTGCCCTTCTAAATAAAAATGTTCTTGACCACCAACGTGTTGTTGTCCGGAGATGATGATGTCACTTTTTTCAAATTGTTCTGTTGAAACCGGTGTTCCCATTGTATTTGGGGGAGTACTTCTGCTTGAGTCCCATCGCCAATGCAGTTAAGGATAGGGTTAGGTTCTACGCTGTATTCAATAACGGCCTTTTTTGCTGCCTTTACAGCTTGGTCATGGCTTCTTGCCAGCACAAGTGCGATAGGTTGCTGGTAGAATTTTATCTCGTTGTCGCTCAGTAGCGGATCGCCTTTAACGATGGCACCGATGTCTTTTTCACCGGGAATATCTTGATAGCTATACACAGCAACGATACCGGGCATCTCTTTAACCTGTTCGAGATCAAGTGTGGTGATGTTGCCTTTGGCAATAGATGCGGTAATAACAGCAGCATGCAAACACCCTTTTGGTGTTGGGTAGTCATCTAAAAATGCGGCATCACCTGTTACTTGTTTAATCGCACTCTCATGTTTGTATGAACGTCCGACTACATCGGACGACAGCAATTGGCTCTCACCAGTGACGTGATTGATTTGGGTTAATTTGCGCATTATTGATTAACCTCATCTGATGTCGTTTTTTTTGTTGCACTAGTTGCCGTATTTAACCTTGTCGGGATCTGATTACATTCAAGATAAAAGCGTTGAATAAGGTTTTTTACTAGCTGCACGCGATACTCAGCACTTCCTCGAACATCGCCAATAGGGGAGATGAAATTTGGTACCTGTTTCTGGACTTTGCGAACGAGCTCTGGGGTGAAATGGCGGCCTATAAATAAGCTTTCTAGTTGAGACAGTCGAACCGATTTTGCAGCGATACCACCGGCGGACAGAATACATGCCTTGATACGGTTATCATTGCCAAATGTGAGGTTTATCGCCAATACAACGGTAGCGATATCATCTTCAAACCTTTTACTGATTTTGTAGATTGCGTGTTTTTGATTGGGAGCAAGAATAGGGATATGAATGGCACTTATCCATTCGTCTGCCTTGATTAGGGTTTCGCGATAACCGGTAATGTAATCTTCAGGCGCGTATAACCGCTTCTCTTTACCATTATCTATTTCAATACGACCATTCAAACTGATAAGAAGCGGGGCGATATCCCCAATCGGTGAGGCGTGGCCTAAACTGCCACCAAGCGTGCCTCTGTTTCGAATCGTTAGGCTACCTAATCGCTCAATTAATTCATCTGTACTTGGATAATGTGCGCGCATAAAAGTGTGTAATTTAGAAAGCAGAACGGCAGAACCAATTCTCCAACCGGATTTTGTTTTCGTAATACCTTGAAGATCTTTCACGTCCGACAGGTCAATCATTTTATCAATGCGTTGCAGTTGTTGGGTTACTTCAAGCGCTAAATCTGTACCACCAGCAATCAGTTTTGCATCGGGATGATTGGTTCGAAGTTCACCAAGTTCTTGTCTATTTGTAGGCTTCCAATAGTTGACCGTATTTTGTGGTGCTCTTGAACCCATCCAATTGACCAACTTGTCTTCATCTTTGCTTAAAGGGTCTTCAATATTGGCATCTGCGATGGTGTTTGCCGCGTCGATAAGGGGCCCATAACCGGTGCATCGGCATAGGTTTCCCGATAGATAATCAGCAGGGTTTTCTGGGCGATTTTTTTGTTTAGAGAGGGCATATAGAGACATAACAATACCCGGAGTACAAAAGCCACATTGAGTACCGTGGTTATCAACAACCGCCTTTTGTACGGGATGTAATTCGCCATTTTGTCTTAAATGTTCAACCGTAACGATTTTTTTACCGTGTAAAGCATGAATGGGGGTAATGCATGCGTTGACTTGTCGATAACGTAGGTTACTGTCTTCATCTAAATCCGCCATCACAACAGTACAAGCACCGCAGTCACCACTGGCACAACCTTCTTTAGAGCCAGTCAATCCTTGCTGCTCTCTTAAGTACGTGAGTAGCATACTGTCAACGGCAGCAGCTTCTACTTGAACGATTTCATCGTTAATCATGATCTCTAACATAACGTCCTCTGTTGCTAGAAAGTTGTCCACTTGGTCAAGTAAATGGGTAAAAAAAGACTCACGAACTAAAAAAGCAAGTGAGTCTCTTGTTGGGGGATTAGTTTGGAATTTTTGCGTCGATACCTTCAACGTACCAATTAACGCCCGCAAGCTCTGTATCTGTCAGCGTATGTCCTGCTGCAATAACTTCTTTACCACTGTTATCCTTCATTGGACCAGTGAAAGGGTGAAACTCACCTGACTTAATTTTAGCATGTGTGGCAGTAATCGCCTCTTTGATGTCAGCAGGTAGGTCTGGGTTTACCGAAGCAATTTGTAGTATGTCATCTGCGAAGCCACCCCAGTAATCTTCAGATTTCCAAGTTCCGTCCATAACTTCTTGAACCGTACGGATATAATGTGGTGCCCATACATCACGAACTGAGAACATGTGCGCTTTAGGAGCAAAACCGCTCATATCAGAAGCCTGACCAATTCCCATAACGCCACGTTTTTCTGCTGCAATGAGTGGTGCTGGGCTATCAGTATGTTGAATCATGATATCTACGCCTTGGTCAATCAAAGCGTTTGCCGCATCAGACTCTTTTCCTGGATCATACCAAGTGTTAACCCAAACAATTTTAAGTTTAATATCAGGGTTTACGCTTTTAGCACCGAGGTAGACAGAGTTGATATCGCGGATAACTTCTGGAATTGGAAAAGAAGCGATGTATCCTATTGTATTGGTTTTTGTTGCCATACCTGCTGCAACACCAGATACGTAACGACCTTCATAGGTTCTTAGTGCGTAGTTAGATACGTTTTTAGAACGTTTATAGCCTGTAGCGTGTTCAAATTTAACTTTTGGAAAGCGTTTTGCTGCTTTCAAAGTTGGGTTCATGTAACCAAAAGAAGTTGTAAAAATGACGTCGTGGCCTGATTTTGCTAACTGTGTGATAACACGCTCTGCATCGGCACCTTCAGGTACACTTTCTACATAAGTCGTGCTTACCTTCTCACCAAAATGTTTTTCCATTTCTTGGCGGCCTTGATCGTGCTCATAACTCCATCCGTGGTCACCCACTGGACCTACATAAACGAATCCAACCTTCATCTGTTCTTCTGCCAAAACAGCAGAAGATAAAAGTGTGGTAATTGATAAGGCGGCTGCACTCATCCATCGGTTTAGTTTCATGAAATACTCCATTTCAATAGTTGTTAAATTTGGTAACCAGTACGAATTAGTGTGGTGAAATCAGCTTACTAGAAGTGAGAACCAATTCGATTTAGCGCTTTGTCTCTAGTTGATTGCAAAAACCTGACCACATGGTGATATTTTTGAAAAATAATTTACCGTTTTTGTTAACGCCTTGTAAATAAAGGCTTGTCAGGGTCTAGATGGGGAAGGGATGCATTTAATGGAGTGATATGATCAGGGTTTGATGCGTTCCGATGTATCAGTTTGGTGCAAGTCAAGGCGTTGGGTGCACCAACTTAATACGATGTTAACTTGTTGTAAGTGATATGTTTCGAATGTGGTTTTTAAATAAATGGGAAAACCAATATGTTTTCTAAAAAAACAGTGACACTCTGGGCGCGTAATTTCTCGGAATAAAATGAGTTATCTAACCTCGCTACAGGCCTTTGCAGGACAACATTTCATTTTTTTTGCTAATTGATAATTTCTTAAGTGATTGATATCAGTGGGAATGAAAAACCGCTCATTTAAGAATGAGCGGTTTAAGGTTCAACAGCGTTTATTGTCGGCTAGAAAACCTAGCTTCGGTTTAATGCAGCTTCGGATCAAACGGTTTTGCTAAACTCATCGGTGTCGCAAGTTTCTGCTTCAAGGAGTTCGAACTAATCATAACCATCACCACTACCGTTGCTAGGTAAGGCGTCATGGCGAGTAGGTTTGGCGATATATCGAACCCAAACCCTTGCATCACTAGGTGTAGGATAGAAGCAAAGCCAAACAAATAAGCGCCAAGCATTAAATAACCCACTCTCCAGGATGCGAAAACAACTAAGGCAAGTGCTATCCAACCACGACCAGCGGTCATGTTTTCCATCCACATTGGGGTGTAGGCGAGTGACATGTAAGCACCAGAAAATCCAGCCATTGCTCCACCAAACAAGACAGCAAGGTATCTAACCTTTAATACTTTAATACCAAGCGCGTTAGCCGAGTGTGGATTTTCGCCCACAGCACGGATAGTTAAACCTATTCGTGTTTTCTGCAGAACCCACCATGTTGCTCCAACGATAACGAAACTGGCGTAGACAATAATATCTTGATTAAAAAGGATTTGACCAATAAATGGAATGCTACTTAAAACCGGAATTTCAATTTGAGTAAAGCCTTGAATCGTAGATCCAACAAGGCCACCACCCATGAAAGAGCTCAACCCTGTTCCAAATATGGTTAATGCTAAGCCTGTTGCAACTTGATTGGTGTTAAGGCTTAGAGATAGGGTGGCGAATATCAAAGACATACTCATGCCTGCAAAGATCGCTAGGGCAATACCCATGCCTAAGCTTCCGGTGTAGAAAGCGCCTGCAAATCCCGCCATTGCCCCCATCAGCATCATGCCTTCTTGACCAAGGTTGAGTACACCTGATTTTTCGCAAACCAGTTCACCTAGTGCGATGAGTAACAAGGGAGTTCCAGTTTTGAGTGCCGCGATTAATATTTGTTGCAGTAGGTCCATATCCATTAGGCTGCTCCCGATTCTTGTTGAGTGTCTACGATTGCGCCGTCCACAATGGTAGGGATATTGTGTTTGGGGTTTCTTCTTCTAACTGCGATGCGATAAAAAATAAGGAAGTCACATGCCAGTAAGAAAAACAGTAGGGTGCCTTGAAATAGACCCGTAATCGCGGTTGGTAGCCCAAGTTCTATCTGAGCTAAGTCACTTCCCATGTAAAGTGTTCCCATAAAGAGCGCCGCAACAATGATACCAATCGGGTTTAGTCTACCTAAATAAGCCACGATGATTGCTGCGTATCCATAGCCGGGGGATACAGAAGGAATTAGTTGTCCTATAGGGCCGGTCACTTCTGATGCCCCTGCAAATCCGGCAAGCGCACCTGCGAATAACATTACACCCCATACGATTTTGTTGCTGCTAAAGCCCGCATATCTGGCTGCTGATTTATCTTCACCAAATACTCTCAGTTTAAAGCCCGGTAGGGTTTTATAGAGCATAAGGCCAGATAAAAGCGCAATAATTACGGCAATAATAATTGAAATCGAAGCACGCCCTTCCTCTTGTATAATGGGTAGCATTACTCCGTCAGCAAATAAAACAGACTCTGGAAAACCAAACCCTTGCGGATCGGCAAGTGGGCCATGTACCGCCCATAACAGGGTATAAAGACCAATGTAATTAAGCATAATGGTGGTTAGGATGAGATTAGTATTAAAAATACGTTCTAATAAAGTAGGTATAGCCGCCCATAACATGCCACTAATAGCGCCAACGACAAGGACTAAAAGTAATGAACCACCACCAGCGTCTTCACCCATTTGTATTGCAATGGCACTGCTTGCAACCGCTCCGATAAGCAATTGCCCTTCAGCTCCAATGTTCCAGATATTTGCGCGATAACACAACGCTAACCCAACAGCACAAAGCAGCAATGGTGTTGACTTCACCATCAATTCACCCAAATTGTAGCTGTCGCTCAGTGGTGAAATGACAAAGACCTCAAATGCCTTGATAGGACTCACATCCAAAGAGATAAACATTAGGCTAGAAACGATCATTGTTAATATGATTGCAATAACCGGAGAGAGCCAAGTCATCAATTTTGAGCTCTCAATTCTTGGTTCAACTTTAAGCATTTGAGTTCTCCTCGGGCTTGACCTCGGTATGGTCAATAAAGCTGCCTGCTATCCATTGTCCAATCTGTTCAATATTTGTTTTACTGGTTTCGACAATTGGTGCTAACGCGCCTTCATATAGGGCCGTTATACGGTCACAAATTACGAATAGTTCGTCGATATCTTCTGATACAACCAAAATTGAAGCCCCTTGATCTCTTAACGCGACTAACTGTCGGTGAATGGCACTGGCTGCTCCTATATCTACCCCCCATGTAGGGTGGGCACAAATTAGCAGAGTCGGGTTTTGATCCACTTCTCGACCGATGATGAATTTTTGTAAATTTCCGCCAGAAAGGCTTTTTGCTTGGGCATTTCTGTCTCGGCATTTAACCTTGTTGGCCGTTATGATTTTGTCAGCTAACTGAGTTAGTTTGTTCTTTAGGATAAAACCATTTTTGACTAAGGAACTGCTATTTGTCAGTAGCGTGTTGTCAGTTAAGCTCATCTCGGGCACAGCGCCTTGACCTAGCCTGTCTGTTGGTACGTAAGCCATGCCAAGTTTACGTCTTCCTCCAGCATTGATATGACCGATGGCTTTGCCTGCAAAGGTAATGCTTTCTTTACTCGCTCGGCAATCTTCGCCACTAATCGCCTCTAGAAGATCTTCTTGCCCATTGCCTGCCACACCGGCAACCCCGAGGATTTCACCTGATCTTAGTTGTAGGTTTACTTTATTCAGTCCACAGCCAAAAGGATGAGCAGGAGGAAGAGTGAGATCGACTGTTTCGAATAAAATGTTTTCAGTAAGGTTTTTCGGGTAGCTTTCAGAGAGTTCTGCATCACTACCAACCATCATCCTTGCAATGGTTTCGGGTGTTTCTTGTGCTGGGATACACTCACCACTCACTTCGCCACCACGAAGAATTATGGCTCTGTCGCATAAAGCCGTGACTTCTTTTAGTTTGTGACTAATAAAGAGAATACTACACCCTTCGCTAGTGAGCTTTTTAAGGACTCGGAATAGGCCAGCAACTTCCTGAGGTGTTAATACTGAAGTGGGTTCGTCAAGGATGAGCAACTCTACTTCTTGTATAAGGCAGCGTAAAATTTCTAAGCGTTGGCGTTCTCCAATGCTTAAACTATGCACATAGCGATCTGGTTCAACGTGTAGATCATATTTTTTACTGATTTCGATAACGCGTTGTTTTAAGTTGTCCACTGTATCAAGGAACTCTTTGTCTAGTCCGAGCTCGATGTTTTCTAAAACCGTTAAGGTTTCAAACACAGAGAAGTGTTGAAAAACCATACCAATACCCATTGCTCTTGCTTGGTTAGGCGAGCGAATATCCACTTCGTGATTTTTCCACATTATCGCACCGGTATCTGGCCGGTTTACTCCGTAAATCATTTTGACTAGCGTTGACTTCCCTGCGCCATTTTCGCCTAGTAATGCGAGTATTTCCCCTTTTTCAAGAGTCATGTTTACATTGTTGTTTGCTATTACCCCCGGGAAAAATTTACTCACGTTCCAGAGCTCTAATAGATGTCCATTGGTCATGGTGTGTCGATTCCTGTCTTATAATTGGAATGGTTAATGCAATAACCTGACCAATTGTTCAACTCATCAGTAAACTCAAGGTTTGTTACGAATATGTAGTTATATTGCGCGCGATATTGCGTCTAGAATGGTGCGGATGCACCAATTTGATGCAAATATGTGAGCAGATAGAGTGCCGTTGTGACCAAAAAGGTGCGAGAGCAAAAGTTATCTAAAATAACCGAATTAACGATAAATGGAATGAATATGTCTGACGTAGAAAATGGAGAACATGCAGTAGAGAAGGGTGGCGCAATCCGAGCCAGAAACCGGCAGAGAATTTTGCATGCAGCTGAGCAAGAATTTGCTAAATATGGCTATAAGGGAACCTCGGTGCAAGCTATCGCTGATAGCGTTGAGTTGCCAAAGGCAAATATCCTCTATTATTTTAAATCGAAGACAGGCCTATACAAAGCGCTGCTTACCGACATACTTGAAATGTGGAATCAAGGTTTTTCTATTGAAAGTAGCAATCTTGCGCCGGATGAGGTCATACGTCGCTATATCATTGAAAAAATGCGTTATAGCCGAACACACCCTATGCGCTCAAAGATTTTTGCAATGGAAATAATTCAGGGAGCCCCTAACATTCGCGATGCTATCGAGCAACCGATGGTGGCTTGGTCCAAAAGTAAAGTCAACGTGATTCATGAATGGATTGATGCTGGATTGATCCCCAGTATAAATCCTCTTTATCTACTATTTCTTATATGGGGAACAACTCAGTTTTATGCCGATTTTGATAGCGAAATTGAGTTAATTAAGGGTAGGCCGCTTTCAGACGAAGAGTTTTTAGATGCCGAAAGCTTTACTGTAGATATTGTACTGAAAGGCCTCAATTTAGCCTGATATTTCATTTTCCTGAACACTTGGTCAGAAAATTGCTTAACAAACTACACTTAAGTTATTAACATCCCATTTGCATGAGAACGTAATGTCATGGGAATTTGTACAGTTTTGAAGCTCTAAAAGGAATGGTTATGAGCAGCAATTATCCAAGGGACTTGGTCGGTTATGGAGAAAACCCTCCAAACCCGAATTGGCCTAATAAGGCTAAAATCGCACTCCAATTTGTCATTAACTATGAAGAGGGGGTGAAAACTGTGTGCTGCATGGTGATGAAGGATCTGAAAAATTCCTATCTGAGATTGTTGGTGCGGAGTCTTATAAGGACAGGCACCTTAGTATGGAGTCTATTTACGAATATGGCAGCCGCGCTGGATTTTGGCGTCTACACCGCTTGTTTAACAAAGAAGAGATTCCGGTCACTGTTTTTGGCGTTGCTAAAGCATTAGAGAAAAACCCGGATGCAGTGCAAGCAATGTTGGATTCTGAGTGGGAAATTGCTAGCCACGGTTTGCGTTGGATCCACTATCAAGATTTTACACCAGAGCAAGAAAAGGCTCATATGGAAGAAGCCATCGCGATTCACCAACGGGTGACGGGTAGTAAACCGAAAGGGTGGTACACGGGTAGAACCAGTCCTCACACATTGGCACTTATTGCAGAGCGAGAAGATATTCTCTACTGCGCCGATAGTTATGCAGATGATTTACCCTACTGGGATGAAAATTACTCTAAACCATTGCTCATCGTTCCTTATACCCTTGATACCAATGATATGAGATTTGCAACACCTCAGGGATTTAATAGTGGTGAGCAGTTCTATCAGTATTTAAAAGATGCTTTTGATGAGCTTTACATGGAGGGGGAAATCAGCCCTAAAATGCTGAGTATTGGATTGCATTGCCGCTTGGTTGGACGGCCAGCACGTTTAGCGGCATTAAGACGTTTTATCGAATATACCAAACAGTTTACTGATGTTTGGTATGCAACACGTGCACAGATTGCAGAGCACTGGTTAGATGGAAATAGCCAGAAAAATGAGAGAAGAACGGATCTAACCTCTAATCAAGAGCAACCAACGGAATCAAGTTTGGCAGTTCAAGAGCACAACGTTATCGATATTTCATCGAGTAATGAGGATAAACCGACAGTAAAAGATGATGAGCTATCAAACACTCGATTGTCAGTTAAAGATCTATTTGCTATTAAAGGTTTTAAAACAGGTGCTGGTTTGCCCAATTGGCTGGCGAAAGCCGAAGAGGAGCCGAAAAATGCTAAAGCCGTCGATCTGTTATTGGAGCAGGGGGCGGTATTAACCTACAAAACTCAACTCGATGAGTTGGCGTATTCTCTGGCGGGGAACAACAGCCACTATGGTGTTTCGGTGAACCCCTTTGATTCAAAACGAACGAGTGGCGGTTCTAGTTCTGGCTCAGCGGTTTCAGTTGCGCTTGGCGAGTCAGATCTTTCTTTAGCGACAGATACTGGTGGTTCAATTAGAGTACCTGCCAGTTATTGTGGTTTATATGGTATGCGTCCAACCTATGGCGTAATTTCCTCTGAAGGCTTAGTACCACTTGCACCAGTATTCGATACTCCCGGTTTACTAGCTAAACAATTGACCAGTTTAGAGTTGGGTTTTCGGGCGCTGCTTGGCTATAAGAAAATAGAGGTTTTAAATAGTATGGCTTGGTGTGACGCGCTATGGGATGGTGTCAATTCAGAATTGAAAGCCTATGCTGAACAGATTTTTAATCAGTTTGAAGGACATAAAACCCGTTTAGACGAGCCACCAATAAACGCAGAAGAAAGACGATTCTGTTTTTCAGTACTTCAAGCGGATTCTATTTGGTATGCCCATGGTGATTGGCTAAAAGAAAACCTCTCCGAGTTTGGGGTTGATATTCAACAACGTCTTCGGTGGGGGAAAAATCTCAGTCTTGATGATAAAGAACGAGCTTTAGCGTTGTTGGAAGAGTGGAATAGCGGAAAGTCTAATTGGTTACCCAATGGTTGTATTTTACTCATGCCTACTGTTCCAGACGTCGCACCGCTAATTGAAGCGAGTGGAGAGGACATCGATATACAAAGACAAATATTGCTTGGGCTTACTTCTATCGCTGGACTAAGTGGTTGGCCACAATTACAGATACCTGCGATAAAGGTAGGTAATGCACCAATCGGCCTGAGTTTATTGGGCAAAGAAGGCACCGATTTGTCGTTGATTCATTTTGCTAAAAATCAATTAGAACAATTATAAAGGATATTTTATGTCATACCGGGCAGCGGTCACCGCACCACATTATCTTGCTTCTAAAGCAGGTGAGAAAATTTTAGCGAAAGGCGGGAATGCCGTAGAGGCGTGTATTGCAATGGCAAGTACGTTAACTGTGGTATATCCGCATATGACAAGCTTGGGTGGTGACGGGTTTTGGCTTATTCACAAACCGGGCGAAACACCTATAGCCATTAATGCTGCGGGACAGTGTGCGCAAGATCTGTCGGATGCAGAATTTGGAAAACATCAGAGAGGACCAAAGGTGGCATTGACCACAGCCGGTGTCGTTGCTGGTTGGGATAAGGCGTTGTCTGTTTATGCTGGTTCGCTTTCTCTAAATGAACTATTTCAATCAGCAATTGACAACGCAACGAACGGATTTGAAGTGACACAAACCTTGCATGATGCCCAATGTAAATTGATTGAAGAGATAGATGATGAAGACTTTTCATCGGTGTTTCTCAAGCAGTCTATGGCTTACAAAGTTGGCGACACAATGGTATTGCCTGCTATGGCTAAAACCTACCAGAAGTTAGCAAAATCGGGCTTAAAAGATTGGTATGACGGTGAATTGGCTCAAGAAAATGTACGTTATCTTAAGAAAAAAGGCAGCCCTATTTCATTGAAAGATATTGCTAATACAACGGCTCAGCTAACCAATCCGTTACATGCTGTCACACAGTGGGGGATTTCTACAATTTTGGTGCACCTACCCAAGGGGGCGCTTCGTTAAACATTCTTGCTCTATTGGATCACTATATAAAACAACGATCTGAAACAGATGAATATTGGAGTAGTGAGAAAGGTGAAGAGGAGTTACTCCACTATCTTGTTGAATCAGTAAAGGTAGCGTTTGATTGGCGTAATCAGAATTTATGTGGTGAAGAATCGCTGAATACGCAGATGCAAAATCGACTAACGGCGGAATCCATCCAAAAGCAGAGCAAGTTAATATCATCGAACGCAGCACCATGGCCTAATCCCGGACCAGTGGGCGATACCGTGTGGATGGGTGTGGTTGACAGTAGCGGTTTGGCCGTAAGTTATATTCAAAGTATTTATTGGGAGTTTGGATCTGGCATTGTTAATCCAGAAACCGGTGTGGTTTGGAACAATCGCTGCCTAGGCTTTAGCTCGGACCCTGATCACCCCAACAGCATCAAAGCTGGTTCTCAGCCGATGCATACGCTCAACCCTCCATTGGCCTTACTAAAGGATGGATCTCGGTTTATCTATGGAACGATGGGTGGAGAAGGGCAACCTCAAACTCAAGCCGCATTGGTTTGGCGCTATTTAGTGCAGGGCCAAAGCATTAGCGACTCAGTGGCATTGCCGCGCTGGCTACTAGGCAAAACATGGGGTAAAGCGAGTGAAAACCTTAAGTTAGAAAAGGGTCTTTTCGATAAATGCGGTCATTCTCTAAATAAAAGAGGTCATGATGTGGTGTCAGCGCCAGACTTGGCCGAATATTTTGGTCATGCAGGAGCCATTCACGTTTCGACACTGATAACGAGTGCGGCATCAGACCCTAGAAGTAATGGCGAAGCGATTGTACTGGAATAGTCTTTATCCCATATGGTTAGCGGCAGTAAATTTTTTAGATAGAACTCAAGTAGTGAAGAAACATAAAAAATGAATGAGATTATACAAGTATTACCTGTGATTTTCGCGTTGCTAGCGACAGGAGTGGTTGCTGGGCTATTAGCTGGGCTATTGGGTGTAGGTGGCGGTATTGTTATTGTCCCTGTACTTTTTTACCTCTTTCAACTTTTTGATGTTAGCCCTATATCGGCGATGTTGATCGCGACGGCAACCTCGTTGGCGACCATCGTTCCGACTTCGGTCAGTTCGATTAAGGCACACCATCAAAATGGCAACGTGGATTGGCACCTACTCAAGTGGCTTGCCCCATTTATTGTAATAGGTGTTGTGACTGGAAGCTTATTGGCAACCCGTGTCGGTGGCCCATGGCTTACTGCATTGTTTGGCGTTATCGCGACCCTTTCCGCACTAAATATGTTGCTTCGGGCCAAAGCAGCTCCGATGGCACAAGCATTGCCTAGCAAGGCGGGTCAAAGTGTGATCGGCGGCACTATTGGTTGCCTGAGCGCAATGGTTGGCATAGGTGGTGGCACATTAACGGTTCCAACTTTGTCAGCTTTTAATTATCCCACACACAAAGCCGTTGGTACGGCAGCAGCCGTTGGGCTTTTAATTGCCCTTCCCGGTGTGCTGACTATGTTGTTGGTGGGTGCAACACCTAGCGATGCGCCATTTGGAAATTATGGATTAGTTAACTGGCTTGGGTTTCTATTTATAGTCCCATTAACCGTCTATTTTTCACCGATTGGTGCAAGTCTTGGTAAGAAACTAGATAGTGTGTTGTTAAAGAAAATATTTGCTGTGGTATTAGCTTTTACTGGTATTCGTATGCTGCTGCAAACGTTATAAATAAAGAGAATTATGATGAGTTCCGTATCGGAACTGACCAAATTTATTGAAAAAGATGTATTTCAAGGAATGAAGAAATGGATTTATTCGAAAGACTTTCGCCTCCACCACGTATCCTAATGGGGCCGGGGCCAATTACGGTTTACCCACGTGTACTTCAAGCAATGGGGAATCAACTTATTGGGCAGTATGATCCAGTAATGACAGGCTATATGAACCAAACAATGGCGTTGTATCGGGAGATTTTTAAAACCAATAATGACGCCACGGTGTTAGTGGATGGCACAGCCAGAGCCGGTATTGAAGCGGTATTGGTGTCACTTATTGAACCAGGCGATAAGGTGTTAGTACCTGTATTTGGTCGTTTTGGACATTTATTGGCAGAAATATCTGAGCGAGCGGGTGCAGATGTGGTTACCTTTGAAGTTGAATGGGGTACGGTAGTGACCGACGCCATGTTGGAGAAACAGATTATTCGTCACAAACCAAAACTACTTGCTTTGGTTCAGGGCGATACCTCAACGACAATGTTGCAACCATTAGAAGGGGCCGGAGAACTGTGTAAAAAGCACGGAGTGCTGTTTTATAGTGATGCAACGGCCTCTATCGTTGGCAATTCTTTTGAAACGGACAAATGGCAGCTAGACGCAGTATCTGTTGGCTTACAAAAATGTTTGGGAGGTCCTTCTGGTTCAGCTCCGGTAACGCTTAGTGAACAAGCAGTAGAGAGAATTCGTCAGAGAAAACACGTTGAAGCCGGCATACGAACGGACTCTCACCAAGCAGGACAACGGAGCCGAATTCGTTCCAATTATTTTGATTTAGGTATGATCTTAGATTATTGGGGTGAAGAACGCTTAAACCATCATACTGAAGCGACCAGCATGTTATTTGCAGCACGTGAGTGCGCACAACTCAATTTGCAAGAAGGTTTGGATAATGTCATTGATAGGCATAAACGAGCCGGAGATGCTTTAGCTGCCGGGCTGCGTGCTTTAGGTTTGAGTTTATTTGGGGATTTAAGCCACAAGATGAACAATGTTGTGGGTGTGGTTATTCCGTCTTACGTTGATGGTGAAGCCGTTAGGCAAGCGATGTTGACTCAGTTCAATATAGAAATTGGCACCTCTTTTGGTCCGCTTCACGGCAAAATATGGCGTATCGGTACTATGGGCTATAACGCAAGATTAGACACGGTACTTCTTACCTTGGTTGCGTTAGAAGCGTTATTAGTCCAGTCGGGCGGCTCGATTAAGCAAGGAGCAGCCTATCAGGCAGCAGTAGAAAGATATGATGTGGGAGAATAGGCTATGGATAAAGCGTTACTTCATAAGAAATTACCTAGAGAGACCGCTGATAAGCTTGCAATAACAGTGATGGAATACTGTGAATTGTTGGCAGGCTACACCCAAACTCAGGGTCAAATGGATAGGCGTTATTTGACCCCTGAACATAAACGTACCAACAATAAAATTGCTCTGTTAGCGCAAGAGAGTCATTTGCATACTTGGCAAGATCAAGCGGGAAATCAGTGGGTAAGGTTACAAGCGAATCAAGAGACGAATCAACGTATTATTTTAGGCTCCCACACAGATACGGTTCCTAATGGTGGTAAATATGACGGTATTCTTGGTGTTGTCGCTCCCTTGGTTTTGCTCAAACATTTTGCCGATAACGGCGTTTGTTTTGATTTCCATGTTGATGTCGTCGGTTTTGGTGACGAAGAGGGTACGCGTTTCGGTGCAACTCTTCTTGGTAGCTCTGCGATTTCAGGTAAGTGGAAAAGTAAATGGCGAGAGCTAGTCGATGAAAATGGCGTGACATTAGCCCAAGCGATGCATAGCTTTGGACTCGATGTATCAAAGGTTTCTGAGGCGCAGATAGACAGTAATCATGTACTGGCCTATCTAGAACTGCATATTGAACAAGGCCCAGTGTTGGAAGAAAAAAATCTGCCTATTTCTGCCGTTAATGGCATTGCAGGAGCAAGACGATTCGCTATCACTTTAGAAGGTAAGGCTGGACATGCTGGTACTGTGCCAATGGGTTCGAGGCAAGACTCGCTTGTTGCTGCAAGCCAATGGATCGTCGAGTTAAATAAAGCCGCGCAAAATACGATAACCGATGAGTATCCAGTGTTGGCGACGGTGGGTAAGTTAGAAGTTTATCCTGGTGGGGTAAATGTGATACCAGGCAGTGTTGGTTTGTCACTAGATGTCAGAAGCATAAATGATAGTGCAAGAGATACTTTCATTACCGACAAATTAGAAAGATTAGAATGTTTAGCCAACGCTCACGGATTGAGAATAGAGCTTGAAGAGACTCATACTGCGCAAGCCGTTAGCTGTGATACTAGTTTCACCGAGGCAATGACCGAGGTAGTCGGTCTGTTAACCGGCACACCTTTAGCATTAAGCTCTGGGGCAGGGCATGACGCCATGGTCTTGGCAGAAATTGTACCAACAACGATGCTTTTTATGCGCTGTGAAGGTGGGATCAGTCACAATCCTAAAGAGTCTATTTGCACAGAAGATGTTTCAGTTTCTTTGTCAGCATTAACCATGTTTATTAATGAGAAGGTCGTTATTTAGTCGTTTTATGGTAGCCTAGCGTCATTATATACATGAACCACTTGGTAAACATTAATGAATGACTCTATTGGCTACTTTGCAGCGTTTTGTACTACGTTCTCGTTTGTTCCACAGGTAGTATCTATTTTGAAAACGAAAAATGTAGATGGGATCTCTACCGGTATGTACTGCATGTTTGTTACTGGCGTATTTAGTTGGTTAATTTATGGCATTGTTAACCAAGACTGGCCGCTAGTAGTTGCAAATGTAATTACGGGTATTCTCTCTAGTATGGTGCTTATTCTTAAGCTGATGTCTGACCGAAAAAATGCAGCTACCCAATAGATCTCTTAGTTATATCTTGAGGAAATTCGTTGGTGAGGCTTAATTGGGGTTAGCCAGATTTGGATATACCTAAACTTAGCGAAGAAGAAGTTATTCGACAGTAGCAAACGAACAACTATCGCTAGCTGGACGTCAAAGACGTACGCTTGGGCGTGTAGCGGCAATGAATATCATTTTTCTGCCATCGAATCTTAGTTTTCGATATGAAATAGTATTCATTTGCCCCCAGTCAGGCGGATTTAAATTTCGAGTGTGATGTCAATACAAGGGCCAATGGTGTGCTACACTATTGGACCTTGTGTTTTATATTGAGTATTTGCAATGACTATGAAGATAGTTAATTTTGCTAAAAATTCGGGAATGCCCTATGTGTTTTGGACACCGTTGCTCTTAATAGGATTGTTATACTCTTCTATTATTTATGCTGCCTCGGAGCCTGCAAAACGGTTACTGCTCATATATTCATACGGTCCTACCTTCCAAACCACTGAAAAAGTATTCGCAGGTCTACAGTCTGCTCTCGCTGATGTTAATGTAGACATCGATGTTGAATATATGGATAGCAAGTCGCTTTACGATGAGAGTACGCTTAATAATTTTTATACATCTTTAAAATATAAGCTATCCAAAAAAACACCCTACGATTTTGTAGTAACCGCAGACGATAATGCGTTGAACTTTGTACTAGAACATCAGCAGGAACTGTTTACCGATATCCCCGTTACTTTTCTTGGTGTCAACAATATTGCACTCGCTAAATCTCAAAACAGCAATCCTTTAATTACGGGGGTCATCGAAGCGATATCCCTCGAAGCCAATATAGAATTGGTAAAATCTATGCTACCTCAGCATGCGAATGTTTTCGTCATTAGCGATAATACGACCTCTGGAAAAGCTGACACGTTTAAGATAACGGCGTTAATGAGCGAATATTCTTCCATTAAATGGCATTTTCTCAATTTATCCGAATTGAGTTGGTCAGAGTTAAAAACCAAGTTGAATCAAATTAACCCTGAATCTAGCTCTATTCTGCTTCTATCTGCCTACAGAGACAATCAATTTGCGAGTAAAACGTTCTATGAATCCCTTGACTATATTGTTGAAAACTCATCGGTACCTATAATTCATCCTTATGAGCATGGACTGGGTGAAGGCGTTTTAGGTGGAGTAGTGATAAGTCATGAACGTCAAGGTTTTGAGGCTGGTCGATTGGTGTCGATGATGATTAACGGCACCTCAATAGAGGCGCTATCGGTCATTGAAAGCAGCCCTAACATTGCTGTATTTGATGCTCGGCAATTAGAAAAGTTTAGTATTCTTCGCTCTCGCTTACCCGATGGTGTGGAACTCCGTTTTGAACAACCAGATATAGTCGAGCGTTATAACACGGAGATATCATTATCACTTTTGGTCGTGGTTATTTTGCTTATTGTTCATAGTTTAGTTCGTTATCAAAACAATAAAAACATACAAGCAAGTGAAAAAAAATTAAGCGCAATTTTGGATAATGTTGATGCGTATATTTACTTAAAGGATATTTCCGGAAAATACTTGTTTGCAAATAAATTAACAAGAGAGCAGTTTGGTTTGTCTTCAGAACAGATGATGGGCAAAACAGATTTTGAGTTATTCGATGAGAAAACAGCCGAGAAAATAGCCGACGTTGACGGCCAAGTTATAAAATACAAACACCGCTATTCAAAAGATGAAACTTATTGGCGTGAAGAGCAACAAACGCAGCAAGATGTGAAAACAACCAAAATCCCCCTTCTTGATGAAAAATCAGAAATTTATGCGTTGTGTGGTATTTCAGTAGATATGACAGCGCAGAAACGCCACGAGCGGATGCTTGAACAGGCTACGTTTTATGATTCATTAACGGGTGTGCCGAACAGATTAACATTTATGGATCGTTTGGTTCAGGCAATATGCAAAAGTGAAGATAATAATAGCCCACTGTATGTCGCTTTTTTTGACGTTGATGATTTTAAAAACATTAATAAACAGTATGGCCATGAGATAGGTGATGTTGTCATTAAGAGCATTGTCAATCGAGTAAAAGGGATGGTAAGTGAAGATAGTGTAATTGCCAGACTTGGTGGTGATGAGTTTTATCTACTGTTTGAGTCGGACAGTGAAGGAAAAGAAGAACTCGAACACATATTAGATTGTATTTCTGAGCCTATTGAAGTGAAGACAAAAAAAATCACAGTTACGGCCTGTGTAGGCGTCACTCGTTACCCGCAAAATTTAGCTTTGGAACCCGAGCATTTAATGCGACAGGCAGAACAGGCCCTTTATGTGGCAAAAAGTTTTGGTGCAAACTATATACACCACTTTGATAATTTCACTCTTCATCAAGAAAGCTCAGAGAGGTTTAAGCAGTTACTTACGGCATTTTCTAGCCATGAACTTGTTCTTTTTTATCAACCTAAAGTCAGCCTGAAGGATGGAAGCTTAGTTGGTGTTGAGGCGTTGATACGCTGGAACCATCCAGAAGAAGGGTTATTAAGTCCAACTCAATTTTTGCCTGATGTTGAGCGTTACAACTTAATTAAAACATTGGATGACTGGGTTATTGATCAGGTACTACTTCAGGTAAATGAATGGTTTAAAATTGGGTTGAGACTACCAGTAAGCATCAATGTTAGTCATGCTTACTTTAGGCAGAGAAATATTGCCAAATTATTAGAAAGTAAGTTGTCGCATTATCCCAATTTACCCTCGTCATCGATAGAAATAGAAATCGTAGAAACCAATGCTTTAGAGAATCTAACTGAAGTGGCTGATACTATCCGATCGTGTAATGAATTAGGTATTAGCTTTTCGTTGGATGATTTTGGAACTGGCTATTCGTCACTGACTTATTTGCAGCAACTTCCTGTAAGTACATTGAAAGTTGACCGAAGTTTTGTCATCGACATGCTAAATAACTCAACAGATATGAGCATTTTACAAGGGATACTTGGGTTCTGTCGCGCGTTTGAAATGACGGCGATTGCTGAAGGTGTAGAAACGCTAGAACATGGACTAAGACTTAAAGAAATGGGCTACCATGTAGCGCAAGGCTACGGTATTGGGAGACCAATGCCACAAGAAAAACTGTTGGATTGGATTGACGCTTGGACACCACCAGAAGAGTGGAATATAACGCCCTAATAAACTTCAAACATAACAATGAGGGAAGGTGGGTTAGATCAAATCGTTGATATAGGAGAAGAAAGGTTCATTTCAATGGTAGAAAATGGACAGGCCTGCTTACACTGCGAGCTGCCGTTGCAATGCTCATGGAAAAACGGTCTAAGATAAGTATCTGCTTGTGAGCCCTGTAAAGCACCAGTAGGTGTTGAGATGCTCTCAATTCATTGATTACGCTAATGCTTTCTAGGCTTGCATTATTTAGAATTTATTTTCTAGATAAATGTCTGGTTAATAGGTATAAATGAGCGGTCTTACTCGCAACGAAATGAGAATAAAATGGATATCGCTAAACTGATTGTCGATTGTAAAAACACCCATGGAGAGGGTATTGTTTGGTGTGAAAAGCGTAAACAAGTACTTTGGACGGATATTGAAGGGCGCTTTCTTTGGATGTATTGCCCTGAAACTCAAGTCTCTACATCTCTAGAAATGCCAGACCGTCTGTGTGCCTTTATGATTAGAGAAGACAACACACTGCTAGCAGGCTTTGATTCTTATGTCGCAATAATGGCCATTGAAACGAACACGGTAGTCAAACAGTTTGATTTCGAGCCAAACAACCCATTCAGTCGATTGAACGACGGTAAATCTGACGGCAATGGTAACTTTGTTGTTGGTGGGGAAAATGAATCGGGTGATTGTTCTTACAATACGTCTGTCATTAAAATAGATCGTGATTTAAAGGTACATACTCTAATCGAGGATGTGACCTGTGCAAATAGTATCTGTTTCTCTCCTGATGGCAGTACCATGTACTATACCGACACGCCAACCAGCACGATTTTTGCCTATGATTATTCACCCGATTGCGTAAGTTTGCCAACACCAAAGGTTCTCTTTAAGGGAGAAGGTCGCTTTTCTCTGCCTGATGGCTCTACAGTCGATAAAGAAGGGTATATCTGGAATGCTGTGTGGGGAAGTAATGCGGTAATACGTATCCATCCTGAGACAGGGAGTATTGTTCGGATCATCGATGTACCTGCGAAAAATCCAACATGTGTTGTAATTGGTGGTACGAATCTAAAAACACTCTTTATCACTTCTTCTCGTAAAGGACTAACCGATGAAGAACTAAATGAACAACCTAGTTCTGGTGGTTTATATTCGATAGATTTGTAATGTAAAATTTGTGTCTCTGAGTAAATACAAGTTGTTGGTAAAGGGACGACTTGTATTTGATCCGCTTATTCATCACCTCTAATAACCGTAACCCTATTTCTCCCTGCCTCTTTAGATTCATAAAGCGCAGCATCTGCGCGATGAAAGACATCGGTTTGATCTTCGTCAGATGCGTTTATTTGGCTGACACCGATACTGACGGTAATGTTGGCTTGCTTGCCAAAGAATGAAAAATCATGCAGTTCTATTCTGTTTCTTATTCTTTCGGCAGTTAGTTGTGCGCCAATAATATCGGTCATATTCAGAATGACGGAGAATTCTTCACCTCCTAGTCGTCCAGCACTGTCCACCTCACGTACCTCTTCGGTAATGATTTTAGCGATTTGTTTTATTGTTTCATCGCCAAACGGATGACCAAAATTGTCATTGATGGATTTAAAATAGTCTACGTCGATAAGAATAATAGAAGTATTGACGTTATAGCGTTTGCGGCAACCAAAGCACTGTTTGATACGTTCGCTAAATGCGCGTCTATTTAATAGTTGTGTTAAGTCATCAATTTCTGACAGTTCGATAAGCCGCTCTTTTAGCTCATAACTGTCGGTAATGTTTCTTGAAATCCAAACCACAGCATCTTGTTCTTTATACTTTTCGGCTAATATATGAACTCGGCCTTCATACCATTGAGTGCGGATAGGAATAATCGCTTCGGGAAGGGTGGAATGTTGTTGGGGTGAAAGAGTATAAACGTGATTTTGTGTTTTATGCGTTTGCAGAGACTTATCAATCACAGCCTGAAATGTTTGGGCAGCTTCGGTCTCCATTATGTCTGAAATGTTGGCACCAACCAACTTGTTAGCACTAAAATGGACATTCGTATCTGTGCCACCAAACACATCTAAAAACTGACCAGATGAAGAGAGAATAAAGACTCGGTCAGGTAATGTATCTAGTACTGAAATGATTTCAGATAAACGATTCGGCTCTTGATCCATCAGTTTCCACAATCTTAATAGCACACATCTTGCAAATATAAGCGTTATACCCACAAAATCTATCGGTCTACCGTTCTCCTGTGATTTGGATCATGTGGTAATAAGATAAATTTCATCATATTTACCTTGATTAGGTATTGCAGTTCACTCCGCAGCTTTACCATTCACACCGTATATCCGCCATTTGTCGTAAACCTCAGCGTCGCTTCCTAATCAAAGTTAACCTTTCAGCATCAATCGTATGAAAGGAATAAGAAGATGAAATCAACTCGGTCAAAAGTCCTTATAGTGACAAGCGCTTTTTTTAGCCACTTAGTTTTATCTGCCCCTAATGAAAAGGTTATCGCGCAATATAATCAGGCAGCTCAGGGTGATGAGTCGCAAGTTGAAATAGTCTACCAACAACTACAGAGCGGAATGAAGAGAGATGGGGCGGATGCCCTTAGTTTGGTTTACCTTGGAAGTACACAAACTCTCATGGGTCGAGATGCGTTTATGCCTTGGAATAAAATGAAATACACGGAGCAAGGTTTAGCGACTATCACCAAAGGGCTAGATTTGTTATCTACTGAAAATACGCCTACGAATGAACAGTTGAGAATTCAAGGTATACCAGAGTCAATTTTAACTCGTGCTATTGCCGCTTCTACTTTTACTTCTCTTCCGGAAATGTTCAATCACTTTGAGCGAGGATACGACCTTTACTTAAACCTGCTTAGAGATGATACGTTTAACTCTCAGCCATATGCTGCTACTTCATGGATCTACTTCTACGCAATAAAAGCGGCAATAAAAGCTGAAGATACCCTGCAAGCAGAGCAATGGATGCAAGAAATGATTAGACGAAATAGCGATGATGTGATGACAGTTCAGGCGCAAGCTCTTTTTCCTAAGACAAATTCTTCATCGAACAAAGGATAGAAAATACCGATGCTAAATTTTCATAATATTAGTAAGCACTACTCACTTGGACAGCAGAAAGTTATTGCGCTTAACGAAGTGAGTGGAGTGATATCAAAAGGAGAAATGGTCTCCTTGTGTGGGCCATCGGGTTCTGGAAAAAGTACTTTGTTAAACATTTTAGGGTTGTTGGATATGAACTACTCTGGGTCTATTAACCTTGACGGTGTTGTCTATCCTAAACACCCCATTGAAGCCGCTAAAATACGACGATCCCGATTAGGGTTTGTCTTTCAAAAATTCAATTTAGTTCCAGTGATGAATGCTTGGGAGAATGTGGCGTATCCCTTAATGTTAAACGGGTACTCGCTGAAAGAACAGAAGAAAAAGGCAACGGAAATTTTAGTCAAAGTGGGACTAGAGCCGTTCATAAAACATCGACCAGACAAACTTTCTGGAGGGCAACAGCAGCGAGTAGCTATTGCTCGAGCGCTTGTACATAGACCGGAGATTGTGATTGCCGATGAGCCGACAGCTAGTTTGGATAGCCATACGGCTTCCGTTGTCATTGAACAGATGAAATCGCTTGGACGTGAAATGGGGACGACATTTATTGTGGCGACCCATGATCATCGGATGGCAAGCCACTGCGATAGGACCATTACCTTGCTCGATGGAGAGATTGAAATGGAGAATCTAAAATGGGTCAGTTGATATCACAACCACTTCGTATAGCCTTCCTTAACTTAAGTCGTAATGCACGGCGTAGTTTTCTGTCAGTATTGATTGTCACTATCGCTGTATTCGCATTGACGGCAGCGGGAGGATTCGGATTATATACCTATGAATCCTTGAAGGAGTCTACGGCGCGAGACACTGGGCATCTTACACTTAGTCAACCTGGTTTTTTCGAACAAGATGAAGACGTTCCACTAGCAAATGGGTTGACAGATGGGGCTGAGATCACCAAGCAACTCGTCGCGAATGATTTGGTTCGCGGTATTCAACCGAGAATAGAGTTTACTGGATTGGTTTCCAACGGTAATAAATCAACTATCTTTGTTGGCACCGGTGTCAATGGTAGAGAGTTTGATATGAAAGGGCCTTTTCTCGACGTAAGGCAAGGAAAGACCTTATCGAATGTACATTCAACTCGTTATGATCCTGCTGAACCTGAGGTTATGTTGGCTGTCGATCTGGCTAAAAACTTAAAAGTAAACACCGGTGATTGGGTTACTTTGTTAACCACAACCAGTGAGGGGGCACTAAATGCGTTTGATTTTAAAGTGCATGGGATCTACTCAACAGGCGTGCCTGAACTCGATAAACGTCAACTTTATGTGCATATTCAATCGGCACAGCAATTGCTTGATAGCGAGAAGGTGAGCAGTTTATCGGTCTTTCTATTTGAGACGGAACAAACACCAAGCGCACAACACTGGGTAGAGCAAACGTTAAATCAACTGGATCTAGCGGAACCTATCGAGGTAACTCCGTGGCAGGATAGAGCGTTTTTTTATATCAAGGTTAAAAATCTCTACGATCGTATATTTGGCATTATGGGTGCGGTTATGGCATTAGTCGTGTTCGTTGCAATTTTTAATACCATGACTATGTCCGTGACAGAAAGGACTAGAGAGATCGGAACGTTGTCCGCATTAGGCACCTACCCAAGAGAAGTTGTAGCTGGTTTTGTTCGAGAATCTGCTGTGCTTGCCATCATTGGTTCCGTTCTAGGTGGTGTTGTTACGGCAGTGACTAGCCTTGTTTTGTTCGTTTCGGACATTCAAATGCCGCCACCTCCGGGCAGTACGGAAGGTTACCCTCTAAATATTTATTTTTCGTTTGAACTGCTTGGCTTTAGTGTTATCGGAGTCATGTTTATTTGCGTAATGGCTGCTTGGCTATCCGCTTTAAATGGTGTGAAAAAACCTATCACTGAGGCATTAATCTATGTGTAGTTTGAAAATAAAATCGCTTAAATTTGTATTGGTGATCTGTTGTCTAACGCCTATATTTATCGGTAAAAGTGTAGCTAAAGATGTGACTGAAATGATAAAAAAAGCCGACCACTACCGGCTAGACTCATCATCGTCGAAAGTAACTTCTATAGTGAAGCTCTTTGAAAATGAAGAGCTAGATAAAACACGTGAGTATCACGTCTATACGAGACCAAATCGCGAATCGTTGGTGGTGTTTAAATCGGCAGTTGAAGTTGGTCAAAAAATGCTAATGTTAGGAGATAATTATTGGTTAGTGATGCCGAAGAGCCGTCGTCCGATTCGCATAACGCCCATGCAAAAACTATTGGGAGAGGCCTCAATAGGTGACATTTCGACGTTAACTTGGAGTGATGACTATAATGCTACATTGATGTCTAGAGAATCGATAACTCTGTCTGAGCAGCAAAACGTAGACACCTATAAACTAGAATTAGTCGCTTCTACGAAAGGAGCGAGCTATCAAACAATTGAGCTATGGTTAGATGCTAGTAACGATTTTCCAGTAAAAGCTAACCTATACCTTCGTTCTGGAAAACTGGCCAAACAAGCGATCTTTAGTCAGGGATTACGAGATGATAAGTTGCGAGTCGTTGCCATGACTTTGATTGATAAAATCCAACCGGCTAAAAAAACCATCATTAATTACATCGATATTGTTCCAATGGAATTGGCTGAAAAATATTACAATCCGGCTTATCTAACTCGAAATTCGGTCTTGGAGTTATAGCATGATTAAGCACTTTGCATTTGTTATCTCGCTCTGCTTGGCTTCGCGATTTTCATTCGCCGCAGAACCGACATTTCAATGGGACTGGATAGTGAGTGCAGCGACAAGTAAACAACAAACCTCATTGTTATTTGGCGAACCAGAAAAAAATAATTCATACAGTGTTGATGGCTTGCTTGATGTTCAGATTGATTGGAATAAGTGGACGGGACTTATGGCGGCGAATGGACTGAGCGTTGTTAGCAATAACGATGGTCAATCATTCGATGGTGATCTTATTGTTCAGGAGCTGTTTTGGCAGGGCAGCATAGGAATTGCTGCGCCTGCAGATGTCACTCTTGGGAAAATGAGGCTTGATTGGGGTGTTGGTTATGGCTATCGTCCATTAGATATATTTAAACCGTATCGTCGAAACCCGATAGGCATCCAAGTTGAAGAAGGTGCGGGTACAGCACTTGTTTCCTATTTTGATGCAAAAGGGGAGTGGAGTATTGTTTATACCGATTCTTCTTGGACTCAACAAGAAGGCAACGAAGTCGAGGAGCGATCGCAACAGCAAGGAATAGGGGTAAGGCGCTATGCTTTGATAGGAGATAGTGAATGGCAGGCGATCGCCTATTACGATGATGTTCGTAATGGGCTAATTGCTGGTTCGCTTGTAACGGTTTTGGATCATTCTTGGGAACTGCATGCTTCTACTGTCCTGCAAAAAAAGCATATCAGTGTGCAGCAAAGTAGCATCGATTCGCCAGCAGAGGTGGTAAAAGCAGACGAAAGCTATCAGATATTAACTGGAATTAATTGGGCTAGCGGCGGCGGGCACAATATCATTGTAGAGTATTGGTATGATGGCCGAAGTTGGGGAGCAGAAGAGTGGTCGCAAGCTTATGATAGAGTGGGCGAGTTAAACCAAAAGGTGTTACGGCAAGAAATGAGTGGTTCCTATGCAAGAGGGCTATACTTGCCCAATTTGGTAAAGCACAATGTCATGTTGCATTGGGCATTAGATTCAAGTGGTTGGAGTCATTTTGATTGGAGTCGAAATGTCCTTTGGCTGGAAAATGTAGAACCTAAGTTTGATCTATTGTATTCGCCTGAAGAAGGTGGATTGATCGCGACTCAATGGGTAGATTATCAAGTACATGACTCTGGTGAAGCGGCTTTTAGTGTAGAATTAGCTGCCAGGTTTTTTACAGGAGAAAGCCGTTCTTTATATGCAAATTTAGCAGATAAGCATATGATTTTATTAAATCTCAAAGGGAAGTTTTAATGGCTAGCAATAAGTATCATGTGGGAGGTTGGGTAAAGAGTATCATTCTAACGTCTTTTTATTGTATTGTTATCGCATTTACCACACAGGCAATTTGGGGTAGTTCGTTACTGGACCATTTAGTTATTAGTTTTGGATTTGGTTACAGCGCAGTGTTTAGCGCTCATTTTCTTAGCCGTTGTCAGCCTCAACTGTCATTGCGTTCTATAAATTTTTCGCTTTAACAGTATCCATGGTATTTGGTACATTTAATGCTTATTTCTGGCTGAATCAATACAGTGAGTACGGTGAAATCACACGATTAAAACCTATTGTTATTCTCGGGTTTATTTTTACTACCGCTTGTTTCTTTTATTTTTATAGTCAAGAGCAAAAAATAACCGCACAGAAGGAACTAGAGGTAGCTAGGCGCAAGCAATCTGAACAAGAAAAAGCGTTGATACTGAGTCAATTGAAACAGTTGCAGAGTCAAATTGAACCGCACTTCTTATTTAATACACTGGCTAATATAAGCAGCTTGATCGATCAAGACCCTGCCAATGCACGCCTAATGCTTGTTAAGTTGACAGAACTGTTGAGAGGCACTTTGAAAAATAGTCGAGAACCTTACATATCTCTGCAAAAAGAACTGGCTCATGCTGATGCCTATCTCGCAATACAAAAAATCAGGTTAGGAGAAAGGCTTCAATACTCTATTTCAGATGAAATATCTGCGGATATCGATCTTCCACCATTTTTATTACAACCATTGGTTGAGAATGCTATCGGACACGGTATCGAACCATTAGAGAATGGAGGTACCGTTCAGATCAGAGTGCATCAGCTTGGAGAAGACATTTTAATTGAAGTCACTGATAGCGGAGCCGGACTTGTTGGTTCGTCTAATCATTTGGGTCATGGTGTTGGACTGGACAATATTCGCCAACGATTACAAGCTTTGTTTGGCGACCAAGCCGCACTTTCTATTCTCGAATTACAGTCTGGCGGCGTCAATTCTCGTCTAACAATTGCTTTGTCTGCACTGCAGTCAATGAAGGAGGTAGATGATGAAATCAACTAATGTTACGGCCGTTATTGCAGATGATGAACCGTTGCTTAGGTTTCATTTAAATCAAGCGCTTGCTGATTTGTGGCCCGATTTAGATATTAAAGGTTTAGCTGAAAACGGCCAGAAGGCGTTAGATTTAATCGAACTACATCATCCTGATATTCTATTTTTGGACATTAAGATGCCAGTTTTAGATGGTATGGCAGTAGCAAACAAGCTAGCTCAGTACCAAAATTCTCCATATATCGTCTTCGTGACAGCTTATGATGAATTTGCTGTGCAAGCGTTTGAGGCGAACGCTATCGATTATTTATTAAAACCCTTATCTGACGCTCGTTTGGAACGTTGTATCAGAAAAATTAAAGCTAGAGTGGAACAACAAGAAGCATCGGCTCCGCTAGAACTGACGACATTAATGAGTCAAATCCAAGCATTAACTGCCAATAAACAACCTAACTACTTAACTTGGATTAAAGCCAGTAAAGGGGAGGAGATACATCTAATTTCCATCTCTGAAGTACTCTATTTCAAAGCGGAAGATAAGTACGTGTCACTATATAAAAGTGAGCAGGGGAAAAGAATTGAATATCTACTGAGAACCTCACTTAAAGAGCTTATGTCGCAGCTTGATCCAGATATGTTTTGGCAGATCCACCGTTCTACTGTCGTCAATGTGTCTGCGATAGAGAAAGTCAAAAAAGATTTTAAAGGTAAAATGATAGTGATGATTGGTACAACGAAGTTGCCGGTGAGTCGCGCAATGCAAAGTTTGTTTACTAATTTGTGGTAGGTGGTTTTAAGTCGTGAATGCTGTCTTCCGATTAACTGGCTCATAATAACTATTCTTCATATAAAAATCGTCGCGACTAACTTCTCGCGATGGCCGTCAGCCAGACTACCCAGCTGAGACTGTGCAGCGACCCAGCAATCAAGATTTTCATCCAAATCTGCGCTCCTTTTTTATTAGCAGCAATGAGAGCTTTTGTTAATTCAACCAAAGGAAAAATTATAACGGTAAGGAGTAATAGAGGGGGAATGACACGGCCAATACCTGGTCCTAATGTTAGCACCATATTGATACTACCCACCAAGGTTAGCGCTAAAAAGAACATCAGTTTAACGCGATAACCACGATGAATAGCTATCGCATAAAATACATAGACATAAGCGGCGAATGCTGCATAAGGCATATATAAAATATAATCGATATTTGCAATCGACGTGGGAAATAGATTCCAAAGATTCATTGCCACTCCTATTTTTTCTCGACCAATCGCTAGGTATCCTTTGCTAACAGACAATATAAGTTAGCACCTTTCAAGTACATAGAAAATTTGCCAGCTTAACATTAGCAGAGTTCAGTTAATTTTTTTAAATTCAAAGTAATTATGATCCTTGTGTGAAGACGTGCCGTATTACTAATCGACATTTAAACGCACCAGTAATAAAACTTACTTTAAAGGAATAATATTATGTTTAAGAAAATCACAACAATGTTTACGTTCATTATTATGAGTTTTGCTCTCGTTGCTTGTTCAAGCAATAAAGACATGAAGCATAGTGACGGTATGATGAAACAAGACATTGTGGACGTCGCTGTAGCAAACGGTTCATTTAATACCCTCGTTGCCGCAGTGCAAGCAGCAGGGCTGGTTGATGTTTTAAAAGGCGATGGCCCATTTACCGTTTTCGCTCCAACGGATGAAGCTTTTGCAAAGCTTCCCGCGGGAACAGTTGAAACCTTATTGAAACCAGAAAACAAAGACCAGTTGGTTGCTATCCTGACTTATCATGTTGTTTCTGGAAAAGTTATGGCATCAGATGTGGTTAATTTGACTAGTGCTAAGACAGTTCAAGGTCAAGATATTGCCATAAAAGTCATGGGGTCAAAAGTGATGGTAAACAACGCTAACGTTATTGCGACAGACGTAGCGGCAAGTAATGGTGTGATTCACGTCATTGATAGTGTGATTTTACCTAAGTAACCATCATTGGGTGCTGTGTAATACATTGCACCCGGTTTGTTTGAAGCTGTACGTAAGATGGTTCTTATCTGATTTCTAAATTTGACTAATATTCTATTTCTCTTATACTGTATGTATGTACAGTGTTTTTAAGTAAGGAGATAAACATGTTAGCTGACACTATCGAGCGCGTTAATAAACTGCGAAAGCAAGCATTGAATAATCCAGAGTTTGTTCGCTCATCTAAAGAGCACGAAAGAAACATTGCATTAGCTGAGAAAAGAACACACACCAATTCAAAACGAGCGATAAAAAAGCAAAAACGATTTGATGAGGTATACCAGCAATCCGAATTCGGTGTTAACCCTTCAGGCCTAACCCACTAATTATTAGATTTGGCGAGTCATTCTCGCCATTCACTTCAAAATTCCGTATTTTTCATTGGTTATTGTTTTCCTTCGAATCTATAGTCATAGCTTGTTAAAATAAATTCTTTTTCACGATTAAATCTATGCTACAGGTTTGTTAGATTCTTTCTGCTCACGTTTTTTATCAACGGAAATTAGTTTGTGTAAATGGAATTACAATAACTTCAGGAATAACAATGACGGCGCAAATAAAAGAACGATGTATTTATCAAGGTCAAAGCTACGATATGCCAGTGTGTATCTCTTTACCTTTGAGCGACGGACGAGTTGTTGAGTTAACAGGGGATGCGTTACAAGAGGCGATAGACAAAGATGATTACTGTTTTTCTACTGCATGTTGGCGGCAATTCGTCGGGGTATGGGAAGTCGTCGATGATCGTTTGTATCTGACATCGTTAGAAGGTATATACCGAATTGTTGGCGAGAAGCCAATATTTGTTGATTGGTTCAGCGATACTCTTTGCCTGCCGCATGGTGAGCTACTCGATTTTAATTTGGAAATAGAACTCATGCATTACGCACAAGAGCTAAGATTAACGTTTGTAAACGGAGTTCTGGTGGATAAAGTTATTATCGATACGAAATGATAATTTTCATCTACTGTATTATGCAATGACGTTTAATCTAAATAGATAGCCAATGTCTATATCGGCCCACCATACTTTCGTTCCCTAGAATGCCGCCTTGATGGATATAAAGTAGCATTTTATTCGGGTTTTTAGGTAGCCAATCTAATAAGTTTTGCCACATAAAAGGGTCGTATAACAGGTCAAATTCAACTTGAGTTTGCTCCTCAAGATTTTTCCATAGCTCGTATTCGCCTTGATCCAAACGTCCAAAATGATGTTTTTTATCAGTACCAATGATAGTTGGATGCGGTGCGCTGCTATCTACCTCAAGAAATTGCTCTATTAAATATTCTTTTTCTCCAACGCAAGCACAAGTGACGACTTCTATATCTGTATGCTCAAGATACTTCTGTAAGTAAAGTGCCGTCGTTCCTGTTCCCGATGGCAGAGCAACAACAAGATTTTCGCAGCGCTCCATGAGTTTCCAGTTAAGTATTTCTTGAGCGAGGGTTTTAACCCCTTCTTCTGCCATTGGTGAGCGACCACCTTCCGGTATCAATAACGTCTCTGAAAGGTCAGTGAAATTGTCTTTAATGTAATCTCGAGCGTGACGCGCATTTCTATCTTCTAACTGAGATAAATCAACAATGTTTGCGCCTAAATCCAGAGCACCTCGGTAATTTCCCGTTGGTTTTTGTTTTACATAATTAGGGATATGGTCAACGTAAAAAGTGAGTTTCCATTTCTTAATCGCACACAGTGCGGCTAAAGAGTAAAGAGAGTTTGCTTGAACAGAACCATAGCCGACCAATTGCTTTATATGAGGGTAGTCATCAGTGAGTAGTGACATGAATTTTCGAGCTTTGTTACCAGAGAACTGGCTATGCAACAGATCATCTCTTTTTACGAAAAAAGTAAGGTCGTTAAAGCGATGTTGAGTTGTTGGGCTTTCAGATAATTTCATGGTTTAGCTATCTGTTGCAAAAATGCGGTTGCACATAGTAAACCAATTTTCGGTCATTGCCAGTTATTTGATAACGAAGCGACGAAAGCTCACTTAATTTTAGGTATCTGTTTTCTACTGAGGCGAAAAAATAGTTTGATGTTCGCATATCCGTTTCCAAACACGTTCTCCTGCTGGGTGAAGTTTGGTTTTAGAGCGATAAGCATATAACTCAGTGTTAACCGTTGCCTCATCGGGGTTCAATATGATGAGTTTATTCTGCTTTAGCTCATCAATGATGGTGTAATCAGGTAACCAGCCGACACCTTCTCCTTGTAGAACTAGCGCCTTAACCAGATCGGTCATGGAGGAAGAAAATATAGGTTTAAGAGCGTAGCGACTGCTGGTTTGGCGGGTTAATCTCCCCATGTAGCTTGATGTTGAGTGCATGATAAATGGCGTGATGATGGCTTCAGATAATTGGTATTTAGGCTCTAGATTAGGTGTGCTTTGATTGGTCTTTATGACAAATGTATCTGACAAGACACTGACGCAGTAATTTTTTGACTCACCCAGTTTGTGCGCCAAATAAGGCTCAGTGAGAAGTTGGGGGTTTTTGTAACTTAGTACGATGTCACACGCGCTCTCTTCAAGCATTTTTACTGCATCATCAACGTCTATTGCACGAACATCTAGAATAACCTCTTGTTCTTCAGCAAAAAGGTTAAATTTAAACAGTGGAAGTATATCGGTTGCAATAGAGTGACCAGCCACAATACTGACTTTCTGGTTACCTAAAATAGAGAGATCGTTTAAACGTTCAAGCTCATATTCCAGCTGAATAATTAAAGAACGAGCACTAGTTCGAAATTCCTTGCCACTCTGTGTTAAGCCAATCGGGGTTTTGTCACGGTTAAAAAGTTGGCAACCCACAGCATTTTCGAGTGCTTGAATACGACGGCTAAAAGCCGACTGAGTGACATTTCTTTCAATCGCCGCCTTTGAAAAATTACGTAATTCGGCCAATTTCAAGAAATCTAACAACCACTTTGTTTCGATGTTTAGCATTGTATTTATCATCTTACCTATGCAATATGCGAATAGGTATGCCAGTTATTTCATTTCTTATCAAGGTTTTTATTTGCTAATTTAATTACATACAAGGAGTGATTATGAATAAAAAACTAGGCGTACTAGGTGGTATGGGCCCAATGGCTACCGTTGACTTTGTTAAGCGCATCGTAGAAAAAAGCCCCGCATGTTCTGATCAAGAACATATGTCTATGATTATTTCGAATGATCCTTTGATTCCTGACCGTACGAAGCATATCTTAGAAAATGGCGAAAACCCGTTGAAGAAGATGCTTAATAATCTGGTTAATTTGAAAGAGTCGGGTGCAACAAAAGTCGTTATTCCATGTAATACAGCGCACTATTGGTTAGATAAACTCAGTTGCAATGAAAGGGTTTCTTTTATCAGTATTATTGATGCTGTGATGAATGAAGCGGGCCGTAGAAGCATGCGCAGGGTTGGTGTATTGGCAACTAATGCAACCATTCAAACGGGAATTTATACTAAGGCGATAGAGTCGCGCGGAATGAAGGCGCTGATGCCAAGTAAACACGAGCAGCAGTTGGTCATGGAAGGCATATATTGCGTAAAAGCGGGTAAAATTGCAGAGGGCAGAGCGCTGATGGAACCAGTGTTCGATAGCCTAATTAAAAAAGGGGCAGAAGGTGTTGTACTTGGTTGCACAGAAATACCACTAGCGTTTGATACGTTACCAGTGGATAAAATGGAAAAAGCGCTCGATTCGTTGGATCTACTCGCTGATCAGTGTGTCAATTATTACTACTATGAAGCGTAGGTGACTTCAGTTTGGAAGCACGCCAAGTTTTTTTAATTTTCTGTAGATAGTATTTCTGCTGATACTTAGAATTTTTGATGTTTTGCTTATGTTACCGTTATTGGCCCGATAGGTTTTAATTAATGTATCTTCGACGGTTTCTCGTAGGCTTATTTCTTCTTTTTCTTCGTTGAAAGGTCGACGCTCTAACGTATTAATATTACTTCTTGATATCAGTGATTTACTGATGTGGTCTGGGATATGTTTGAGCTTCAATACAGGCTCGTCACTGGAAAGGAGTGTGGCAACATGGAGTACATTATCCAATTCTCTAATATTACCAGGCCAACGAAAGCGTTCGAGTAAGTCTAGTAGATTTTCATCGAGTACTTGTTCGTTTTTACAATGTTGTTTGTGAATTTTCTTAATCAGTGCGGCTTTGTCTTTTCTTTCTCTTAATGAAGGCAAATGAAATACCAAGCCATTTAAGCGGTAATAGAGATCCTGTCGAAAACTTCCTTCCGCTATTAATTGTTCGATATTTTTGTGTGTTGCCGCGATGATTTGAATATCTACATTGTGGCTTTGGTTAGACCCGACAGGAACCACTTCTTTTTCCTGAAGAACGTGCAATAAACGACATTGCGCTTCAAGTGGCATATCGGCTATCTCATCCAAAAATAAGATACCCTTGTCCGCTTGTCTTATTTTTCCTTGAAAACCTTTATTACTTGCACCAGTAAAAGCCCCCGGCGCGTAGCCAAAAAGTTCGGATTCAATCAGATCTTTAGGTAGAGCTCCGCAATTAACAATCACAAGCGGGTATTTTTTTCGTTTACTCTGTTTATGCAGTGCTTTAACAAATTCACCTTTGCCTACACCTGTTTCACCTAAGATCAAAAGATTGATTTGGTTATCGATCACTTTGCATGCTTGTTGCCATGCATTTTCAATGCGCTCATCGCCTTGGTGAAGTTCGCTAGATGGTGAGTAAGTAACAGATTTTGGAATGGTCTTAGTCGATTGTGGGTGTAAGCGATAAACAAACGGTGTGTCTTTGGGTTCTAGCAGATGCTCTAACGGAGCACCGATAATCTCTTGCTGGTCTAATAGTTGAGAAGCCAACTGGTTATGTGCAATGACGTCTCCAGCTTCATTAGCAATGACAATCCCTTGCCAACCACTATCTAACAGTGTTTGGTCGCAAGCAATATCAACTCTTATTGTGCCATTTGGGATATCGAAAAGAAGGCTGTTTTCAATTTTTTGAATCATGCTCTGAATCAAAAGCTGAGTATTCGATTGATGTACTTGCTGCTCACTCGTAATGTCTAATATGCCGAGCATCTTACCGTTATGATCAAATATCGGGCTGGCAGAGCAACTGATAAAACGGTGTTGATTGATAAAATGTTGATTTCCTATGATAGATATTGGTTTTTCTTCAATAATGGCAGTGCCTATTGCGTTAGTGCCTTTTAGTTTTTCTTGCCAGCAAACGCCATTTTCGAGAGCAATAGAGGTGAGACGACAAGCAAATTGTTCTTGCCCCCATGAACCAAGGATCACACCTTGAACATCAGTTAAAATTAATCGGCTATTGGTTTTGGCAAACATTTGGTTAAAAAGCGGTAGCGCGTAATTTTCTAACCCAGATATCAATTTTCTAGCACTATCTCTTCTTTCGCTCAGTTGAAATCGCTCTAATCGAATATCGTCTGGAAGCCGGTTTTCTTTTAATCCGGCTTCGCTGCTTCTGTTCCATGAATTATTTAGCCAATCAATTGAGTCGTCGATTTGAAGGTGCATAAGTGTCCCAAAATGTAACGTTATTGGTGTATCACTTTAAAACAGTTGAACAAAGTGAACACGTTGGTGTAGATGATTAGAAAACAACATCTGTCAATGTTAATGAAATGTAATCATAGTGTTACTGGTTGATTGCATCAAGTCTGATCATGTTGGCGTGTGAATTGCGTTACATAAGTTAGTGCTCAAACAAAAATAGAGCACATCAAAACAACGAAATGACAAACGAAATGTATCTAAAGGAAGGAAGAACCTATGATCTATGCTCAGCCAGGAACGGAAGGCTCTGTTGTTAACTTTAAATCGACTTATGATAACTACATTGGTGGCGAATGGGTAAAACCAGTAAGCGGTCAGTACTTTAAAAATTTGTCTCCGGTAACCGGAAAAGAGTATTGTCAGGTTGCACGTTCGAGTGAAGCGGATGTTAACTTGGCGCTCGATGCTGCTCACAAAGCAAGAGAAGCTTGGGGGGCGACGAGTGTCGGTGAACGCTCTAATATTCTGCTACGAATAGCAGATGTCATCGAACAGAATTTGGAAGAACTTGCTGTTGCAGAAACATGGGAAAACGGGAAGCCAGTTCGAGAAACATTAAATGCAGATTTACCTTTAGTTGTGGATCATTTTCGTTACTATGCTGGCTGTGTTCGTGCGCAAGAAGGTAGTGCTGCCGAGCTAGACGCTAATACAGCCGCTTACCATTTCCCAGAACCTGTTGGCGTGGTTGGGCAAATTATCCCATGGAACTTCCCAATGTTGATGGCGGCTTGGAAGTTAGCACCAGCACTTGCGGCAGGATGTTGTATTGTTTTAAAACCCGCGGAGCAAACGCCCGTTTCTATTTTGGTTCTGATGGAGAAAATTGGTCATTTAATCCCGCCCGGCGTCTTGAATGTTGTAAATGGTTATGGCAGTGAAGCGGGTCAAGCACTCGCGACAAGTACCAGAATTGCCAAACTTGCTTTTACTGGTTCGACTCAGGTTGGTCAGCATATTCTAAAATGTGCGGCAGAGAATTTAATCCCATCAACAGTCGAGTTAGGTGGTAAATCACCAAACGTCTACTTTGAAGATATTTTTAATTATGAAGATGAATATCTGGATAAATGTATCGAAGGTATGCTGTTAGGTTTCTTTAATCAGGGAGAGGTGTGTACTTGTCCGTCTCGCGTACTGATACAAGAGTCGATATATGAGAAATTTATTGCAAAAGTGGTCGAGCGAGCGAAAAACATTCAGCAAGGTGACCCACTTGATGTGAATACACAGGTGGGAGCACAAGCCTCGCAAGAACAATTTGATAAAATACTGAGTTATTTAGAAATAGGCCGCCAAGAAGGGGCTCAAGTATTGGTTGGTGGTGAGGTTGCCAAGCAAGGAGAGGGTCTGAATGAGGGTTACTACATTCAACCAACGTTGCTTAAAGGACACAATAAAATGCGTGTATTCCAAGAAGAAATTTTTGGACCGGTTATCGCAATTACAACCTTTAAGGATGAAGCGGAAGCACTTGCTATCGCAAATGATACAGAATATGGGCTAGGAGCAGGGCTATGGACCCGCGACCAAAATCTTGCGTACCGTATGGGACGTAATATCGAGGCAGGCCGCATTTGGATAAACTGTTACCACGCTTATCCAGCGCATGCGGCTTTTGGAGGATATAAAAAATCGGGTATCGGTAGAGAGACACACAAAATGATGTTGGATCACTACCAAAACACGAAAAACCTATTAGTCAGTTATGACGTCAATCCTCTAGGGTTCTTTTAGCTCTCCTGTTAATAGGCAGCTTTTGCTGCCTATTTCCCTTTATTGCGCGTTTCTATTTTCATTTATAACCTTATTAATAATTCTCTAACGCCATGACCACCCGCACAGATTCTATCTTCTAAATACGCCACAATATTTTTCCATTTCCCATCAATAACGTAAAACCAACAAGGAAATTAGTATGCGCATTGGGATAGATTTAGGTGGTACGAAAATCGAAGTTATTGCTCTTTCTGATAAAGGTGAAGAGCTATTTAGAAAACGAGTAGATACTCCAAAAGGTTCTTATCCCGATACACTTCAAGCGATTAAAGGCTTGGTGCTAGATGCAGAAGAGGCAACAGGGCAAATGGGCACCGTTGGGCTTGGTATCCCTGGGACTATCTCTCCGTACTCGCAAAAGGTAAAAAACGCGAATTCTGTCTGGCTGAACGGGAAACCACTCGATGTCGACCTTACGATCATGCTTGGACGAGAAGTTCGTGTCGCTAATGACGCAAATTGTATGGCCGTATCGGAAGCCACCGATGGTGCTGGAGCCGGGTATAAAATGGTTTTAGCCGTAATTCTTGGTACTGGTGCTGGTGCGGGTATCGTTGTGAATGGTGTTCCGCATGCGGGAGGTAATGGAATTGGTGGCGAGTGGGGGCACAATCCTATGCCTTGGCAAGATGCTGAAGAACGTGCTTTTGCAGATGCAACACCTTGTTATTGTGGTCAACACGGCTGTATTGAACAGTTTGTTTCGGGTACGGGACTATGTGCGGATTATGAACGCAGAACGGGCAATTTACTGAAAGGGCAAGAGATTTCTGACTTGGCTGACAATGGGGATGAGACCGCATTATTAACGCTAGAAGCTTATGAACGCCGCCTAGCAAAATCGATCGCGAGTGTGGTGAATTTACTTGACCCTGATGTTGTTGTTTTGGCTGGTGGTGTTTGCAATATTAGCCGACTCTACAGCAATGTTCCGAAGATAATACCGAAATATACCTTTGGAGGAGAGTGCCATACACCTATCAAGGCTGCGATTCATGGCGATTCTAGTGGCGTACGTGGTGCGGCATGGTTATGGCCTGTAGAATAGTTTTACTAACAGAAAACGTTCGCTAACCGAAAGTTGCCACTATTAGAAAACAGGTTAAGGTTTCTTTTTCCCCTGAAACTGCTTAACGCTCTTCTTGTTAATTGTGCGTCGATTGGCTTTTTTGTCTCTCGGCGCACGTTTACTTTCACCAGTGGATGGTTGGTCAGTAACAGGAAAGTCTTCTAATTGACTGAGTGGTAATTCACGACGAGTAAACTGACGAATAGCATTTAAATAGTCACTTTCTGCATGGCAGACTAAAGAAATAGCACTACCTTGTTTTCCTGCCCTTGCGGTACGCCCAATTCGATGTACATATACTTCCGGGCTAGGTGGTAACTCAAAATTTATCACAATGGGGAGATGATCAATATGAATACCGCGAGCAAGTAGATCGGTGGCAATGAGTACTTTTACCTTCTTTTGTTTAAATTGCGTTAGCGTCTCTTCTCGTTCGATCTGACTTTTATTACCGTGCAGAGCCGCTGTTGAGATATTTGCTTTGTTTAACTTTTTAGTTAAAGAATCGGCATTGTCTTTTGCGCCAATAAAAACTAACACTTGTTGCCAGTCATTTTGCTTAATTTGCCGGATTAAAACATTAGTTTTACTTCCTTTGTTGACCAAATAGAGTGACTCTTCAATCTGTTCAACAATGCTATTGCTCGCGTGGGCTTGAACGCGGGTAGGTTGATTAAGCAGTTTATTTACCTTGTTTTCTAAATCTTTATGCAAAGTGGCTGAGAACATGGCGGTTTGACGTTGAGCTGGCAATCGTTCCAAGATGGTTTGTATATCACCCCAAAAGCCCATATCTAAAAGCCTATCGACTTCATCTAAGATAACCGTGTGTATATCGCTGAGTTCTATCGAGCCTTCGCGAATCAGTTCAAGCAGTCGGCCCGGTGTTGCAACGACAATTTCAGGTTTGTTGGCTAACTCGTCAATTTGAGTCTTTTTTTCAATCCCTCCTGAAAGACAGATGGTGTTTATATCGACTTGGTGAGAGATGGATGAGATAGCCGTATTGATTTGGGCAGCAAGTTCACGGGTTGGGGCTAAGATAACCGCCTGTGTCGCTAAGCGATTAGCCTTGGCTCTTTCTATAAGGGCTAACCCGTAAGCCAATGTTTTTCCACTGCCAGTTTGTGCCAATGCGAGAAGATCTTTATTGCTCATTATCACTGGGATAGCTAGGGTTTGTATTTCCTTAGGTGATGTAATGTCCTCAGGTAAGGCAGACAATACATCAGAACTCAGCGGTAGTTTAGAAAATGGCATTAAAGTGCTCTTCTTTTATAATAACAACGAAAGAAATTAACCTTCGTTAGTGTCTTCTGGACGAAGTTTACGTTGTAGACCCATTAAGAAGTTACGTAATATTTGGTCTTTACATTCGCGGTAGTGCTTGTTGTCTGGCTTGCGGAAAAATGAGCTCAATTCGTGCTTGCTCATAATAAAGTTTGCGATTTCCATTGTTTCTAAAATATCTTCTGCTTTCATGTTTAATGCGATGCGAAGTTTCATGAAAATCATATTGTTAGTTAAGCGTTTTTCTGGAGCAGGTTGCTCGCCTTCGCGCTTGCCACGTTTGGTGTTGATTAAGCCGTTTAAGAAAAGAGCCAATTCAGTATCAACCATTTTTTTGAAGCTTGGATCTTCTTCTTTTTTTAACCAGTCACTGATTTGAGCACGAGTTACTGTCTGATCAGCGGCTGCGAAAATGGCAATCATCTGTGAGTCTTTAAAGTCAAAGGCGTAGCGTATACGGCGTAAAATATCGTTATTAGTCATAATAGTTCCTAATTCGTAATGGGTACTAAGCAACCAGAAAATGTGATGCCTAAGTTTAATTGCGCGCACTTTAACACACTAGGCTTAGCCAATACACTCTGTATGCACGACTAATACCTGATGGTTAATGAAGAGAAATCAAACTAAATGTAGGCATAAACTCATTGGTAGGCGCTTTCTCGAACCTGATAATTATCTTTCCTCTTTTAACTATAACTTAAAATTATTATTTTAATAATAATTGATAATTTTAAGTTCACGTGTTCACCTTGTATATTACCCTTAACGAAATAATCTACTAATAAACACGTTGCTTTTACTGATTGATTTAAAGTTTGGTAGCGTGTTCGCTGAGGCGGCTTATGAAATTGTTACACACCATGTTAAGAGTGACCGATCTTGATCGTTCAATCGATTTTTATACGAATGTACTTGGTATGAAAGTGCTTGATAGAACAGAGAATAATGAATATAGGTATACCTTAGTTTTTGTTGGATATGAAAACCAAGCAGATGGCACAACGATTGAATTGACTTATAACTGGGATACTAACCAGTACGATTTGGGTAATGCTTTTGGTCACCTTGCGTTAGGTGTTGAAGACATTTATACGGCTTGTGACAATATTAAAGTACTCGGTGGCAATGTGACTCGTCAACCAGGTCCAGTTAAAGGTGGGGATACACATATTGCCTTTATCACTGACCCAGATGGCTACCAAATAGAATTAATCCAAGTTCGCTAATTTAGAGGAATATAAAAATGAACAATGCACTATTTCAACCCATAAAACTTGGTAAGCTTTCACTAAAAAATCGCATCGTCATGCCTCCGATGACACGTTCGCGAGCGAGCCAACCTGGCAATGTGGCCAATGATATTATGGCGGAATATTATGCTCAGCGAGCATCAGCAGGTCTTATCATTGCAGAAGGTACTCAAATTTCAGCAATGGGACAGGGCTACGCTTGGACTCCCGGTATATATACGCCAGAACAGATCTTAGGTTGGAAGAAAACAACGGATGCAGTGCATGGAAAGGGTGGGAGCATTTTTGCTCAGCTTTGGCATGTTGGTCGAGTGACACACCCTGATAATATTGGTGGAGAACAGCCTATCTCATCTTCCGCTCTTAAAGCTGAAAACGTTAAAGTGTTTGTCGATAACGGCACGGGAGAGCCGGGTTTCGTTGATGTCGTGGAGCCACGAGAAATGACGAAAGACGACATTCAACACGTTGTTCGTGAGTATCGCCAAGCGGCCTTAAATGCAATTGAAGCGGGGTTTGATGGTATTGAATTACACGCAGCTAATGGTTATTTAATAAATCAGTTTATTGATTCTGAAGCCAATAACCGTACAGATGAATACGGTGGTTCTATCGAAAACCGATTGCGTTTTCTTGGTGATGTTGTGAGTGCAATGGTCGACGCTATTGGTGCTGACCGTGTCGGTGTTAGACTCGCACCGTTTACTTCACTAAATGGCACAGTGGATGCGACACCGGTAGAAACGTATACGGCAGCAGCGGCATTACTTAATACGTTAAACGTTGTTTACATTCACATCGCTGAAGTAGATTGGGATGATGCACCAGAAACACCAAAAGAATTTAAACCAGCTGTCCGCGAAGCTTATGACGGGGTTTTGATCTACGCTGGTCGTTATAATGATGAAAAAGGTGCCCAAGCGATTGTAGATGGAGTGAGCGATATGATCGGTTTTGGCCGTCCATTTGTCGCTAACCCTGATCTGCCAAATCGTATTAAAAATGGTTACCCATTAGCACAGCACAACCCCAATACCTTGTTTGGCGGTGCTGAAGAAGGTCTGACCGACTACTCAGATTACAGCCAAGCTTAAGGTTTGCTGTAATGGGTTGTTGAAATCTTCCATACTATAGATTTGTATTTCAACGCTATTATCGCTCAAAGTGAAAACACCCGTAGCAAGGGTGTTTTCTTCGTCTGGGTCATCGGGTTCGGTTCTGAAAATAGGTAGAGCGTCTGCTTCTATGTCTTGCAGTATTTCAAAGCATTTCTTTTCATCAATTGAACCAGAAAGTTGTTGAGTTAATACTTCCATTCTGTTCTGTCTACACTGTGACGATTCAGTAATGTTTTGTTTAATATTTTCGAGTTCGGTATGAACTAAATGATTGGCATGAACAGATATAGGATTGGCTTTGTTCACAGATACCGATTGAAAAGGAGCTTCAACACTTAATGGTTGTTGAGTTTGCGTATCAGCAACCGTGTAATGGAATCCACCGGAACGCTGGTGCTTTTTAAGTAAATCAACAAATTCAGAGCTGTTTGTTGTTTCGAGTAACGCTCGAGAGACCACCATCCTAGGTAAGCCGCTACCCTGTTCAGACAAGCGAATATTATTTACCGTATAGACTAAACCATGGCTATTTGCGCATATAGTATGGCCAGGAATCGACCCAGGATAAGCGAAAGAAAATATACGTATATCGTTGTCTAGCCTAGCGTCCAACAAAAAACAGTGGCCGCGCAGATTTGGATCGCCATCTTCATTGTGGGCAATAATAGATCTATCGGTTTTTCGCACCGCTATCGACGTGCAACCTTCGGGGCCTGTTGGGAGTAAATCACCTCGACAGTTCCAGAGCAAAATATCTTTATAATCTTGTTCACATCCATCTGCTAACCCTTGTAACTCATTATATATTCTTGGAAAGTGTTGTTGAATTTGTTTGTCGATAGAGTTTAACCAATCACTTTCTCGCCACGGAAGCAGCTTGGTAAAGTGGTGGCTGCTGATGATATAGCGAGAAAAAACTGTTTTAGCTTGCTTTCCTAGTACATAGCCGAGCTGATAAGGCTTTCCTTCAAAGGTGATAATTCGCATACGCTTCTCTTCGTTGAAATTTTCACTAATTCTACTCCATTGAATTGTAAAAAAATAGAGAAAGTAGCAAAAGAACTTTGAAGTCTATGAGCAATAAGAATAATCTTGAAATCTGCTAATAACTGGACGACGAAAAATCATGCTAAAAGCAAGTGAACTCCCTTCGATAAAGGCGTTAAGAACATTTATCGCGGTAGCCAATAATATGAGTTTTTCGAAAGCGGCGATAGAACTGTCTGTTACACAAGGTGCTGTAAGTAAACAGATATCTAGTTTGGAGCAACAGTTAGGACAACCTCTTTTTCAGCGCCATATGAACGGTATTGAGTTGTCTAATGCGGGGAAACGTTATCTACCTCTGGTTGCTGAAGCGTTGGAAATAATTCAACATGCTACAGCAAGCTTGATACAAACTGATCAGGTAGAAGAAGTCCTCACTATTAACGTTACGCCATCATTTGCTAGCCTATGGTTAATACCAAAAATCGAATCTTTTAATCAGCAGAATGAAAACATTCGGCTCAGAATAAAAACGGGTGATGGGCTGATTAAAAAGATGGATGCAGATACCGAAATGATGATTCGTTGCTTGCCTATATCGAAGCACTACGAGAATGCCACACTGTTACAAAAAGAAAACTTAGTCCTAGTGGCTTCTCCTAAGCTATTAAGCGATGAAGGTATACATTCGATAGAAGATATGCAACGCCTGACTTTATTACCTCATGTGACACGACCACATTTATGGGAACAGTTTAAAAGACAACAAAACCTCTCTTTTTCTGTTAAATATCATAACGTGGCATTTGAGCATTTCTATATGTCACTAGAAGCAGTTAGAGAATCTGTTGGGGTAGCATTACTTCCTGATTTTATGGTGAGGTCATTAATAGAAAAAGGGCAATTAGTTAATCCGTTTGGTTTTTCTATGCAAACGAGTTACGGATACTATGTGCACGTGCCAAGTTATAAGCTTTCTTCGAGAAAAATATATGCATTCAATCAGTGGCTTAAGGTAAATTTGGGAATTTAGTCTGTTGAAAAAAATGCCTAACAGAGATGTTAGGCATTTTTCATTAGTCTATTTTTGAAGTGTTAACTATTAAAGAAGACCGGCTTCTTTATAGTATTTTACTGCGCCAGGGTGAAGAGGTGCAGAAAGACCGTCTTTGATCATTTCTTCTTTTTTCAGGTTTGCGAACGCTGGGTGAAGTTTCTTAAATGTATCGAAGTTTTCGAATACAGATTTCACTATTGCGTAAACAACTTCATCAGGAACAGATGTTGAAGAAACAAACGTTGCACCAACACCAAATGTCATAACATCAGCATCGTTACCTTTATACATGCCACCTGGTACAGTTGCAGTACGATAGAAGCTGTTATCCGCTAGAAGCGCATCAACTTTTTCGCCATTTACAGAAACGATTGTGCTGTCACAAGAAGTTGTCGCTTCTTTGATTGCACCACTTGGATGACCTACAACGTATACCATTGCATCAATTTTATTGTCACAAAGTGCTTTAGATTGCTCAGAAGCTTTTAGCTCAGAAGCCAATTTAAAGTCGTCTGCTGTCCAGCCGTATCTTTCCATCAGTACTTCCATTGTACCGCGTTGACCTGAACCTGGGTTACCGATGTTAACTCGTTTGCCTTTTAGGTCTTCAAAAGAATTGATTCCTGCATCAGCACGAGCGACAACAGTGAACGGTTCAGGGTGGATAGAGAATACTGCGCGAAGTTCTTTGAATGGACCCGCGTCTGCAAACTTGCTTGTACCGTTGTAAGCGTGATACTGCCAGTCAGATTGAGCAATACCAAGGTCAAGCTCACCAGCTCGGATAGTATTAACGTTATAGATTGAGCCGCCAGTACTTTCTACAGAACAACGAATACCGTGTTCTTTCTTAGATTTATTTACGAGGCGACAAATTGCACCACCGGTTGGGTAGTACACCCCAGTTACGCCACCAGTACCAATTGTAACGAATTGATCTGCAGCGCTAGCAGCAAATGCAGCACCAAAAAGCACTGTTGTAGTTGTAGCTGTTAATAGGGTCTTTAATCGAGACATATTAATTCCTTTTATGTGTATTAATTTATCCATCTAACTAAGTTAACAAGTCGCCAAAACGGCGACTAATTTGTTAACGCTTTGCGATAACTGAGCGCATTATGCCTGTTTATTCCAAGCAAATCTGTTAGCTCCTTAATGTTATCAACTTGTTGGGCATTATTTTTTGCGATAAGTCCAAGATTATTAAGATGATTATTTTCGAATCCTACTCGGACATCAGCGCCTAGAATCATAGCATTAATTAAACACTTTTGCTCCTGTATGCCAAAAGCACATACAGACCACCGATGTTTGTTATCTAATAGTTCGTCAGTGAGAAACGGTATTAAATCCCTTGGTGATGATTGTAAGGTTTTATGGTATCGCCCTAACACCAATAACACATGGTGATTTTTATTAGGCAGCACACAGCTTTTAATCAACGAAAAATAACGTGCGACATCTTCTACACTATAAAGGATATATTGTGCAATCATGCCGGTATCGGCTACCCAGTGGAAAAAACGTTCAGCTTCTGCTAAATAGCTGTCATCTGGAATAAGTTCTTTTAAGCCAAATGATGCGGCTTCAGGTTGAGTATGTTTAATTAGCTCCATCTGTTGCGCGGGTGTATACATTCCAATCGCTTCGGTCGTTAACTGAACGATAATGCTGTCACCTACTGCTTCGGTAACTCCATTCATTACCTTGATGTTATCGTCAATGGCTAATGAGTGCTTGCCGTCGCTATCTCTTGCATGTAAATGAACCATGGCGGCACCAGCGTCTCGGCAGGCAACTACATCAGCAACTATCTGATCTACAGTAACGGGAAGAGCAGGGTGATCATGCTGAGTTTTTCTCGCACCGTTAGGGGCAACGATAATGGCAATTTTATTTTTATCGGCTTCAATCATTAACTTCTATTTCCCGAGTTAGCTCCATGCGGATGCGGCTTCTAATATCGATCTTTTAAGTTTATCGACTAGTTCATCAAGTTGCGATTCTTCGATAATAAACGGTGGGGCGATTAATATATGGTGGCCGTTTATCCCGTCAATGGTACCGGCCATTGGATAACACATTAATCCATTTTTCATCGCGGTCTGCTTGATTATTTTGTGAGCTTGGCTGGAAACAGGTAATGGTTTTTTTCATTCTTGTTAGCAACTAACTCGATAGCTAAAAAAAGGCCTCTACCGCGGATATCGCCTACGTAAGGTAAGGGCAACAGAGCTTGTTCTAGTTTTTCCCTTAGCTGGCTCCCTAAATTGGACACTTTGTCTAATAGTTGATCATTTATGATGGTTTTAATTGTCGCTAAGGCTGCAGCACACGCCATGGGGTGCCCCATAAAAGTATGACCATGCTGAAAAAAACCACTGCCATTGGCGATGGTGTCATAGATATCATCACTTGCGACAACCGCGCCAATAGGTTGATATCCCGCTCCCAACCCTTTTGCCATAGTGACAAGATCAGGAATGATTTGGTCTTGTTCAAACGCGAAGAAGGTACCAGTACGTCCTATCCCGCACATCACTTCATCTAATATCAATAATACGTCATATTTGTCGCAAATTTGCCGTACTCGTTTGAAGTAACCGCTCGTTGCAGGGACGGCTCCAGAAGTCGCGCCTACAACTGGTTCGGCGACAAAGGCCATTATGTTCTCTGCACCAATTTCCAAAATTTTGCTTTCAAGCTCATTGGCAACCCGCAGTGAATAATCTTGCTCTGTTTCGTTAGATGCCTGATCACGATACGCGTAGCATGGGTTTATATGATGAACGTCATTAAGAAGAGGTCTAAATGGTTCGCGTCTCCACTCGTTGCCTCCTACTGACAGTGCTCCTAATGTATTGCCATGGTAACTTTGACGTCGTGCGATAAATTGATTTTTACTTGTTTGGCCTTTTTCTACAAAATACTGACGAGCCATTTTAAGTGCTGATTCTACGGCTTCAGAGCCACCGCTAACAAAGTAAATATGATTAAGTGGTTCGGGCGCAATATCGCAAATCACGCGAGCTAATTCTTCACAAACCTCACTAGTGAAAAAACCAGTATGAGCATAAGGAATGGCATCGAGTTGGCTCTTCATTGCGGCTTTGACGGCTTGGTGATTGTGACCCAGATTTGACACGGCGGCCCCACCGCAGCCATCTAAATATTGTTTGCCTTCCGTATCGTAAAGATATATGCCATCACCGTTAGAGATGGATGGAAGTTTTCCGTGACAGTGCCTATGGAATACATTGCTCATTCCGCTTTCCTTGTGATTTGTCCTTTGATGTCTCTTCGGTTAGTTTGCCGAAAATTTAGCGGTATTCAATTGAATTAAAGTTATCCGGCATGAGTGAATGGAATGGGTTAATGAAAAAAGATGATGGTCTGGATTTTTGTCAGGAATAACGGTTATTTAAGTGAGTTAGTTATCAATTCTTACAATTGTTCTCAAAGACTGGGGCTATGTCAACGTGTCAGATTAATTTATTAAACTATAATAAAAATAACTACATAGGGATTTAGTCATAAGAAGTGGTAATGGAACCGATAAATGATAAGAAATTGCTAAGGTTTATAAGGATACTACCTGTCCTTATCATCAGTTTAGCGACTTTGATGATTATTGGAATCATGTTTCATGATAATCGAGTTGAATCTGAAGAGAATTTACAGTCTCTTCGGTCGGATGTTCTCGCCCAACAAAAAATTAGGATTCAACAAGAAGTCGATAGTGTTTATCAGCAACTTACTTATGAAAAACAGCAGACAGAAAAAGCTCTAAAAATTCAAATCAAACAGCGAGTTTATGAAGCCTATGACATTGCTCAGGCTATCTATCGAGAAAATCCGGGTAAATCAGACGCTGAAATATCGAAGCAAATTACAACCGCTTTAAGGGATATCCGTTTTAATGATGGAAGAGGGTATTTTTTTATATATAAGATGGATGGCACCAATGTTTTGCTGCCGCACTTACCACATATGGAAGGAAGTGACCGTTGGGAAATGTTAGATAGTCGCAGTGCTCCTATTATTCAAGACCTTGCTGCCATCGTTAATGATAGTAATGAAGGGTACCATCGCTGGTGGTTTTATAAGCCGCAAGACTTAATAAATGACCACGATAAAATTGGTTTTGTGAAGAAATTTGAGCCTTTAAACTGGTTCATTGGTACTGGCGAATATGTTGTTGATTTCGAAAAAGATGTTCAAAAACGTTTGTTGGCTTGGATATCTGAAATTAGGTATGGAAATAGTGGCTATATATTTGTAATCGAATCTGATGGCAACATCATCGCCCATCAAGACAAAAATCTTAGAGGTTTTCAAGGCATAGACCTTAAAGATGAAAACAATAAATATTACATTAAAGAGATGTTAGACATTGCTCAATTAGGGGGCGGATTCGCTCGCTATAATTCGATTTTTAAACCACCAAATGTTGAGCGTGCCGACAAGATGAGTTACGTACGTTGGTTTGATAAGTGGCAATGGACCATAGGCACTGGGTTTTATATTTCCGAATTTGATGCGTATTTCGCAGAAAAAGAGCAGGTTATTTTAAAACAAAACAGAGAAGAGTTGATTAAGTTAGTTCTATTTAGTTTTCTTCTGGCTTCTGTGATGTCTTTTTTCGCGGCATTTTTAAGTGGCAAAGTCTCTTCCCGGTTTAGAAACTTTCAGGCAAAAATTAATCACGATTTTACCGAGCTCAATAAAACCAAAGACAAGATGCAACACTTAGCCTTGTATGATTCGTTGACAGATTTACCGAATCGAATTCAGTTTAATCACACGGTAAAACAACAAATAATTGAGTCGGACGATAAAGGATCGTCACTGGCCATTATTTTGATTGGCCTAGATGGTTTTAAAAAGATAAATGACCAATATGGCCATGCCACAGGAGACAAGCTACTCGCCATTTTAAGTCGGAAATTTGAGTTGATACTGGATAAGGAAGATACGGTGTCACGTTTTGGCGGAGATGAGTTTATTTTCTGTTTGCCTAACGTTGGAACGAGATCAGAGATTGAAGAGCGAGTCTCGTTAATACAAGAGATTTTTCTTGACAGAATACCCGTAGAACAAAAGAAATTTCACATTAGTGCCACGATAGGCGTTGCGACATATCCATATGATGCGGTTTCAGCAGAGGAATTAATTACTAATGCTGACATAGCATTATATAAGGCGAAAAGTAATGGCAACGGAACGGTAGTGTATTTTGATTCGACACTAGCAGCTAAGCTCGAGTACGACTTTTTGATGGAAGAGCAATTGCGAGGTGCACTCAAAAGAAATGAAATTAGTGTCGTTTATCAACCTCAAATTTCAATTGGTTCGGAAAAAGTCGTTGGCGTTGAAGCACTCTGTCGTTGGAAGAATGCAAAGCTTGGGCAAGTATCGCCGGAAGAGTTTATTTCAGTAGCGGAAGATATTGACGTCATTCACGATATTGGTCAGTTTGTTTTGAAAACAGCTTGCGCCGATGTTCTTTCTTATTCTCCGAATGGAGATAACGCAATAAAGTTGTCGGTTAATATCTCACCGTCACAGTTAAAACTGCTTAGTTTCGCTGACGACTTTTATAGTACGGTAATTGATTCTTCAATAGACATTGAACGTATCACGATTGAAATCACCGAAAATGTTTTACTTGAAGATCAGGAGTCTGCATTACCTATCTTGCAAGAGTTAAGGGATTTAGGCTTTGGTATATCGTTAGATGATTTTGGTACGGGTTTTTCTTCGTTAAGCTACCTAAATAATTTACCCGTAACAGAAATTAAGGTTGATCGAACATTTGTCGATAAAATGTTAGTGAGCGAACAAAGTGATTCGTTAATAAAAGCTATTTTGGCGATTGGTCATACCTGCGGCTTGGTTGTTGTGGCTGAAGGTGTTGAAGAAGCTGCTCAGTATCAAAGGTTGAAAGAGTACGATTGTACCTTGGTGCAAGGTTATTATTTTTATAAACCAATGGAGATACAAAAGCTGCTTTATGTTAGCAAGTAGAGAGTTTAATGCGATAAAAAGTTCATATGTTGAAGATTGTCTATAATTACTTAGAAACTTAGAAACTTAGAAACTTAGAAACTTAGAAACTTAGAATGGATTCATATGTCCCTACTTAACGACATAAAACTGCTTAGACTTATTCGATACGCCCCCGTGGTGTTAATTGTGATATTTGCACTAGGCATAAATTTTGTCGTTCTTAAAGATAATCGTGAAAAAGCCCAACAAAGTATTGATTCCCTCAGAGATGAAGTTGTTGATCGTCAAAAAGATAGTATTCGTCAACACGTTAACCTCGTAGTAAATGAAATCCTTTATCAGCAAACTCAGACCCGCAAAATTCTAAAAGAGCAAGCACAGCAAAGAGTTGAAGAGGCTCATGCTATTGCTATGAATATATACCAAACAAACCCGGATAGATCTCAGTCAGAAATTACAAGTTTAATTGCTGAAGCACTTAGGCCTATACGCTTTTTTGAAGGTAGGGGGTATTTTTTTATTTTTCAGATGGATGGCACAAATGTCATGCATGGTTTACGTCCGGAGATAGAAGGTAAATCTGCCTGGAATAGCCAAGATATTCGGGGCACGTATATTCTAAGAGAGCATATCCAATTAGTAGAGCAGAAAGGTGAAGCTTTTTATCAATGGTGGTATCCAAAACCAGGGGAAGATAAGAATAAAGAATTTGAGAAAGTGGGTTTTGGTAAACGATTTGAACCTTATAATTGGATGATAGGTACTGGTGAGTATCTCTCTGATGTCGAAAGTGATGTAAAGAAAAAAGTGTTGGATTGGATTAACGATTACGGTTATGACGAGCGAGGTTTTCTTTTTGTTTTGGACCGGAATGGAAAAATTCTATCACATAGGGATGATCGTTATGTTGGCCTTAATATAGCTGATATCAGTATGGGAGCTAGACTAGATTTAAATAGCATGACATATGAGTCGAAAAATGAAGGCGGCTTTCTTCAATTTGACATTCCGGTGAATTATGGAAGCAACCAAACGAAAGAAAAAGTCAGCTTCGTAAAGAGTATAAATAAATGGGAGTGGATCGTTGGTACGGGCTTTTATGCTGATGATTTTGAGGAATATTTAGTACAAAAACAGATTGTTTTAGAGGAGCAAAATCACCAGGAGTTCGTAAAAATCACTAGCCTTAGCGCAGTTCTGACAATGCTGGTTACGGCAATGTCGCTAATATTAAGTAATATGATAGCCAGTAGATTTGGTAAGTTTCAATCGCGGATAAGTAACGACTTCCACGAGTTAGAAAGCGCTAAAGATAGAATGCAATACATGGCCTTACATGATGCACTCACAGGGTTGCCTAATCGAGTATTGTTATTAGAAGATATTTCCCAAGGAATTGAACTAGCGAAGAAAAACAAAACTGAACTGGCGGTTGTTTTTGTTGATTTAGATGACTTTAAAAAGGTAAATGATCTTTACGGACATTCGTCTGGAGACAAATTATTAGAACTTATTAGCCGAAAATTCGAAACTATTTTAGGACCAATGGATACCGTTTCTCGCTTTGGAGGAGATGAATTTATTTTTTGTTTTCCTGAGTTAAGAAGCGCTGAACATGCTAGGGATATCATTAAATCGATTAGACAGGTGTTTGACGACCAGTTTGTTATCGATGGAAAAATTTTGGTCACCAATTGCAGTATTGGTGTCAGTATGTACCCCTCCGATAGTGATGATGCGGAATCTTTGATTCGGAAAGCAGATATTGTTTTGTATAAATCAAAGGCGATTCACAAAGGCGAAGTGATGTTTTTTAATCACACCATTAATGAACAAATTCAGTATGATTACATGGTGGAAGAGGAACTTCGTCGAGCCGTTTATAAAAATGAAATATCTGTACTTTATCAGCCTCAAATTGATGTTAAGAATGAAAAGCTTGTCAGTGTCGAAGCACTAGCTCGTTGGAGCAATGAAAGGCTTGGTATGGTTCCAACGGTAAAATTTATTGCCGTCGCGGAACGTATTGGTGTAATCGACGAAATTGGCCATTTTGTGTTTCGTCGTGCTTGCGAAGATATACTTACTATTTCGCCAAATGGTACTGAATGCATTGATGTTTCGATTAATATTTCGCCCATACAGTTGATGGCTCAAGATTTTGTTGGGGAGATACTGGCGATTGTTGATGAGGTAGGTATCTCTGTCAACAGAATTACTTTAGAGATCACCGAAAATGTTCTTATCGATGATGTGGATAAAGTTACTCCCATTTTGCATCATTTACGTAATTTGGGTTTTGGTATCTCTTTGGATGACTTCGGAACGGGATACTCTTCCCTCAGTTATTTAAATAACCTTCCAATTACCGAGATAAAAATTGACCGCTGCTTTGTAGATAAAATTTTGGTAAGTGACCAGAGCAGTACGCTAATCAAAGCGATTATCGCGATAGGTGCTTCTTGTGACTTACAGGTTGTCGCTGAAGGGGTCGAAACCAAAGAGCAGCATGTAAGGTTGGTCTCATACGGTTGTAACTTGGTTCAGGGTTACTACTTTGATCGTCCTTTACCAATTGATAAGCTCGCTTCGAGGGAAGTAGGGCAAGTAAGTGCCTAGTAGTAATTAAGCACTCTACGAGTTTTGATTGTGCGAGCTAAAAATACTTAACCATCGGGCCAGCTTTATTACCATCAATAAAGTTGAATCCCAGTTCTTGATAGTAATGAATTAGTTTTGGGATCTTGAATAGTTTGATTAATAGGCCTTTTTTATTCCGTTGCTTTGCTTCCTTTTCCATAATTTGAATCAGTAAAGAGGCAAGTCCCTTGCTTCTCTCGTTTGGCGCAACCCAAAGCATTCCGAAATAAAGGGTGTCTGAGTCGGGGGAAGGTGTACGAAAACAAACCCCTCCAATGAACTTATCTAGCCGTTTAATGACTAAAAAGTGATTATCTTCATCAGACAGGTTTTGGATAAAGTGGTCGTGGGATTCAAAACGTAAATATGGTTTACCAATAAATTCTTCATACTCAGAGAATGCGTTATTAATAGCCATACGCAAACCGAATATATCCGTGTCGGACATCTGACTTATGTCCAACTTAAAGATGCTCTGTTTCATTTTTACCTACCCACTTCATTGTACATGTAAGGTTTAGCTTGGCTGTTTAGTGTTAAAACTCTCTTTGTAAATGATAGACCATATGCTCAGCACCATCTCTACAGGGTAAGGTATCAGGATAAGGTAACTCACATAGCTTATGAATAAACGTTGCAAGCTTGTTGTCTTCTAAGTCACTCAACTCAATCTCCATAAAAGGAACTCGCTCCTTTAAAAAGGCGTTTAAGTATGGCGTTTCGGGCCAGTCAGGGCGCGTTAGGCTTAGAACTCTCACCTTTTTATGTTTTGCCAAAGTGGCAATCTCACAGTAACTGCCATATCCCGGTTTGGTGATAACCACATCGCTGGCGGCCAGTAATTGCAAAAAAGAGAGTGATAAGTCAGCGAAATGACGCAAATCGGTACGCTGTACAGAAACCTTTTGATCTACCAACCACTGCCAACCATCTATTTCTGGTAATTGAGACAACTTAATCGGCATCGGAAACCCACCAAGGGCAAATAAGATATTTCTTTTAATATCGAGCTTGTTGGCTGTTAACAAGTTTAATGGAGTCTCCTCTGGTTGACTGGCAATACTGGCAATATTGATTTCATCGTGATTGATATCAGGCACATTAGGCATTGGCTTAAAGATATAGTCCACGTTTAAATAGACATCGTTCATCTTTTGGTGCACCAGCTTACTCTGTGGGCTCTGCTCATCCAGACAATAAGCTTGATAAATTTGAGCCCAATTGAAAGGAGCAACTGAAGCCGTTTTGAGGCCAAGTGATTTTGCAGCTGCCAGTGATATAGGAGAAATGTTACTAATTAAGAGATCCGGTTTGATAACGGCAAGACAACGCCTTTCAGACTCAACACAATTGTCCCAATCCTTAAGTAGCTGCAAGTAGTTGTTGCTGCTTTCTTCTACATCAACCTTGATTGGTGAATGCATAAGCATGCCAAAATCATGGCCAATCGAGATGTGTTCATACTTTCCCTGAATACGACTTTTTAGATAGCTGGCAGGCAATTTACTTAACACTGTTATTTTGCAATTTGGAAATATCTTAATGACTTGATTTATCACCGAGCAAGAAATAGCACCATGGCCAAAACCATGAGAAGTAATGGAAAAACAGATATGCATAGTAATTGTCAGTTCAGAATAAAAGCCTTTTATAACAGACTAAATGCCGATCGGTTAGTGCTAAATACTTCGTCATTCCCGTGAAAACGGGAATCTTGGCTGTACTAGATCCCCATTTTCATGGGGATGACGTCGGTTTTCGTCTGGATTACAGGATTAAATGACCTTAACCGAACAGCATTATTTATAACAGACTAGGGTTGTAGGGGTAAAATTAAAGGTGAATGGAGCTAGACCTTGGTTTATAACCTTCATTTTTGGCTTTCCCATGTCATCTCGCGGTTAGGCTTTTTTAGGCTGAAGATGACAAATAGAAAACATAAAATGGCGCTTGAGATAAGACCTGAAATACCAGTATATAGGAAAATAATCAGACAGAAAATGCTAGCCAATCCCGCAGCGATCCGAGACTTTCCGTTTAATAAACGTAGGCCTGTAATACTAGCGGCGAGGTAGATCAGGACAAACATTGCATTTGCGATGCTTAGGAGTCTTTCAAAGGAGAATCCAAAGTTGTCGCGCAGGATAAGAACGAAAGCAATGCTTGTTGAGACTAGTAGCAGAGAGACGACGGCTGTTCCAGTTGAATTTTTTTCCGAAGTAAGTGCTGCTCTCCTTGGTCTTCGAATAGGCTATAAAGCATACGTACGAAACTCATTAAGTATAGATTTACTGCGGAAAAACAGCCAAGAAATCCGAGTAGCGCGACTAATTTGTGGCCCAACGCTCCTAGGGCTATTTCCGCAATATAGGTTATAGAATTGAGATTGCTTGATTCGTCACCATAAGCATGGTGCACCATGACGGCATAACTTACACAGATATAAAGGGCGGCTGCGGCAGAGACACCAATAGCGACAGCTTTGGGGAAATCTTTTTGCGGGTTTTTAAATTCATTAGCGACATGACAAATGGCTTCGATACCTACAAACGACCAGAACATAATCGCGATTGATGCACCAAGCTTGGAGATTGAAAAAGGAACCTCGTCAACCGTATTGATTGGTGTATTGGTTTGATCAAGGCTCAATAGCGTCACTAAAAGAATTGTAATAATTAGCCCCCAAGATATGAGACTCTGAAAACGGGCGGAGGTTTTTAAGCGAGCAAAATTAATGCCGATAACGAGCAGCAGCATTATAAGCTCTAGCAGTAATAGGGGTATTTCTGGCCGGCCGATAAGCTGGTTGAAATAGCTAGCACCAGTGATAAATACGACCGGGGGGCCAATCGGGGCGATGGCAAGGTACAACCAAGCGATGGATTTGGATGCTGTCTTACCGAAGGCATGGCCAACGTAATGTGCCGTGCCACCCTCATGTGGATATTGTCGACCGAGACCGGTAAAGGTGACAACAATGGGAATCATAACTAAGATGATTAAGAACCATCCAAGCAAAGAATAGAGCCCAGCTTCGGTTGCAGCGAGAGCAGGCACGATTAATATACTCGATCCTAGTAGTGCTGAAAGGAGCAAGTTTGCCCCTTGAAATACACTGAGTTGCGCGTTAGCCATGCTTCTATCCTAGTCTGTTATATGGTTAGAGCTTAACAATAGCTTGTTTGCAAATCGAGGAATATCAATAAAAACAATCACAACCAACGAGAGTGCCGACTTTTAGTTAAAAAAAGCACTGAGATGTTCAGTGCTTTGAGTTGGAAGATTTAATAGCGCGCTTTAATTGTTAATCGGACTTTTTACGCTTTTTGAACTGATTGCCACTAAATCGGGTTAAGCCAGGGTTACTCTTACCTTGTGACCCTTTATCACCACGCTTTTGGCCATATGACGTTTTATTGCCATTGGTATTGTTCTTACCTTTTCGGTGGTTATTGTTTTTCTCACCGCGAGTCGCATGCGGCACAAGGCATTCTGGACCGCTACCAATGAGCTTCTTGGCTAAGCCCATTTTAGTGAGTGCTTCTCGAATAAGCTCCCAGTTATTCTGATCATGGTAACGTAAGATAGCTTTGTGTAAGCGTCGTTTTATCGTTCCTTTAGGTACCGGAACGGTTTCATTTTCTTTACGAATTTTATTTAAGGAATCTATCTCGGTATGGTAGATAGTCGTTGCATTTGCCAAAGGAGAAGGATAGAAATTTTGTACTTGGTCTAGCTTGAAATTATTCTGCTTTAACCACAATGCTAAGTTAACCATATCCATGTCCGTTGTACCGGGGTGAGCAGATATGAAATATGGAATTAAATACTGTTTCTTGCCAGCAAGTTTAGAATAATGCTCAAACATCTGCTTGAAGTCGTTGTATGACCCCATTCCAGGCTTCATCATTTTAGCGAGTGGCGCTTCCTCAGTATGTTCGGGCGCAATTTTCAAATAACCGCCTACATGGTGAGTCGCCAGTTCTTTTACATATTCTGGGTCTTTGATTGCTAGATCGTAGCGTACACCAGAAGCGATGAGTATTTTTTTAATACCTTTTACTTTACGTGCTCTACGGTACAAATCGATGGTTGGCTTGTGGTTTGTATCCATATGCCCACAGATAGTCGGCCAAACACAACTTGGACGACGACATGTCGCTTCTGCTTTTGCGCTTTTACAACGCAGCTGATACATGTTGGCTGTAGGGCCACCTAAATCTGAAATGACACCCGTAAATCCAGGTACTTTGTCGCGTATATCTTCGATCTCATCAATGATTGATTGCTCAGAACGCGACTGAATTATTCTTCCTTCATGTTCTGTTATGCTACAAAATGAACAGCCGCCAAAGCACCCTCTCATGATATTGATTGATGTCTTTATCATGTCGTAAGCAGGGATTTTTGCATTACCATAGCTTGGATGAGGCACACGGGCATAGGGTAGTGCGAAAACACCATCCATTTCTTTTTCAGATAATGGTAGAGCTGGTGGGTTTAACCAGATCATTCGATTTCCGTGGGTTTGAACCAATGCACGAGCACTTGCTGGGTTCACTTCTTGGTGAAATATTCGAGATGCATGGGCATACAGTGTCTTGTTATTACTTACTTGCTCATAGGATGGAAGCTTAACGTAAGTCATTTCCCATGGCTTAATCTTATTTTCCCAAGACTTATTTTGGTACTGACTGATTTTTATTGGCACGGCTTCTTTCGTAACGTCAGCCGAATTAATACTTGGAGATTTGGTGACAATGGTCGCTCCAGAAGGAGTGACTTCATCAGCTTTATCACAATTTGACGGCGTCATATCTTGATATGGACTAGGAATAGGATCTATTTTTCCCGGTCTATCAATGCTACGAGAATCAATGCCACGCCAGCCAGGTAAAGCGGTTTTGACGGCAAATGCAGTACCACGAATATTGGTTATGTTCTTTACACTTTCACCCTTAGCTATACGATGAGCCACTTCTACCAATGGACGCTCAGCATTGCCGTAAATAAGAATGTCAGCTTTAGAGTCAAATAGAACGCTACGACGTACTTTATCAGACCAGTAATCATAGTGGGCAATACGGCGTAAACTAGCCTCAATACCGCCAATAACAACGGGAACTTCTTTAAAAGCTTCTTTGCACCGTTGAGTATAAACAGTGACGGCACGATCAGGGCGTTTTCCGCCTTCGTTGTTTGGAGTGTACGCATCGTCATGTCTCATACGTCGCTCTGCCGTATAGCGATTTATCATTGAATCCATGTTTCCAGCTGTTACGCCGAAAAATAGATTCGGTCGACCTAATGTCATAAAGTCGTCTTTTGAGTGCCAATCTGGTTGAGCAATAATACCCACTCTAAAGCCTTGTGCTTCAAGCATTCGGCCTATAATGGCCATGCCAAAAGAGGGGTGATCAACGTAGGCGTCACCAGTGACTAAAATGATATCGCAGCTATCCCAGCCTAAATCATCCATTTCTTTTTGTGACATAGGGAAAAATGGTGCAGTGCCGTAGCATTCAGCCCAGTATTTGGGATATTCGAACAGCTCTGTTTTTGGTAATGGGATCATGAAATGACGTAACCTTCATTTGAGAATGCGATGGTTTATAGTTAACCGAAAAATAGTCGGCGGATTATAGCAGAATTTAACGTATTTGGTTGGCTGAATATCGAACGATTTAACACGTTCTTTTACGTATATAATTAACCAGCTGCCAGTTACAGTGATCTTTTTATGTAGCCTTGCGCTGTATGTTTTTTAACCACTAATTTTGCTGGCAGGCATTATATCAGAACGCCCGTTCTAGGCTAGGAGTTTTATATTTCTATGTTATTATCCGCGGCTCTGAAAAATAGATGAATAAATCATGATTGAACCAATACTGTTACTTTTGGCACCAATGTTGTTAGGTACGCAACTTGTTCTTACTCTGGTCCTTACTAAAGGTGAAATATGCCCTGGGCAAAGAGGCCGAGTACATAAACTGTTACCCGCCATTGGTGTGCTTTGGCTTGCTATAGCGAGCACTAATATGTTTGCATTTATCGTCGCAGCCCCAGTGTTCTATTTCTTTTCAAAGGTACAAACGAAGAAGACGCGCGATAAAGGGCCGATTTGGATGCTCTATATTGCTGATGGATTCGCATTGGCCTATGTCGTTAACCAATTGTTTATATTCCCGTCTATTCCTGCGCTAGTTAGTTGGTTAATCAATGTGAGTTTGTTGGGGGCTATTTTTTCCAATCTTTTGTTGTTGATCGCACGCTCACGCTTAGATGCGTTCCATAAAATATTACCTATTACAGGCATTGTTAGCGGAATAGCATTGGCTATTTTAGTGGCCTTGCAAGTTATTGGATTGAATGAAAATGCACTATTTAGCCTCCAAACAGAAGTATTGCTGGGTTTGGCTCTTTTGATCGTGGGTTTGTTGATTTGGCCTCTGCATATGATGACTCGTCAATCTATCAATAAGATCCAGTTATCAATGACGTTAATGGTACTGTTGCTCTCTAGTGCTAGCCTTTATCCACTACTGTTACTTTCGTAGTGTGGAAGCAAAATTTGCGGCTTTAGTATCATTCCATTTTTAGCGTAAAAGTAAGATTCTGTGTGAGTTGTTGTAAAATATTGACTAATCAGACTAAGCTTAGTTTTAGGCAACACATAAACGGAGTAGGGCAATGGATTTAAGCAATGTTAATCATTTAGACAGCAATATTCTTTTAGGAATTGTTAACGAAAAGCTTAGGTTAGAGTGTGACAGTTTTGAAGACTTAGTCACTATGTATGAAATGGATGTTGAAAGCCTCATTGGTAAATTAGATGTCCTAGGTTATCAATATGATCCTCTTACTAATCAGTTTAAATCTTACGAAAGATAGTGGCTCTTTATCTAAATAGAAATGGGATAAACATCAGTTTGTCCCATTTTTGTTTAAGGCATTTTAATGCCTTGTAGGTGGCTTTTACATTGTAACCTTGCGGTATTAAAAAAGCTTGGAGATAGGCTCGATCATGTTCAGATTGACGAGTGGCAGCAAAGAGTCTACGCCATAGGCCTTTGCCCAAAGGCTTACTCGTAATGAGTCCTTGCCTAGAGAACTCGTGAATGGCCCAGTTTGGTATCGCGGCCACTCCAAGACCCGCTGACACCATCTGGATAAGCATTAAAGTATTATCTGACTGTTTCCATTTAAGTGGTTCAATCCCCGCAGGGGCCATAAAATGCTTATATACATCCAAGCGAGTTTTATGCACAGGGTAGGTGATTACGGTTTGGTCGAGAAAATCTTCAGGTTGTATGGAATCTTTGTCTGCCAACGGATGATGAGTAGATGTGACTAAACACATCTCAAAATCAAATAATGGTTCGTAATGAACATCGGATCTTGGCAGTATGTCTGAGGTTATGACGAGGTCAAGTTCGCCAGATAATAAGGCCGGAATCGGCTCAAAATCAAAGCCGGAAATAAAGTCTAATCCTACGTTCGGCCAGCTTAATTGATACTCTCTCAATGCAGGCATTAACCACTGAAAACATGAGTGACAGTCAATCGCCATATGTAAACGTCCATTGACATCTTCTTTTAGGTTGGCGATTTTACCTTCTGCAATGGCGATTTTATGAAGAATTTCATCAGCGAGTTTCAATAAAATATTGCCCTCTGATGTGAACTTTACCGGTCGTGTTTTTCGAAGAAATAACTGCCCACCGAGCCTAAGTTCAAGATCTTTAATCTGATGAGAGAGTGCGGATTGAGTAAGGTGCAGGGAACTAGCGGTTGCGGTGAGAGATCCTGTGTCCCGCAACGATACGAGAGTGCGTAAATGCTTGAGTTCTATCATGAGTTCTCTTCATATGATGTGGGCTATCATTAAATGAGCTCATAAATTAACCTAACCAATTCTATTTGTAAACGTCTAGACGTCTAATCGGTTCGATTTTATTTGTCCTAAATTTATTTCACATGCCTCAATCTCTTCGCGGCATGTGAAATAGGGAGTCCTATTTTTAGGTTGATACCTATTTTGAAATTCCGAATTTAGTCTTATTTCCAATCGCTTAGCTTGAAAGTTAATGTGTGACTTTCGTTAGTAAGTGTCATGCTTTCATTTGTAAGCGATATTTCATTCCAGTCAGATAGTGACTTAGAGAATGTCATTTCCGTTCCCATTACGTCGTTATGGCACATTTTCATTGTCATGCCCATTTGTTGAATGCGGAACCTATTGTTGTCTAATTCGCCTTGGCCAAAGAAATTATTACAGCCAGCGTTTCCGTTTGCTGTCATTTTCTCACCAATTTCAAGACGAGGGGCTTGCATGTTATCTGGAGTTTCAATAGCTTCACCATCAATTTGAATAAGCTCCCAATTATGATGTTGCAGATCTTGAGGCGTGATGGTTTTTGCCATGGCGTTTTCGTTTCCGGTACTTTGGCAGGCTGCAAGCAAGATAGGTAAAGTTACAACAGCTATCAGTTTTTTCATGACGTACTCCAGTGTGAAAAATTTTAAATCCAACAAAGTATAAACCCAAAATTGAATATGGTGTCAGAGAACAGTAATGAAATTGTTTAGAATGTAAATTGTTATCAAGGCGTTATGGGACTAATATAGAATTAGTAATTGTAAATAAGACGTTTTCTCTTTTATGGAACAGTTAGAGTTTTTTACCGTACCGAGCCCCTGCGTTGGCGTTTGTTCAGTAGATGAAAAAGGCTACTGTAATGGTTGTATGCGTAAAAGAGAGGAGCGTTTTAATTGGCTAGAATTCACGCCAGCTCAACAATTGCATGTGATAAAACTGTGTAAGCAGAGATACCGAAGAAAAACACTTCAAGGTAAGAAGAAACCGCAGATAACTAAAGAACCAGTCAATCCCCAGCAAGATTTGTTTGGGGAAAACTAAAAGCCTCATTCATTTAAACTAATGAAAGAGGCCTTATCGTTAGAGGGTTATCTCAAGCAGTTTTAGCTTATTTAACCGCTGGTATCTGTTGAGTAATACAGTGTATGTTACCCCCTCCCAAAAGAATTTCGCGTGCGTTTACACCTGTAATTCTATATCCAGGATAAAGTTCGTTAAGAATAGCTTCTACTTCTGCGTCATGATCTTTGTCAAGAAGAGGGTATACGATCTGGTCGTTAGTAACCAAATAATTAGCATAGGAACCGGCTAGTCTTTCTCCTGGTACGCGCTCCATTCCATCTGACATGTCTACACCACTCGCTTCTTCTTCAGTGATAAAAAGTGGCCCCGGCATTGGTATTTTGTGAACTTTGATACTTCGACCTTTCGCGTCTTTTTGCGTCAGCAATGCGTCAAGTGCGCTTCTTGAAAGGTCGTATTGTGGGTCCATTTCGTCGTCACACCATGTCAGAATAACTTCGCCTGGACGAACTACGTGGATCAAGTTATCAACATGTCCGTTAGTTTCATCGTTATATAGACCTGAAGGGATCCAAATAACTTTATCTACAGATAGATGATCACAGAGAACTTCTTCAATTTCTTCTCTTGTTAGGTCAGGGTTTCTACTTTCGTGAAGTAAACACTCTTCTGTGGTGTACAACGTTCCTTCACCATCAACGTGGATGGAACCACCTTCAAGGACAATCTGCGCTTTGTAGCTGTGGTCGCCTAAAATTTCACACACTTTTTGAGCTACTGCGTCGTCATTGTGCCAAGGGTAATACAAGCCATCTACTAAGCCACCCCATGCGTTAAAGTACCAGTCTATACCGCGACGTTCACCTTCGTCATTAACAACATAAGACGGGCCAATATCTCGCATCCATGAGTCATCAGTACTCATTTCTACCAATCTGATCCCTTCAGGTAACTGGCCGCGCGCATTTTCAAACTGTTCAGAGCTAACGATCATTGTAACGGGTGTTGACTGTGATATGGCCTTTGCTACTTCGGTAAACGTCTTTTGTGCCGGTTTACCACCGTAGCGCCAGTTATCTGTACGTTCTGGCCAGGCCATCCAAACCGCTTCTTGAGGCTCATGTTCACCAGGCATTCTAAAGCCATCATTTCTTGGTTTTGAATCTAATCTTTTACTCATAATTATGTCTCCTACTAGATAGCTTATTATTAATGGTTTTCAGAAAGGTGTTGTGCAGTCTTCTGATTGATATCGTTAACTTTTTTTGCTACGGCTAGCTTAAGTAAGTATTCACCGATTGCGATAGTTAGAATGACGCCAAGAAGAACCGGTGCGCTGTATACCCAATCAACACTTAAGGTAATTAAGTCAGGGAAGATAAACAGAATGACCGCTTGAGCTATGACTAAGAAACAAATAATGCTTAGAGCCCATTGAACTCCCATACCACCAGGAACGCGAAAAGGACGTTCAGTATCTGCATCGCTTACACGAAGCTTTAGGTAAGAAGGGAACATGAATAAATAAGGAAGTAAGAACACACAGCTTGAAAATGCGAATACAGACCAGAATAGTTCGTCACTGCCTTGTGCAAAGACGGCGTAAGCTAAAATTACAACGGTGGATACGATGCCGGTGATATTATTTGCGCCAACAGGAGTATCGTGTTTTTCTGACATTTTTCCTACCACTTCTGGTAGTTCTCCTTCACTTGCTGCTTCTGCCGCTGCGCGGCTCGCACCCATTGTCCACGTTACCATGTTACCAACGAAGGTTAGCAGTGCCATGATGCCGATGGCGTATACCATGAACTGACCCATAGCGCTGTCACCAAATAACTTATGAAGCGTGTCGATGATACCTGCGACTAAACCGATGTCTTCTACAGGTAATGCCATGAGAATACCGACGGTACCAAAGACATATAAGAACGCGGTAATACCGGCAGCTAAGAAAATAGACTTCGGCATATCACGAACGTCTTTCATCTCTTTTGTCATTGTTGCGACAAGCTCGAAGCCCATTAGGTTGAATACAAGCGCAGGAAGGAAAGCGACACCAGTGTCTAGGCTTGGTAACATTGCGGAGAAAGAGAACTCGTTAGCAACACCATTTTTTGCCGCATAGAAAAAACCACCGAAACCGAGCACCGAGATAACGATGATCTTGAGAATAGCACCCGCACTGGTAACCCAAACACCAACATCGACAGAAACATTACAGACCCAGACTGTCAGCCAAGTTAATGCAATACAGATAGCTATTTGCCAAATTAATGATAAGTCAGGATAAAAAAGCTCAGCGAACATACCCGCAAACATAATGTATACAGCAGGCATCCATAAGCCAACATTGATCCAGTAAAACCAGGTTGTTCTAACTGCCCATTTATAACCAAAAGCCTTTTTGACCCAGTCATAAATACCGCCCTCTCCTGGGTAAGTTGTCCCCAATTCAGACGTTATTAATCCATAAGGAATAACGAAAATGACTAATGTGACTAACCACCAACCGATGGCGCTAACACCAATCGAGGCTGAAGCTGTCAATGTATCAACGACAATAACGGCACAAAGGCTAAATAGGGCGAGGCTTCCGACCCCCATTTTTCCACCAGAACTTTGAGTATCCATTTTATTTCTCCGTGTGATTTTCACGTGATTAAAATTTATTTAATTAGTGAGGTTTATTTATTTAATTACCCGGCAAATATAATGTTTTTGAGCGCTATTAATTGTTATTAGAATCACTTATCGGTGATGGTTATGTATTTAACAAGAAAGACGTGATGTCACCCATAAATAGTAGATGGGTAATTGTCTTACTCGATAAAATTGATTCTGATCAACTTTCAAGTCAGTGAAAAAGAGATAAATTGAATGCATCAAATAATAAATAACGTAAAAATTGGTGAGTGTGATGAACAATAAAAAACCTATTATAGTTGTTGCTGTTGGCGGCAATGCACTATTACAACGTGGCGAATTAATGAGTTGCGAAAATCAAGTTAAAAATATTGACATTGCTTCAGAGGCATTAGCGAAACTCAGTGAAAACTATCGGGTGGTTATCGTTCATGGTAATGGTCCACAAGTAGGTTTACTGGCTCTGCAAAATCTGGCTTACACCGATGTACCTCCGTACCCTTTGGATGTACTGGGTGCCGAAACACAAGGTATGATAGGTTATCTTATGGCTCAAGGGCTTAAGAAATATATGCCGAACGGACAAGTAAGTACCTTATTGACACAAATAGCTGTCGACAAATATGACCCTGCGTTTTCTGACCCAAGTAAATTTATCGGTCCGGTATATGACAAACAAGTCGCGCAAGAGAAAGCGGAGCAATTTGGTTGGAGCATAAAAGAAGATGGTGATTACTGGAGACGAGTGGTTCCTTCTCCTTACCCACAAAAAATTGTCGAAATTGATAGTATTCGCACCTTATTGGAGGCTGACCATACGGTAATATGTTGTGGTGGTGGAGGTTGTCCGATTATTGAAGACAATAATGGCGTGACGGGTGTTGAAGCGGTTATCGATAAAGATCTGTCTGCTGCGACGTTAGCTAAGCAATTAAATGCGGAACATTTCCTTATATTGACAGATGGTGATAATGTCTGCATCGACTGGGGTAAACCCACAGAAGTTGCACTCTATGATGTGACAGTAGAACAACTACAGCAATACACTTTTGCCGCCGGTTCAATGGCACCAAAAGTAGATGCTTGCTGTGAGTTTGCACAGGAAACAAAGGGTACAGGGCATATTGGTTCTTTACATAAAGCTTTTGAGATTATGAATGGGACTTCAGGCACACATATTCGTCTCTAAAGTGGGCGTCAAAAGGTTGATTTTAAATGAAGAAAGAGTCTACAGAACAAAGACTTGAACGAATACATGAAGCTGCTGTCACCTTAGCATCAAGGCGTAGTGTTGACTCGATATCAATATATGATGTGGCTAAAGAGGCGTCGATTGCCGCTTCCACTGTTTATCATCATTATCCAAATATTGAATCACTTATATGCGAATTGATGAAAGGGATATTTGACGATTTTATTCATGTATTGGAAGATTCGATCGTAGAAGACCAAATACATCATTGGTCTGATATTAACCGTATGATTGAACAAGGTTTTGTAGACTATTATCGAAAGTCTCCGCTAGCACAACATACTTTGTTGGGTCAGCATACTTATGCCTCGGTACGAACCGAAGATGCACGAAATGACCTATTGCTTGGACTAAAAGTAGAGCAAATTTATCGTCGATATTTTGTGCTGCCAGAGCTGCCAAAAGATGTGAATATCTTTGCTATAGCCCTGCAAGTTGCTGATAAGGTGTATTCACTAAATTTTCGGCAAATTGGTGAAATCGAACCAGAAATGGCGAGAGAAGCTCAGGTGATTACTGAGGCGTACATCGGTGCATATTTGCCTAAGATCTTACCTAAAGTCAATTAAGCAATACGGTTTAAAAAGAGCCAAGCATTTGAGTAAAATCAGGTGCTTGGCTTTTTTTGATCATGAATTATACGTATCAAAATCAATTATCGAAAAATAAATTAGTTGGAAAAGAATAATTGTGATTCTTGTCATGCATTTATATTCACTATATCACTCGTCACCGATTAGTGATTCTGGTTTTAGAATCCTACCATTTTATAGTAGATACTTAAGTCATCGAAAATAATGAGTGGGAAATAATATTAAATTATTTACTGCAGTTATAAGTTTAAATAATACATGTTTATAAAACTTTAATATAAATAATAACATTCAATGATGTAAAAAGGATCTAGTTATGAAACTTCCATCTTCAAGCGCTACTGACCTAAATAAAGCAAATATAGAACATATGGTTTCAATGAAAGACTTCTCGGTAAAAGAGATGGATAATATGATGGAACTGATGAGCTATTTGAAAGAAGCAAGAAAAGATAATGCAGTGCCTCAATTATTTAAAGGAAAGTCTGTTGGCATGATTTTCGAAGCGGGGTCAACTCGTACGCGTGTTTCTTTTGAAGTTGCAGCCACGTTGTTGGGTGGTCACGCACTGTTTTTATCCCCTAAAGATATCCATTTAGGTGGTAAAGAATCGATAGATGATACTTCCCGTGTTTTATCTCGTATGTGTGACGTTATCATGGCCAGAACAAATAGCCCTGAAACGCTTGACGGATTACTCGAAATGTCTACAGTTCCAGTAATTAATGGACTAGATACACGTTTTCATCCAACACAGATGCTAGCCGATTTATTTACTGTGAAAGAGCATATTACAGATGGACGAACACTGTCAGATTTAACGCTTGCTTTCATGGGAGATGCTACTGACGTTTGTCGCTCTTTAATGCTGACTTGTGCTAAATATGGTATGGGCTTCAAGCAAATTGGTCCAAAGAAATATCAAATGGAACAAGAGTGGATTGACATGGCAGAGTCTTTCTGTGAAGAGTCTGGCGGCCACATTGAAATTACCGACGATGTAGAACGAATCAGTGATTGTGATGTTGTTTACGGTGATAGTTTCTATTGGGTTACTCAAATGGATGAGAAAGCTGAGCGTTTAGCTGCATTTATGCCAGATTATGTCATTACAGAAGAGTTAATGGCGAAAGCGAAACCTGGTGCTATGTTATTGCATTGCTTACCTGCAAACGACAAAGAAGAAGTGACTCGTGGCGCGCTTGAAAGTGAATATTCAGTGGCATTTGATGAAGCAGAAAACCGTTTAACGGCGCAAATGGCCATTCTTGTGTACTTTACACACAAAAATATTCAGGAACCTAGCGAAGCAACTCGAATCGCCCACGAAGAGAAAATCACTGGTTTCTTAGCCGGTTTATAACCTCTGATTCATTTACATCTATTTGACTTAAAAAGCAGCAATACGAATTGCTGCTTTTTTTATTCTTCCAAATTGAGGAAGGCTTGCGCCTCTCCTGATTGATTCATTTCTTTGTCTCTTTCCTATGCTCCGGTGTGGGAATGCATACGAGACGTCATTAATAAATGCATTTACTCATCTAAATGAAGAATCCTTTGTGCTTCACCTGATTGATACATCTCTTTCAATTTCATGTCGAGTTTGTAGAGGTCTGCATTTGGAGTTTCATTATTGCAGGCCATAAAACCGATACTGGTAAAAAAGATAAGCTCTGGTTTTAATTGCGCTATGTGTGCTTGCTCTGCCAAAAGCTTTGCCGAGTTGGTGTCTGCAACCCATAGGTCTACTCGATTACTAAGCAACATGCGTAGCCCTTGTAACAGGCTTTTTGTTTCGTACATATGAAATTGACGTTCTCGTAAATAATTGGCGATCGCCGTACCTGAATAGACTGCATGAGTATAAGTTTTCGCATCTATTAACGTTGTTAATGAAATGGGTGTATTTGGAGCGCTGTACAAAGCGTAACGATTAATTGCAACGGGTCCTATCCATTTGAATTGGGCTTCTCTATCTTGTGTTCGGTCAATGGGGAAAGTGCACGTATTTTGTATGGCTTTGGTTTCATACAGTGCGCGTTTTATAGGTTTGCTTTGTATCGAATATTTCGAATTCGTGTCATTAAATACTTTGTCGATCAAATCTACTGAGAATCCCGTAAAATGGTGATTGGTATGTATATCATCGCTTTTATGAAAATTAACTAACGGCGGTGACGCAAACGTTAGAATACGGATCTCTGCATGGATATGCATGGACAAAAACAAACCTAAAAGTGCTAGTATTCTTGCCATAACAGTAATGCTTCTTGGTAGGGTAGAGAAATAGGTTTGTCTTCCAAATCCTTCTGTTGCCATGGAGAGTGTTCTGGATTTAACCAATGAGCGTCAGTTTGTTTTTTCCTTATCTTTGGTGCACATTTTAGATCTGAATTTTGGCTCATGGTTGCCATTCTCTCATCTATTTCTGTTGCTAGGTCTGTCATCGCTTCTTTGACTGTACGATGTTTTTGTAGTGCAGCACCGATATGCTGCCACCATGCACTAGAAAGTAAAGCATAATCCGGTACGCTTAATCCCGTAGGTGTCCACGATTTTCTGGCGTTGCTTTGGTAAAACTCTAATAATCCTCCCCATTCTGAAGCTCGGGAATTTAGATAGCTTGAATTCAAATCTGACTGTCGTATAGGTGTAAAACCAGTTAAGAATTTGCTCATGGAAACCGTTTTAGAAGTGACAAACTGAGCATAAAGCCATGCTGCTTCTACGCGATTGCTAGGCGTTGAACGCAGAAAAGTCCAACCACTAATATCCTGATAACCCGATTTCATTCCTGGTCGCCAATATTTTCCTCTGGGAGATGGGGCCAATCGCCATACTGGGTTGCCTTCTCTGTCTAGGAGCTTTTTATTTAGCAGAGTTGGGACAAAAGCGGTATACCAAAATATTTGTTGTGCTGTATTACCTTGGGCAAGGGTGATGCTCGACGATGAAAAGTTCTGCTTAAGGGCTTCTGGTGGTGCATATTTATGTAGCCATTCAATGTATTTTTCCACCGCGTATATTGCTGCAGGGCTATTTAGGGCTCCACCTCTCGATACTGACGCACCAACTGGATGACAATTTTCAATTCTAATACCCCAATCGCCAACGAAACTCGTACCTTTATAAGCGGTATGGTCTTGATGCTTATCGTTAACACCAGCCAAACTTAACCAGGAATCAGATATTCTCCAACCAAGAGAGGGGTCATAAAGACCATAATCCATATGTCCCCAAACAGGTTCTCCATCGACGTGTTTTACCCGATTGGTGAAAAAGTCTGCGATATCTTCATAGGCAGCCCAGTTTTGTGGAACCCCTAATGGATAGCCATAAAATTGTTGAAACTCGTCTTGGAAATCAGGACGTTCAAACCAGTCTTTTCTATACCAATAGAGATTTGCAAATTGCTGAGTCGGAAGTTGATATATCTGGTCATCAAGTCCTTTTACTGAATCGATACCAACAAAGTCATCGATATCAATCGAGGGTAAAGTGATTGCTTTCCAGTTATCTGCCATCATTGATGATATAGATAAGGTTTTATTGTATCTGTAATGAGTCCCAATAAAATCCGCATCGTTGACGTATGAGTCATACAGATTAATGCCGGTATCCAGTTGCAACTGCATTTTTTTTACAAGGTCATCTTCCTCTGTAATTTCGTGAACGACGTGTATGCCCGTGATTTCAGTGAATGCTTTTGCGAGAACATTTGACTCATATTCATGTGTCTTAATATTCTCGGAAACGACTTTAATCGAAAGTCCGCGATAAGGCTTTGTCGCTTCTGCTAGCCAAACTAATTCGTCGATTTGTTGTTGTTTTGAAAGGGTAGAATGAATGAACTCGTTATCAACCCAAGATTCAATTAATCTGAGTTTGGTGTCATCAGCTTTGCTAGGGTTACTGAGTAGCAGCGCCAAAACCATAGCTGAGTAAGAGAATCTTGTCATTACTGTCCTTCTATATTGATATCCCTTAAATTTAGACCATTTGTGACAATAAATATTAAAACGTTATAAACATTTTGACCTGAAATGGAAATTTCTTGTTAAAAACGTCGCTAGCAAAACGGAAGTAGATCGATTTACTAAATAGTCATCTATCGGCTATATATCATTAGAAACATTATGTTGTTAATTAGTAAATGATTCGAGTATTTATAAACATTTAGTGTCGATGTACATTGTGTAGCATACATTGAACACAAGAGAAATTAATTATGAATATCGAACTACTTAAAAAAATGCTGTCATCAGAATCCGCTTTTTCAGCATTGATCCTACGAGCTCCCCTCGGAGTTATTTTAGCCGCACATGGTTCACAAAAGTTATTTAGTTGGTTTGGAGGCTATGGCCTTGAAGGAACAGGTCAGTGGATGGCAAGCATTGGTTTTGAGCCGGGCTATTTAATGGCGTTATTGGCCGGCAGCGCTGAGTTTTTTGGTGGATTAGCACTGCTTTTGGGTTTGTTGACAAGACCTGCAGCTTTAGCTGTCGCATTTACAATGGCAATGGCAATGACGGTGCATATTGGAAACGGTTTATTTGTTTCTAACAATGGTTATGAGTTTGCTTTGATGCTTACTGTCGCATCCTTGTCATTAGTTTTCCAAGGTGGTGGTCGATATTCAGTTGATCAATTATTGCTGAATAAACTGGATAAATAGTAATTAGCTCAAGAATCGAATGAGTTAACGTAAGGGGTAGGTTATGTTGGTAAACGGTGTATGGACAAAAGATTGGCAACCAGTTCAGTCAAAAGACAAGCAAGGTCGTTTCGTAAGGCAAACTTCAAGCTTCAGAAACTGGATAACACCAGATGGTCAACCTGGTCCGACTGGAAATGGCGGATTTAAGGCTGAAAAAGGCCGTTATCATCTTTACGTTGCCTATATATGTCCTTGGGCCAGTAGGACTTTGATGGCACGCGCGCTAAAAGGTCTAAATGACTATATTACAATCTCTGTAGTTAGCCCCATAATGACGGATCAAGGTTGGAAGTTTGATAGGTTTCCAGATGCGACAACTGACTCGTTAAACGAGCACGAATATCTGCATCAGCTATACACCCAAGCGGATGCGTCTTATTCCGGACGAGCAACGGTACCGGTCCTTTGGGACAAAAAACAGGGTGTTGTTGTCAATAATGAATCTGCCGATATTATTCGTATGCTTAATAGTGCGTTTGACCATCTAACGGGTTCTACGTTGAATCTATACCCAGAACATTTGGCGGAAGCAATTGATACGTTGAATGTAGAAATATATAACGAACTGAATAATGGTGTTTATAAAGCGGGCTTTGCAAGTTCTCAGCTGGCTTATGAAGAAGCATATGAGAGTGTGTTCAGTACTTTAGATAAGCTAGAGATCCTGCTGTCTGACGATAGATCCTTTCTTTTGGGAGAGGAACTTACGGAAACGGATATTAGAACTTTTGTTACCTTAGTACGTTTTGATGCCGCTTATTATGGCCTGTTTAAGACTAACCGTAATCTTATTGCACAAATGCCAAACTTGTCTCGTTATGTGAAGCGAATTTTAGCTATTAAAGGTATATCAGACACGGTAAAAATCGATCATATAAAACAGGGGTACTATTCTCTCAAGGCATTGAATCCAAGTGGTATTGTGCCAGCAGGGCCTAAGGAAATAGCATGACAAACATAACCAAATCGCCTGTGTTGTTTGTGTCTCATGGCTCGCCAATGATGGCGGTAGAAAAAAGCACAACGTCTGAGTTTTTGCAAAAACTGGGTAAAGAACTGCCAATACCCACTGCTATTGTGGTTTTTTCCGCGCATTTAGATAGAGCAAGCGACATCATTATTACGAGTGGGACGAACCCGAAAACGGTACACGATTTTTATGGTTTCCCACCGCAGTTATATGCGGTTAACTATCCTGCTTCGGGTGATCCTACTCTCGCTAAGCAAATAGCCAACAAGTTTGTTAAAGCCGATTTAGTTCCAACACTCAGTGATGATCAGGGATGGGACCACGGTGTTTGGATACCACTTCGTCTGATGTTTCCCAAAGCGAATGTTCCCGTTGTACAAATATCGATAAACAGTGAACTAGGTGCGGAAAAGAATTTTCAATACGGTGAGATTATCTCGGACCTCCGTGATCAGGGTGTGTTGATTGTTGGATCTGGGGGTATTAGCCATAACCTCAGGGAGCTATTTAATCCTCAACCAACCCAAAACCGTACCGAGATGGTAAATGAATTTACCGGATGGGTGCATGACAAATTGCAGGCTCGAGATATAGAGTCATTACTGAATTATGAACATGAAGCGCCACATGCAAGGTTTAACCATCCTACTCAAGAGCATTTTTTACCATTGATTGCCGCGTTAGGTAGCAGTGACCTAATATATGTTGAGCGAGTTCATCAGGATATCGAAAATGATGTATTGGCAATGGATGCTTATTTGTTCAGTTGAACTTAATTGCGGTGATGGACTGCTAGGCTGGTGGTGTTTGTTGTAACTGCTAATATAATGGTGAAGAAAATATTTATGTTGAGGCACCATATGGCGGGAACCACCGGCAAGCAAGGCCAACCAATACCACCACTTTCACCCTGTATCCGTCATTGCTGTCTGGATGATAATGATATCTGTATTGGCTGCTATAGAAGCTTGACTGAGATTTTAAAGTGGTCTGGAGCCTCAGACGAAACTAAATTAAATATCTTAGAGTTGGTTAGCGATAGAAAAGCCGTTCGTAGGCAAATTAAGAAATAACCCAGCATTGCGCCATTAAGGTACAAATAAAAAACGTGTCTTTAAGAGCCGGGTCAACGTGTCATCAGAGAGAATCAATTAATATATTTATTTATAAAACTGTTAATTGATTGAGGTGACCATGGGTCTCATGTTCGAAAGAGAAGAAAACGAAGAAGAGATTATCATCGTACAAAAGCCATATTTTTACTATTTTTTCACAGCTGCATTAGCCACTGCTGTCATCTCAAATTTGTTTTTGGACATCCAAGGATTAAGAACCGTATCAATAGCGCTATGGTTAGGGTTAATGATCTACATGGCCGTCAATTTTAAAATGATCACCAAAACGAGATTAGAGGTCTCTGATGCGATAAAGCAGGGGACGATATTTGTAAAAGGTTCCAAGTTTAGTGTGTCGAACCCTTTTACTTATCGGATTATTAAAAATCTCAAGAATTAGTTTTTAGTGCTCCTTTAGCATTTCGTCAATGACGGAAAGTGCTTGCTCAAAATCATATCTCTCAAGCGCATTTTTGACCTTTTCAGTCTTTTCTGAGTGCGCATTATTTTTTTCAATTGCTTGGTCTAGCATAGTGATAGCCGCGCCGTCATAAGTTTGTACTTTTTCTTTTATCGCTAACAACTCTGCGTTTGATATGGTGTTGGTGTCGCTTTGTGGAGGGACAGCGGTAGTTTCGACATTGGAAATTAGGTTCTCATCTAAGTGTGGCAACAGTTGTGCTAATTGATCTGTGGCGGTCAAAATAGCCTCAGGGAGCTTAGGTGTGTTGACTGAACTTGCACAGAGCGTCTCGATGATCTGCATTGTTGCGCTAAGTTGTTGAGCCCCTATGCTAGCTGCCATGCTCTTTAGCGTATGCGCTGTTAGCTCACCTTCTGATAGTGCGCCTTTAAGGCAACTTTGTTGTATGCTTTCTAGTTGAGTAGGCGCGTTTTTAATGAATTTGGTAATCAATTTATTAAGCAAGGCAGTATCGCCGTTGGTAAAGATATTGGCTGAATGTAATGAGAATACACTTGGTGTTTCTTGTATTGATGGGGGTTGCATTGTGGGGTCTGATTCAGACTCAAAACGTTCAAACTCCAACCAATTGCTAAGGGTTTTCGCTAATATAGTTAACTCTACTGGCTTTTCAATAAAACCGTTCATTCCGGCAAGTGTTGCTCTTTCTTTTACGTCAGATAACACGTTCGCTGACATGGCAAGAATAGGAATTTCTATATCATTTTTTCTAATTTCATTGGTTGCTTGGTAGCCGTCCATAATAGGCATTTGTAAATCCATAAGTACCAATGGATATTCATTTTCACTTGCTAATGTAACCGCTTGTGAGCCATCGCTAGCGATATCAGCATGAAGATTTATCTTGTTTAACATCGCTATGGCTAATTCTTGGTTGAATTCGTTATCCTCGACTAATAAAAGGCGTTGCCCCTTGAATTGGATTGATTTGCTGTTTTCTTTGATCATTTCAGAATGCAAATCAATCTGTTCTTGGTTGGCAAAGGGAAGGGTTAAGCAAAAGGAAAACTGACTGCCTACGCCATGCTCACTTGAGACTTCCATAGTACTACCCATACCATTCAACAGTTTCTGACTGATATTTAAGCCGAGTCCCGTACCGCCATATTTACGTGTCGTGGAAGTGTCAGCTTGTGAAAATGCATCGAAAAGGTGTTCTATATTTTCTTGGGAGATGCCAATACCAGTATCTTGTACTGAAACGGTAATTTCAGCGGTATCTTGTTTGCTCTTTATAACCTTTGCAAATATTTTAACGCTACCTTGGTCAGTAAATTTAACGGCGTTGCTGACCAAGTTGAGAATTACCTGAAACAAGCGTAATGGATCGCCAAGTAATAATTGATTACAGCCTTCATCCTCAAAGGTAGTGAATTCAATACCTTTCTCTTGCGCTTTAATCTGCATAAGCTGATCAACATCCTTTAAAGGCTTGGACAGCTGAAATGGTATTGACTCAAACTCAAGGTGGCCCGATTCAATCTTAGATAGGTCTAAGATGTCGTTGATGATAGTGAGTAACGATTGTGCGGAATAGTGGACTTTTTCGACATAATTTTTTGCGATCTTATTGGTGATTTCTGGAATAGCGAGATAAGACATGCCAATGATAGCGTTCATAGGGGTGCGGATCTCGTGGCTCATGTTTGCAAGAAAGTCCGACTTAGCTTTATTGGCGCTGTCCGCTTCGATTTTGGCTTCTTCGAGTTGATGGTTTAATCGTTTCAGTTCTGAAATATCATAAGCCCAGAACAAGTTCGCTAATTTTCCATTTATATCAAGTTGATAGTAGCTGGTTAACGCTGTAAATATCTGACCATCTGTTTTTTTTAACACGAGTTCAGTACTTTCTATTTTACCATCTGAGGCCATACGTTGGGTCATTTCATGTCGCGCTGTGGGGTCGCTATAGATTGTGTTTACGTCGAAATCGGCGACCAGCTCATCATCTATTTGGAATAATCGTTTTGCGGTTTCGTTAATGTATATAACTTTACCGTCAATAATGACACTAGCGGCAATAGGGGATGTATTGAGGATGGTGTAAAGCTGATTCTGGGCTTGTTCGAGTTTCTTTTTGGCTTCATTTGCGATGTTGATTTGCTTTTTTAGTTGCCTATTCCAAGCAAAAATTAGGAGTAAAATAAAAACTGAGAAGCCAGCAATGGTATAAACAAGCTGATAGTTTATTCGCTCAATCGCCTTTGGCGCGCTCCATTTTGTTTCTATTTTTTTGTGTTCAGAAGCGCTAATGGAGAGAATTGCTTTGTTTAAAATGGTTAATAATATAGGTTTATTTTTTAAGACATGGAAACTCGGTGTGACGTAATAATCGATTCTGTTTACTATTTTCAGATCATTATAGCCAAGTGTATTTATTAAGTAATTGAGCACGTGTAAGGTGTCTATCATACCAACCAACTCACCCGCTTTAATTTTCTCTAGCCCTTCTTCAGTATTAGCGACCAATTTCCAATTAACGTTAGGAAACGCAGTCATGATGGACTGCGTATTTGCTGAACTAGTTAGCAGTCCAATCGCCATCCCATTGGCATTCTTAAGTTCTAAATCAGAATGGTTAAACGTTGAAGCAATCGCAAGGCGGCTTGAAAAAAGAGGTTCAGTATGACGATAATTTTCTGTAAGTGTTTGGTTTTCTACAGCGGCAGAGACTAAATCAACTAAACCATAATCGGCAAGAGCCATCGTACCACTCCAGTTTTTAACTCTAGTGATATCAATGTTGAGACCTGTTTTGGTTTTGATGAGTTGCAAGTAATCATTGATCATTCCGGAGTATTCCCCGTTGGCGTCTAAGCGTTCGTATGGCAGGGCATTAGGGTCAATACCGATATCTACTTGACGGTTATTGGTGAGCCACTCTCTTTCTTGTTTATTTAAGTTGAGTACTTCGCCACTTAGGCCATGACTTTGGTAGAGCTTAGAAATATAGTTATAGGTGTCGCTTTCAAGTTCATCCAGTGCACCTAAAGATGGGAAATATGCGTGATCACTTAGTAATTTATTAACATCAAAATAGACTTTGAGAAAACCTGCTTTTCGATCTCCGTTTGTTGTTCTGTAAAAGATCTGCTGTGTAACCGATGTGTGTTGCCGAGCATCTATTTTGTCTGCGGTCATGACCATTTGATTGTTTTCAACTTGCCAAGAACGTTCGGGAGGAAGCGAGGAGTTGCTATACAATTCTACGTAGTCAGCTTCTGACTGCAGGTCAAACAGATTCAATATACTGGTGAAATCACCTATCTCTTTGTCTACAACGTATAGACCTGCAACATACGCTAGTATTTTTGCTTTTTTGATATGCTCCCGTAAATCTTTATTAAGATTGATAGAAATAAGATCTTCAATTCGAGATGAATCGTTTGCAAGGTATTGAAAAGCAGCGTCAAATTGCTTTCGAATACCATCATCACCAAACTCAATGGGCACTGTAAACCAACTTGATTGGTCTGGATGGTATTGCAAGGTGCTTGGATCTACCGTACCGCTATGTATGACGAACCACTCTAGAACTCTTTTTTCAATCAGCAATACATCTATAGTTTGCGCTTTAAGCTGTTCAATGGCATTGCCAATGTCATGTTCGAACTCTAAAGAAGCGGGTTTCAATTGTTGTGTCATTTTTGTGACCGCATTACGCCCTATTGATTTATCATCATAAAGTACCGCTGAAACATGGAGGCTTTGTCCGTTGCTGTTTAGATTGAGTTGTCGAGCCGCTAAGGTAACGGGAATATAGTTTAGTTTCATGACTGATTGGGTAAATTCCCGTTTTGCCGCTTGCGCGTCATCTAAGTCAATAACAAAGTCTATAGAAGGGTCTTGTTTGATTGCGTTTTGTCTAGCTGCTGTGGGTAGGGTATCGACTTGACCTATTTGATATCCCATTTCCAAAAGTATGTGTTGGATTACTGAGTATTGCAATCCCATGGTCGTACTATCAGAGTAGGCATACGGTGCAAGCCCATAACTAAAGACGCCAGATAGGCTAGGTCGGTATGGAGATGGTGAAATCCATTTTTTGAGTAAACGGTTTTTGTCTGAGTAGTTAAGAGTGTCTACAAAATGGTTAATAATAGAAGTAAGTACAGCATTATTACTATTTATTAGTGCACCAGCGTTGAGTCTATTCCACTTTTGGACTGGTTGCACCGAGACCAACCCTTTTATACCGAGCTTTTGTCCTTGGTCCATCGCACTGATGGGTTCAGTAACAAGTGCATCAATATCCCCTTGGCTTAATGCTCGCAGCGCGTCGATCAAAGTATCATAGCCAACGACATTATATTGAGTTGCAAATTCGGGAGTAGCTAAGATGTCATTGCTGCCAGCAATAATAGCAATCTTTTTATTTTCTAGCTGACGTACTTTACTTATTACACCGTGAGGCCTTGATGAAATAATAGATAATTGAAATGGAACCATCGCTTTTGAAATGGAAAACTCTGGAACAGGCTTGAGAAAGGTACTTGAAAAGAGATAAAAGTCGGCTTTGCCAGCTTTGATTGCATTACGTACTTGTTGTTCATTGTCTACGACTAAGAAATCGATATCGATGTTATAGGCTTGCGCCAGTAAGGCGCTGTAATCTTTAACTAGACCTGATAATTCACCATTATTATCTAGATAAGAATAGGGTGCTCTATTAGACAAAGCGACAACAGTCAGAGACTGTTTTTTATCTAACCAATCTTTCTGTTGGTTAGAAAGCGAATCGAATGGTTCGTTCGCATTTGCTGATAAGGAAATTAATAACAGAGAAACTAATAGTCGGGCTAAATGGCACCACATATATTGAATCACTTTAGTCTTTGAATTGAGATTTAATGTCTAACATTTCATCTAGATTTTCGATAAATAGATCGACAATCTGTGGGTCAAAATGTTTACCTCTCTCTTCAGTTAACAAATTAACCGCTTTTTCAACTGGCCAAGCCTCTTTATATGGTCGTTCAGAAGTAAGCGCATCAAAAACATCCGCGACAGCCGCGATTCTTCCTGTAATTGGAATTTCTTGTTCTTTGATACCTTTAGGGTAACCACTTCCGTCCCATTTTTCATGGTGGTTTTGGGCGACATCTATCGCCATTAACATTAATTTAGAATCACTGTACTGGCCTAAAATACTGACACCTATCTCTACATGTGTTTGCATTGTGGACCATTCCTCGCGGTCAAGTTTACCAGGTTTAAGTAGAACACTGTCTGGAATACCAATTTTACCCACATCATGCATAGGCGCAGCATCGCGTAATGTGTCGGCATCTTCTTGGCTCATCCCTACCGCGAGTGCTAAAACGTGACAGTATCGACTCATGCGCATGACGTGCATACCTGTTTCGTTATCTTTATACTCTGCTGCTCTGCCCAGACTATGGATAGTTTCCAATTTGCTGTGGTTGATCTCTTTCGTCTGTTCCAATACTTTTTCGTATAAGGATCTCTTTTGATCATAAAGAGATAGCTGAGTTTTGATGCGTTGCTGCGCGATGGCGGGGGTTATCGGTTTTGTTAAATAGTCAGCAGCACCAAGTTCTAACCCTTTAATCTCATCTTCTGGTGATATTTTTGCCGTTACGAATATGATGGGAATTTGAGAGGTGGCGGGATTAGATTTAAGGATTTCACAGACTTGATACCCATCCATATCAGGCATCATAATATCGAGCAGAATAATGTCTGGTTGGGGTTGCATTTGAGCTAGCTTTATCGCGAGTGGGCCATTAATTGCAATACGTGTTTGATAGTGGCGATTCAACACACCAATCAGAACATCTAAATTTCCCGGTGTATCGTCCACCAAAAGTACGATAGGTTTATCTGACATAGTCTCTTTCCACGCCTAATTAAGGTGAATCAATAGAGTGTAACTATCGAATCACCTTGGTATATTAATAAAATTAATAACTTAAGAATATAACGTCAAGGAATAATCGCAAGGGCTCGTGATAAATAATTCCTATAGTAATGGACGGTAACCCAGTCTTACAGAGCCCCAATGCCTGCCTTTTACTAGGATAGGTACCGATAAGTCATGCATCACTTCTCCGGTATCTCTTTTATAGGTTTGTAGCAACATGGTTTTGGTGTGCCCACCACAGCGCAATCCAACTCTGTCGTTAAATAACCGTTTTGTGCGGTTTTTTAACATGTCGATTTCAGGATCACCCGTTAACGGTTCACAAAATTGATTATTGTGAGTGGGTACGTAGCCTTTGTTGTCATTGGCGATGGCATAAACTAATTCTTCATGCTCGGCAAGAATAGGTTCTTGAAGTGAAGGAAGTAGCTTGTCACAGTAGGTGTCATATCGGCTGTGATATTTATTGGGGTTTGTTCCGGGTATCAGTTTGTATTGGCGATCAAATAAGTCAGTTTCCGATATAGCTCTTGATTCAATATCCCTTTCAAATGCAGATGAAATTTGCTCTGCAAGTCTTTCGGCGAGTTTATAGACTGGCCAGTGCACACTTTGCTCGTAATGTTGCACCAACACAGCATTACTATGTTCTGCCATTTCCATTAGCTTTTGTGCCTCAGATTGAAGTTTTAATAGTTGTTCGTCACTTTGCGATAGTTCTTCCTGTACAAAGTTGATAGAGGTCGATATTTGTTGGATGCCTTCTTCATTAGACACGACACCGGAGGTTATATCAGAAACTTGGTTTTCAACATTTTGTGCAAGTGAAGCAATGGTAGAGAGCTGTCCTTCCACTTTTTGCAAACTCTGAGAACCACTACTTACCTTAGTCGACAGACTTTGAATGGAATTGGTGACATCTTGAGTTTCAGTCAGAACTTGATTAACGATTTTTGATACTTCATCGGTACTTTGTGACGTGCGCTCTGCAAGCCCTCTGACTTCATCTGCGACAACAGCGAATCCGCGGCCGTATTCACCAGCACGGGCGGCTTCTATAGCGGCATTAAGTGCGAGTAAATTAGTCTGTGATGCAATCTCTTCAATAACCTGAGCGACGTTTTTAATCTGTTTTACTTGGTCGTCTAATTGACTCACTTGGGCAACGGAGGAGGTTGTCTCAATAACGATTTCGCGCATTTCATCAAGTGTAGAGTTGAGTTCAATTAAACCAGAGCTGCTGTGTTGATGCATCTCTTGGGCTGCAAGTAGTGTTTGTTGAGCAGACGATGATGTTGTGCTCAGTGTTGATGCTATAGCACTGGAAGAATGGGTGACTTGCTCAATAGAGGCAACCTGTGAACTGACCTTATCTTTCAACAAATCGATTGCAAATGATACTTCAGCAGCGCCAACAGCCTTATAATTCATTTCAGTGGCGATAAGGGGCGCTATTAAATCTGTGTTTTTTTCTGCTTTAATTAATTCTGGGGCGGGCAGTTTAAATACTCTATTCATTGCCGTTGTAATGACGAGCCCCACTAGGATCAAAATGGCAGAGCCTATGCCATAAAAGTAAAAGCAAATAAAAGCGGTAATGAGCCACAATAGGGTTGATAACCATTTGTGTAACAGTTCGTTTGGCATAGTGTACTCTTAAAAAAATTAATGAATAATTGGCGGGTTCTTAATTACCACCCAGATAGTACAGTCTGGATGGTTTTATCCTGCCCTCAATTATGCTTTGGTCGAGGTGTGAGCTATGCCTATGTATTTTGGGTAAATAATGAGCTTCAGGTATCATTATTGTGGTTTGTTTACTATTTTCAGCATGGTGGGTTTTCACAATAACATCTAGAGTTTTATTGATTAGTTAAAGAGGATTTCAAGTGAGAAGGTTAGTTGTTGGTGTTATATGTCTACTGTTAGTCTCTTGCATTCAAACAACATCGAATGAAGAGCAACAACCGGAATATGGTGTGATAGTGGTTGGACCGCCATCCTATTTTGACAATGTAAAAACGTTTGCCTGGCATCCTGTTGCAGCTAAGGTCTTTCTTGACAGTAAAAATGATGGTCGAAGAGCTATCGACGTGTATAGAGAGTCAATTGAAAGTCGCATGGTAGGTAAGGGATATCAGCATGTTAATAGCACTACAGCGGATGTCATTGTAAGCTTTGGACTGGCTCAAGAATCGGAGTTGAGTGATGAAACGTTATATAAAGGAACCTTATTGTCTACAGGAGTTGAAACGTTTTATCACGATCATAAAAAAGCAGAAAAAGGCTCTGTTTATATCGTGTTTTTTAGACAAAATTTAACTATTCCGGATTGGAAAGTATTGGCTCAAGGGGCCATGTTACCGAAAATGACGTCAGAAGAGATGGAAGTTCGTGCTGATGAAGTCGTATCAATGATGCTACGAAAAGTACCTTCAAAGTAATCTTTTTATCTGTTTTATGTTTTTAGTCGTCAGTAAAAAACCATCTTTTTTGAAGATGGTTTTTTACATTTATGTCAAAGTTTTTTTATCAATTTGTGACTATTGAACATATTGGTTATGAGATTTTTTGAGCTTGTAAAAAGTGGCTTGAACATAATCGTCTGGATCGCCAGATATGTTCTGGTTATATACTCCTGCTTTAAAGTACATATACTTGCCTCCTACGTCATAGCCACTTTCACTCATATCTACAAATTGGGTCACATCAGGTTTTCCATCTCGCTTTATTGTAACGGTCAAGGTGTTTCCTACGACTTCGATTCGGTACGAGAACACTTCACCCAGAGCGATACCATCCTCAGATTCACCCGTCATACCACCGACGAGGTCAAAGTAATTATCTGTCCCTTTTAGCGTATTTTCGTGAGCAAAGTAAACTGTGCCAGTATCTCGGTTCGGTAGTTTACGGTAGTAAAGGCGGATAGGCTCATCGTCTTGGTCATGGATTTGGCCAATAATGAAGCGACCAACTTCTCCTAACTCACCAGTCGTGGTGGTATGGTCAATTTTCAATGTTGCTTCAAGAATGCCATCAACGCCGCCAGCTGCTTTCTGGTCTTCAATTGGAGCAGAACTGAAGACCCAGTTGTTTTTGTTTACACCTTTAGTCGGAATGGATTTATCACCGGCACGGAGCATTTCACGCAGCTCTGTACGTGCAAATTTCGTATTTTTGGAGGTTCGAACGCCCTTTATGTAAGTTTTAAATACCAAACCACCATCGTCTGCCGTGTAGAATATTTCTGGATGCTCATACCCATTGGCGAGATCCCATTCTTGTACGTCATCTGGTTTGCCATTTTTATCATGGTCAAATGGTTGAGACAGATACCATGTAGTTAAGTCGAAATTTTCGCCAGGTTTGTTGTTTGCAAGAGGCGCCAACGGTATTGTCGGTGTTCTCAGTGGGACATCCCAATCGCAGTTAGTAGCACAAGGTAGTGCGACTTTAACTCCAAAATCCCCAGAGCGCAGTTCTTTCATAAGTTGCTCTTGAGATTTCGCGCTGGTGCCACTTTTTTTGTTTTTCTCAATTGCAATTTGCTCTGCTTTGATAACTTCATCCGTTATGATGTGGTTGTCTGGGCAACGGTTAATATCACAGTTAAGTCCTGCGAATTCAGTCACGCTAGACCATGCGTTTTTAGTATTGCCTTGGCCGACATAACGGATGTAACGTGCTTTAACTGGCTCAAATGAGAAGCGTTCATATCCATTTACACCACCGGAACTGGTTTCACCTTCTAGAATTGTTTGCCAATTATTACCGTCAGTACTTACTTGGATATCAAAATTAGATTTACGCTGGTTGCCTTTATGGAATGCTAAACGAACGGCATCAAATTTTTGGACATTCCCGTAATCATACATTGCCCATTCACCTAGACCATTTGCAGACCAGCGCGTTTTGATGTCATTATCAAATAAACGATCAGGCGTATTTCCATCATGCGAACTAGAAGTTATCTTTACGGGAACTAAAATTTCCTTACGTGGAAGCTCTTGGTTAGAGCAGTAATCTACTTTACAGTTGACACCAAGAAATTCAGTCACACTATTCCAGTCGTTTTTACTATTGCCCATCCCGACGTATTTGATAAAGCGCGCCGTCACTTGTGGAAAATCAAAACGCTCAAGGTTTGAAGATTTACCAGTGCTTTCGACATCGCGTAAAACGGTGTTCCAACTAATTCCATCCTGGCTTGCTTCTATGCTAAATCTCGTCTGACGCTGGTCACCTTTATGGAAAGCGACCTTTACCGCATCAAATGAAATATCTTGACCATAATCAAACGTTAATGTTTGATTTTTGCCGTTGGCAGACCAACGCGTCTTGAAATCACCGTCAAGCACTTGTGTTGCAAGATTACCGTCGTGACTTGAAGCAATAACACTTGATGGGGGGCGTGTTTATCGTTTGGCTATCACTAGTTGATGTACAACCTGAAAGTGCGATCAGTATTGAAGTAGTTAAGAAGAGTTTTTGATTCATTTTATAATCCTGTTTTACTTTTCGGTGTTTGCATAAATCATGAGGTTGAAAACGATAACGAATACCATAAGTAAGAGAGTTATAGGTACTCATCGCTTAAGAATTATATAATCTTGTATTACAATTCAGATCAAGATTTTTTCGTAAATGAGAGCATGAGCTAATTATTTATAATTTAATTTTTACTTTCCCTATACGGTTCACAAGTATCTAATAATATTTTATTTAAATAAGATGTTAATGCTTGTTTACAGTTGTCAGGGTAGTGGTTATAGCTATAAGGTTTTTATCTATTGTTTATACTTACCTTGTTTTAATGATGATGCTAGTACTGTAAATAGATTCTATTTTAATATAAAGTAACTTAAAAACAATTGCTTATTAGTTTGGCTGGGTGTCGTTTTTGTTATTTAAATTAAAGTTATATTTATTTTGTGTTTTATTTATACAGCCTATCGTTCTATAAATTGCAATTTTAATTAAATCTAATTTCATGTCTGTTTTTATATTTTAACGATTTTAAATGTGCTTTTAATTCCAGATATTTTATTTAAAAACGATAAGTTGGAATGAATATCATTGTGTCGGTGATATTTTATTGCTGTTCGGGTTGATTGTACTAAAAATATAATACTACAAATTAATCGCGTGGACGTAAAGGAAACTCAAGATATGAAAAGCATGAAGCTAACAGCAGTTGTTCTTTTAACTGGGTTGTTGTTTGGTTGTAATACAGAGTTAAGAGACAAAACTGGAACTGAAACGGAAAAAGAAAGTAAATCTCCATTGCTTGGTGGATATTGGGAATTAGGGAACGGGCAAAGTGCTCTTAGAAGTACCAAGTCTGGCAATCTACCAAATGTTTATGTATTTGAAGGTACAAGCCAAAAGTACTACAACGATGATGAAAATTTTGGCAGTTACACTATTTATCCTTCTAGCATGACTGAAGATATTGACGGTAAAAAACTGAGCTTTAAGTACCACAGTAATGATTCAGATCCCTCTGATACCACTGATGTGACTGGGATTTACAGCGTATCTTCAGGCAACTTAGTCATTTCGGGCACTAACTTAGGAGAGCTTGCAGGAGTAGATCATTCAGATGATACCTTGATATCAGCGGCAATCTTAACAGCCAATAAAGAAGCGGGTGATAATAATGTCGTACACATTCTCGATACAAATAATCTTGGCACGAACGAAGACACGGGTGAATTACGTATTAAGCTCGTAGACTCGACCACGGTGTCTGAAATAACATCGGGTAAATTAACCGTCGACGTTATCTACCAAGAAGATGCTGACACCACACAAGAAGCGGATGGCACTAGTGACAATGCATATATTTCATTGTATGCCTCTGGAACGTCGACATCATATCTTCATGGTGAAGTCGCATTGGAAAAGGGGAGTATCAAGTACCGCGACGCAAGCAAAACGTTAACGGAAACTGGGGGCACTTTTAAATTAGGCGAGACGCTTAATGTTGAAATAACTTGGGAACCTAATTCATTTTCTTTCTCTGTCAACGGTGTTGAATATGTGACTGGTGGGGCTGTTACCGATGGGACAGCTGTTACTACGATTGCTTTAAGGCTCGGTTCTAACGGTGACACAACCAACTATGAACTTATGGCTGATAACTTGGTTGTCTATTCAAATGATTCAGGTAATGAAACAATTGTTCTTGAAGAAAGTTTTGATAGTTATGCGGCAGGTTTAGATCTTTCCACCGTTTATAACTCAAGTACTAATGAGGCAACGATTCTCACGGAAGCGGGTGGCGCAGAAGAGCCCACTGACCCAACTGATCCTTCTATACCTCAAGACGTGGCGGATGATTTTGAGTCTTATACCGTTGGTTCGTTAATCAGTGAGGCCAATAGTGACTGGATTACAGCGAACATAAAAGATAACTCAGACGGTTTGGGAACAACGACGGCAGAAGTGACAGACAGACAAGCAGCAGCCGGAACACAATCTCTGTATCTCGCGGATAACCACACTGGTTCAAAACCATTTGCCATGCGTGCGTTCTCTGCACCTGCTTCGTCAGGTTCGGTTTCTTTAAATGCTTACTTCCCATCAACGAATAGTAAATCTACGTACATCAATATCGGCAACGGTAAAAACAATGCGAACCGTTACTTCGAACTCAATCAATCGGGAACAAACCTTAAATACGAATCAGGTGATAGTGATATTACTCTAGTTTCTAACTTGGCGCTCGACACTTGGCACACGTTAACCTTAACGTGGACAGATGCGGGGTTAGTTACTGTCGCTATCAACGGGGACATTGTTGCCAAAGATATTGAACAATCTACTACTGGTTTAGACTCAACTATCGTGCCTTCTCAACTTACTTTGGTTACTGGAGATAACAGCGGCAATTCGAATATAGCGTATTTTGATAACCTAGATTCAGAGTTGTTCTAAAACCATGGTGTTTTAAATATAAACAAGGGGTTATTGATTAATCCTTAAATCCAACTTTCTAACTTCAGTCCAGACTTTTCTGATCCGATTTTTACTCTTAGTGCTTATGACGTACAAAGTGTAACGGTGTGTGGGTATTAGAACGCCGATATATAGATTGAGTTGGTAGCGAGTCTGGGATAATTCATAAAATACAGAGAGACTATACTATGAAATCAGTTCAAACGGTTACTGTGCTTATTGCCTCTATTTTGGCTATGGGTACTGCGTCAGCGGCAACTCTTGATTACCGAGCAGAGTACAAACATAAGGACGAGAAATATGCACATCGCATTAAAATTGGTGGTGGAAAAACAATAGCAGATAATGTAAAACTAAGTGTTGGGGTGGAACAGAAATTCCACAGCCATGATCAAACCAAGTTATGGGATCAGGTGGTGGCGGGTGACTCTGAGTTTTCTTGGGATGTACGTTATCAAGAAGACGACAACTGGTTTATTCAAACGGGTATGCCTATTACGTTTGCAGATGGTAGCGAGAAAACAACATACAAACCTCAATTGCGAGTGGGGTACAAATCCTCTTTTGGTCTTACTACGACTTTACGTTATCGCCATGAGTTTCAGGTCTATTCTGATAGTGCAGGTAACAAAACATTGACTGATGGGGAGTCGGTCAGTGCCGCTGGGAAAACGATTGAACAGGGTAAATGGACACTGACTGGTTCCTATAGCTTTTCCGACCAAACGTTAAAAAATATTAAGTTAGGCTATGAGTTTAACTACAATAAAAACTATGACGATGTTCGTTTATCAGATGGTAAGAATTCAGAATGGGATGCCGGTGTTAGCGTTGGCTACCAAATGGGTGCTTTTCGTCCATATTTCGAGCTATGGAGCGTGGACTATGGCTCGTCTGCAGAAGACGATCGTCAATTGAGAACTCGCTTGGGATTAAAATACAACTTCTAATAATGAAACTGTTTATAGGAAGCATAGAAGGCTCTTAATAGGAGCCTTCATTTTTACTGGTTAATTTCTAGTTTTCTTATTTGGTAAATGCGCGAACCACAGTCTCCAATAAAACGCACTTCGTCGGTCATTTCCGTACCGACAAACTGAGACTTTAAAGGAATACCGAAGGCGCTGATTTGATCGCCATATAGTTCATAGTTCTCTTTCGTTACCTCATGCATGTAGTGATTAGCCAGTAGACCATGGAGCACACCTCTATCTTTTATAGACACTGGTAATTGCTCGTTAACTAGGTCGCCAAACTGTCGAATATTGACATATTGTGGACGATTCAACACTTGATAATAATCGTTGGCATTGAGCATAGGTAAACGAATAGATTCTAAATTGCTATTACTCTGTTGTTGCTTTTGGTAGTAGCCTAATAGTGCTTCGCTGTTATCATCGTTGATGACCATCCAAAGCATTTGGTTGTTTTCAAATGGTGATTTCAATCGGTAAAACTCGCCATACTGAAGCAGTGATCGATGTTGTTTATAAAAGGCTATCTGTTGCTTCACTGCTTTGCTTTCAAAAGGGGTTAATTGAGTTATGTCTAATTGAAAACCTAAGTTGCCAAATGCCGCCACGTTGAAACGCGTTTCAATCGAGGTGTTGCGGAGTACTTGGTGAGATGGACGGCCGCTAACATGAGCGCTCATGGTTGACAAAGGGTATAATAATGATGTTCCATATTGAATGCTCATGCGCTCTAGAGCATCGGTGTTGTCGCTAGTCCACGTTTGAGGCATGTAAGCCAACATGCCTAAATCGAAACGATTACCGCCACTAGAGCAAGATTCGAATAGGATATTTGGAAATGCGTTAGTGAGTTTTTCTAATAGTAGATAAAGGCCTAAAACGTATCGATGTGAAAAGCTAGCTTGCTGACTTTTGTCTAAAAAAGCAGAGTAAATATCACTAAAGTTACGATTGTGGTCCCATTTGACGTAATCGGTATTCGTACGAGTAAATAGGTTGCTAAGCTGTTCGTATAGATAGTCAATGACCTCTGGATTGCTCATATCCAATAATAATTGTTCACGACCCAACGAAGGAGAGCGGTCACTATGTTGTATGGCCCAATCAGGGTGTTTTTTGTAAAGTTGGCTATCGATTGAGACCATCTCTGGTTCGACCCAAATACCAAATTTTAACCCTAAATCTTTTATTCTTTTACTTAACTTCTCAACGCCACCACGGAGTTTTTTGTTATCAAAGTAGTCGCCTAAGCTGGTGGTTTCATCATCTCTTTTTCCAAACCAGCCATCATCCAGTACAAACATTTCAATACCAAGCTCTTGTGCTTTTTTCGCGATAGAGAGTAGTTTTTTAGCGTCAAAATCGAAATAGGTTGCCTCCCAGTTATTTACCTGAATCGGGCGAGGAGCACCTTGCCATTGTGCTTGTACTAGGTGTCGGTTAACTAAAGTATGAAAATTACGGCTCATACTATTTAATCCCCCAGAACTAAACGTCATCACAACTTCGGGCAAGGAAAATGTTTCTTTTGGTGATAGAACCCAACGAAAATCAAAGCTATTGATCCCTAGCATGACCCGGGTATAGTCATAGGGTGACACTTCTACACTGCATTGGTGGTTACCGCTATAAACAAGGCCAAACCCGTAGCATTCGCCTTTAAATTCATCACAATCGGGCATGGCTAAACAGAGAAAAGGGTTGTGATTGGCACCGCTTACCCCTTTTTTAGAGTCGATCTGAAAGTTACCCTTATTTAAGGCGTGTCTTGTTAACTGAGCTTCCTTTGTCCACTTACCTTCTAAATGTATCAGCTCAAAATCCGAATGTGAAAAGTCAATACAGGCACTCAAGGCCTTTTCAATATTGACGATATCAGAGCTGGTGTTGATGACTTCTGCACTACGGCTAATAATATTTGCACTTTCAAAGATGCTGTAGTGGATATGAAGTTCTAGATTCTTAACTGGCTCGTGCAAGATGATGGTAAGAGAGGTTGGGCCATTTTTGTTGTCTGGCGAATGACAACTTGGTAGTCCATCGATCTTAATTTTTTTACTATTTAGTTTATAGCTCTTATAAATAAAGTCAGATGTACGGCTACCATCAGCGTATTCGAACTGGAACTGAGGGTCACGATAGTCCCCTTTTCCATAGCAAGCGGTTTCAAGTTTAAGAGTTTCTAACGTTAGATTCCCGTGTTCAGGTGCATAATTTGTTGTCGAACCTAATTTCACATTGAAGCGATGATCTAATGTTGAGAAATGTTCACGGTGTTTTAATTTATTGCCATAGTGCAGATTAATAAGGTGTCCAGTTTCGGCCACTTTAATGATGTAGCTAGAGTCGTTTGTTTGTAGATGAAATTCTAATGCATCTTGATTTACCAATATCATGAGGCATCCTGTACGGGTTTAGTTTTGGCAGTGTTTACTTCTTCACCGATAGTGTCCATGATCGACTTTTCATTGTAGTTTCGCATTAACCAAACTCCGATATAGGCGAGTATACCCGCCACTAAAGCCGTGATTTTTACACCAAATTCAGTTGGATCTGGCGAGACACCAGCTTCCTTCAAAGAGCCTATGATGATAAGAGATGGGAAGATAAGAGCGGTTAACGATGTTGCAGCCTTATAAGCGAACATATTCGCACCAAAGAAAAGCGCTTCACGTTTATGGCCAGTCTCTTTGGTATCGGCAAGTGCTAGGTCAGAAACAATAACGTTAGGAATAATGCCCAATATCGCCAAAGGAAATGAAAATAGAATTATAATCCCCCAACCAAAGATATCTGGGCTAGGTACTGTATCGCAAAAGAAGAAGGCGATGAGCAGTGTACCTTGTGCTAGTAACGCCGCTTGAAATAATGATTTTTTGGTATAGTGTTTCGATAGTTTTACAACAACCGGATAGAGCAATAAACTTAACCCAAATAAAGTCATCATCATCATTGATGCATTTTCTTCCGGTAAACCCATTAACATGGTGATGTAATAGATAGCGCCAACTTCAAGAAAAAATCGTGACATAAAAGATAGGCCGTTAGAGGCTGTAAAAATAGCAAAGTTTCGGTTTTGCATCGCACTCTTAAGTGCTTTTATAACACCTTGGTTTTCTGGATGTTCGTGGTCATCGTTTCGATGACAATCTCGTTTTTCGTTTATTGCTAATATAGGGATAAGCATCCCAACAATACCCAATAGTGAGAAAAGTGCGACAGAGAATTGCATCGCTTCGACAGGGGAATAACCAGCGCCCTCTAAGTTTGCTTTTACAACCCAAACCATTTGGCCTGCAGCGAATCCAAGTGCCCACGTTACCGAGCAAAATGTTGAGATCAAAATACGATCTCTATTTGTTTTACCTAGTTCTGGCATTAATGACATATACGGAACAACATACATAGTCAGGCTAATGGTAACGATAGCGCAGCAACCGATCAGCCAGAGTATATTGATACTACTTACACTTTGAACGGGAGGGTAAAATATAGCTGCTGACGCTATGGCCGTCGGGATAAAGCTAAGCATCATAAATACTCGTCTACGACCAAATCGGCTGGTTGAGCGATCGCTTAAGTTAGCAATGATAGGATCGGAAATAGCGTCTAGTATGCGATTAAAAGCGTAAATTAAGCCAACAATAGTTGCACCGAATAACACGGGTGATCGGCTTATAAATTCTGGAATTTCTGAAACACCTTCTACTACAGGTGGATAGTAGAAATAGGTGATAAGAATGGAATAAGAGAAGGTAGCAATACACCACCCAAAGTTGCCCATGGCAAACGCGGCCATTTTCCATTTAGATAAAGGTTGGGGAGTCACAGTATATTCTCACTTATACTATTGCTGATATATTTCAGCTATATAGATAGTCTATTTCATTATGGTAATCGCTAGAAGCATCGAGCAATCAAAGATAATAACCAGTGACAGCATCGTTAATGCCTATCACTGGTTAACGCATTGATTAGTCGATGAACTGAGTTAAATCACCGTTATATTCAACGAAGAAACCAAATCCAAACGCGTTATAATTATCGTCTTTACCAAGTTTTAGTACATAGCTCATACCTTCACCTTGATAACCGTTTTTAGCGTAAATAATATCGAGGTTTACTTCGGTATAGTCTTCATTTGGTGTCGCTATTAAATCTCCAACTCGGAGTGCATCTAGGTCTGTATTGTTGGCATTTGCAACGACTGCCTGCACTCTCCAGTTTGGAAGATTCAAGCTGTCTAAATCAGCACCACCCACGAAGAAATAGGTACGTTGTCCAGCAAGTTTAAAGGTGTTAAGAATAGCAACATCTCCCCAAACTGCGGTACCGCCACCGGCGTTCATGCCATCTTGTGTTTCAAAACCGTAAAAGCTCTCATCGCCGTTTTGTGTCATCCCAATTAAGAAATCTACGCTTCCATGTTGTAGGCCGACAGCGAACTCGTATACATCTGTACTGTGATCATCATTGTCGTCACCAAGCCCTTTTTCAAATCCATATTTCACCATGTACTTGATATAATGATCTTTATCATTTTCAGCGTCACCTAAGCCCATAAATGAGTAAGGAATACCAGAGTATATCTCGATGATGCCATTGCTTAGGTACTCTTTCGCATATGAATAGGATGCGCTGCTGGTGATAAAGTCATTTTCTGTGTGGAAGCCAACGTTGATGATCTCATCAAAACCATTGGTTGTATTACCATAGTCATCAGTATAAACGTCTTCAAGATCATCTTTGAATCTTACAGTATCTGTGTTCCATTCGTTACTGTAACCTGTGATGTAACGGACCCATGGTTCAATCATTCCGCGGGACCATTCATAATGGCCTTCAATATTTACACCTTCATAAACTTGGTGCATACCATAGTAGATTTCATCTGGTCGGTGCAAAAGATCATAGATAGATGGTGTAAATCGACCAAACATGACTTGGGTTTCTGTATCGGCTTCTCCAAGCTTCAAACGCAGATTAGCATTACCAAGTTTACCTACATAAGTTTCATCTGCCTCTTTGCCGTAAAAATAAGGATTATTACTCGAAAGGGGCACAGATGCAGAACCGGCTCCTGGGCCGAAAGCTGGGGTTAAATCAACATCAGCTGCACCATCTATTTTTCCCGATTGGTCAAATATCACGGCACCTTGATACTCTATTTCTACACCAATAGCATCTGCGAGCCATCCTGATTGCCAGTTTAACCATGCGGAGGTACCTTTATCTTTTATGCTCATGTCATATTTAATATCAGCAGTGGTATCAAAACCGGCAAGAGAGGCGGGTACTGGGACATTTTTGGCGTCTACTTCACCTTCAATATCGTAATAGTTTACTTTCCACTTTAAATCGAGAGTTGAATCGGCAAAGAAATCACTTGCTTGGGTTGCACCACTCATGGTGATAGCGATGGCGATTGCGATAGGGCACAGTCTGGTCATCTTATTAGTCCTAAATCATTTTATTATTTTATTTTGTCGCAGAAACACTGCGAATCCGTCGTACTGCTCTCTTATTGTTATCCTAACAGGAAAACAAAAGATAGAATGTGAATCACATTCATATTTAATATGATGCTGTTCTGCTGTAAGATCAAACATAAACCTGAATGCGATTCATGTTTTATGCGCTGAGTCACTTTTCAATCTATTAGCAAGTTAAGATTTCTAGTTTTTGATGGAGAAAAAAGTAGATTTATGAGAACGTATCGAATATGGAGTAAAGTACGTTGAATGAACGACTTTTTTGGACTTTGTCCCAATGCAACGAATCAGTAATTGTAGAAACTATGGCTAATAAGAAACCTAAAATATCTGAAGGCACGACAAATAGAAGAAACCCTACCCAAATACGCAGTAGGGAAAAGGTAGAGAAAATTCTGTTGGCGGTTAAATATCTGATAGAAAAAAATGGTGTCGCGAATCTTACGATTAGTAGTATAGCGAAAAGGGCAGGCGTATCTCCTAGCTCGATGTATCAATACTTTTCGGACAAAGAGACCATCATAATTGCGCTTGCAGAACACTACATGGTGCAGATAAACGATATTATTGAGAACAACCTGAAAGATCTAAATCGTCATGCTCAGATTATCGATGTCATTGGAAATAACTTCATGGACATTTATGACCTCCACGTGAGAGAAATAGCACTAAGAGAAATATGGTTTGGTTCGGTAGACCCGAGGATGAACCAGCTGGCTTTTCAGGATACACAAAAAAATGTTCAATTAATCATGGACAAAATCACCCCATTTATCCCAGAGGATAAATTAGAGCCGTGTAATGAGTTTGTTGAGTTGGTATCACATCAATTTGCTGCAACGTTGCGTTTAGCGATTGCAAGTGGTGAAGAGAAAGGGCGTCATTTTGTTGCCATGCATACTAAAATGGTATCAAACTGTTTATTAGAATATTTAGGTACGGAAAGGGTGTAAAGGTAGAAAAAAGGCGGATGGAAAGTCTAAACCAACGAAAACTCACGTTATCCCCTCGGAACCGTCGTCATTTCTACGAAAGCTACGTCATCTTCACGAAATTGGAGATATAAATCTACCCAAATTCCCGTTTTCACGGGAATGAAAGGCTAACCGAATCAGTATTACGCGAAGACCCTGGGTTATTTTTGCTCTGCAACCGCTAATTTGACTGTGTTGTATGCACCATCATAGATACCGGCTTGCTGAGCCTTTAAGATATTGTGGTTCATCTCGGTTAATAATTCCGGTTCATTTAACATCAACTTGAGCATACGATGTATCTCTGGCGTGGTGACACATTCACTTGTGCCATCGCCCACCTCTGCGGCTCTAATTGCTCCCCATGCTTCATGTCCACCGACGCGTTTAATCATGAGTTTTGGAACAGGATAAAAGGCGAGCTCACTCGGTTTTGTAATCAGTATATCGCTAGAGCGCATCAATAGGTTTGTGGCATAAACTGCTGCGAACAGGTTCTCTTGGCAGAAGATATGGACACCGCTAATGCTGCTGTTAGTGATGGCTGATTCTGCGAAAGTTGAAATTTTTTGCCAATCATTTTCATATAAAGTGATGTCTTTAATTGGTTGCAAATCTTTGCGCAGTTTTCCAAAAGCACTTTTATGGTCCCCTACATTGATATAGATAACCAGTTCACCAGCGTCTATCTGATCTTTGTATCCTAAAACGATATCTCGATAAAGTTCATATTGAGCACCAGCGCCACCTACTGTGAGCAAAAGTCGTTTTGGTTTGTTGTTGGCGATTCTGTCGAGTCGCTTTTGTGTATCGCCTTCAAGATCTTGCAACAACTCGTGATCGATATAATGACCCACGTTATACACGGACTTTTCTGGCATCGGAGTTAGTTCACCTTCTGCCATTCCTTTTAAGGTTTTATAACCAAAATAAGAAGATGGCGTTTGTACGGTATGTATTGAACCTTCAGAAAGATGTAGCCCCATAGGCCAGTTATCGGGTATTACGTTAATGACACGGTTCATCCCTGCGTGAACGGCGGCTTGTGCCGTCCAGGTATGGGTTCCGATAAAGGGAATATCAGTTGGGATAGTTTTGAAAATTGGTGTCATGAGCTCGGCAACTTTTTGGTCTATTGCGTTGTACTCAAGTTTAAGAAAGCCTTTACTATTTAGAGGATCCCAGTAAAACCGATTAAAAAGCGACGACTTTTGAGACAACCGAGAACCCAAAGAATAAAGCTTGTTTAGGTGGGTTATTACCTTAGTACCCGTCGTTTGTTCAAATGAACTCATGTCAAACCAGTAAGGAATATAGCCAAAGTGTTTAGCGGCTGAAGCGATAGCCATCGCAATTCTATAGTGGCCATAACCCATACGGATATTACCAATCAACAATGCTTTACCACTTTCAATAGGTCGAGGAGCGTTGCCTGCTTCTACCATCATTGTATCGAATGCGGGTGTTAATATTGGATCTGGTTGTAAGGTAAGCCCATATTCGTTACCGCTATCATCACCAAACTTGCGTAGGTATTTTTGTTTTTGTTTTTCTGCTTTGTTGATGACTTTAGCAGAAACCGGGTTTCCAAATATAGTGTGAGTACGTGGCATAGTCGGCCTTAAAATTTATGTTCTAATGATAAAATGTGAATCCTATTCATGTTTTACTATGTGTCGTTTACTTTGTCTAATATGAATCTGATTCATATTTATTTTGTGCGGGATTGATCACTGTTTAACGCTTTGTAAGTTGCAGATAGAAGCAATAAGGCTAATCTGAATAACAGATTAACTTGGCGGCGAAATGAAACAATGAAACAGAGAGTGTTAGCGAAAGACGGTAAGAATTTTGATTTGCATGTTTGGTTTCCTGATACTGCGTGCAACAAAGCAATAATATTGAGCCATGGTATGGCGGAACATATTGAAAGGTACGACAGTTTTGCTAAAGCTTGTAATAAGCAAGGGATCGCCGTATTTGGTGCAAATCATCGGGGTCACGGACCCAATGCAGAACGACTCGGGCATTTTGCTGATATAAATGGCTGGCAACTGGTATTAGATGATTTGGATTCAGTTATCGACTTCGTAAATGAAGAATATGAGGTAAAGCCGGTTTTGCTTGGTCACAGTATGGGGTCTTTTGCGGCACGGCATTATGCGGTTCAAAATGGCACTAAGTTGTCTGCGTTAGTGTTATGTGGGTCAAATCACCAAGGGGTGCTTATGTTCCGCTTAGGTTTGATCGCGGCCAAGTTGGTTAAGGTTTTCACTGGTGGCTCTACACCAAGTCCATTTTTAGAAAAGTTATCTTTTGGCAATTATAACAGCAAGATTAAACCACTTCGTACTGAGCAAGATTGGCTGTGTCGGGATGAATCCATCGTTGATGCGTATATCGCAGATCCTTACTGTGGTTTTACACCGACGCCCCAATTTTGGATCGATTTATTGCAAGGATTAACGGACATGAGTTCTGCCGAGGCCTTTGCGCGAATACCAGCAGATTTACCGATCATGATAATTAGTGGTGATAGCGATCCTGTTAACAATTATGGCAAAGGGATTACGGCGCTTGAAAACGCACTGAGAGAAGGGGGAGTTTAAGTGTGCGAACCAATATCTACATTGGAGCGCGCCATGAACTGCTAAATGAAATCAATAAAGATGAAGTGTACCAAGATATTTTCTACTGGTTGGATAAGAATTAGCAGCTTATCAATGTACGGTCGACGTTGTTGATTAACGTGCATGCATCAACGTCGGTTGGTACTTATGCCACTCTAAATTTACCTTTTTAGATGAGTTGATTTCTCATTATTAAATCTAAAATCAATATCTTATAAATTATTGTTGTAGCTTATTGTTGTAGCTTATTGTTGTAGCTTATTGGTAAGCGATATTGTGTCCAACCTAAACCTTTTACGTTTCCTACTTTTACCCATAAAACTAAAGTTTAGCATGTATTTCTAGTTATCTGCTTTCCGATGCCATGTTGGAATAAAGCCATGCGTAGTACCGTAGTTCCTAAACGAATAAAAAAGTGCTATTTAATTATATGCACGCTTCTATTTTGAGTGTTTACGAACTATCAGGGTTATTATGTATGAAAGTTTTTTATATAAATAAAACGATAATTTTTATCTTATTGTGTGGTTTCTTTAACAGTAAAAGTGTCGTTGCGGAATGTTTAACTTTTCACTCATCACTAAATGGTACGCTAACCCCTATCGTGAACGACTTTGCCATGCTAAATACTACCGTTGGAGGAATAAGGCTAAGTAACTGGTCTGCACCAGGTGTTTACGCATTAAGCATTGCTGGGCCGGACGCACCTTGTCCTAACCCCGGCAATATGTCTCTTTGGTCAGTTAGGCCTACTTCGTTGCCTGCAAGCATAGGCTCAATAGTGACGAGTGGCGGAGGTGGTGCGGGAGGTACTCGTACTTATTCTGTGTTCCCAACCGAGTACGACAATATTGGTTATATAGTGCACGCTTACGATATATATACAGGGTCTTTTACAGGCGACAATCAAGTTAAAACGTACCCTAGCGGATATTCGGGCAAAGGGATAAGAAATCAGATTAGGTTTGTATTTTTCGGGCAAATACTGCCAGGAGTATACACCTTAGCAAGGCGACAAGTTTCACGGGCGGCGGTTTCTGAGCAAAAAGATGTTTTTGAAGAGCACAGCGGCATACCAGTGTATTACAATGGTCACACGTTTACGGTAACAGGCAATACCTGCACCATTGATGCTAATGACAAGAACCAAACGGTAACCTTAGCGTCGGCAACAGAAGGTAATTTTAATGGTGTAGGCTCTAAGGTGGGCTCACAACCTTTTTCAATTAAGGTGCAATGCGGAGCCGGGATCACGCTCTCTGCAATCATGACCGATGTAAATTTGCCAACAAATAATACGGATATCCTAACTTTAGATGACAGTTCTACGGCGACAGGGGTAGGCTTGCAAATTTATGCTAATAATAATGCTAATCCAGTCACTTTCAGTATGGGTTTAGATGCGAAAAATGTTTGGTCTATCGGAGGCAGCACTACTGCGCAAGCCACTACGTATAATATTCCTTTTACTGCAAATTATATCCAGACAGAAGCCGACATCACACCAGGGTCTGTGAACGCTATGTCAATGATATCGCTTACTTATAAATGACATGTGTTTTGACACTGCATACTAAAACACTCTATAGCACTCAACATCGCGGGATTTTCGATAAACCCATTATTTGCTTTGGATAAATAGTTTTTTTATAAGCCTAAATTTCAGAAGTTTTCAATATTAAAGGTTAATTTAACGGCAATGCAATATATTCAAATAAAGAAGAACAGCACCTTTGTTATGTTGTGGTGTTTACCACTTAAAAGTCTGGCTATTTTCTTCGTATTATTCTCCGTTGTTAATACGGCGTCCGCGTCGTGTTTAATCGCTTTTCGAGATGGTGCGGTAACGCCTATTGTGCGTGATTTCGCCATGTTAGACACACAAATAGGTGGACAAAAGCTAAGTGATTGGAGTGCAAAAGAGGTGTTTCTTCTTCTTGGTTCTGGTACTGGCTCCTGCCCAGGGGGTTAACAAACTGGAGCACTCGACAGAAACCTGTAGAATATATGGATGTAATAGGGACCACGGGCGGGGGAGAGACGGTGCTCACGGCGCTTACCTTATCTATCCGACGGAGTACGAAAACATCGGTTATATTGTACATACTTATGATGGTTATTCGCACCCTTTAACCGGAGACCATAAAGTGCTTGATGGTTCTCGAGCAGGCTATGGTATAAGGCATCAGGTCAGGTTCGTCTTTATGGGACAAATGTACCCCGGTACCTATAGTTTAAGCCGGCGGCAAATAGCAAGAGCCGGTGTTTCTTCAAATCCGAATGCGTATGTCGAGTATGTTGGTTGGCCAGTCTACTATAATGCTTTTTCCTTTACGGTAACAGGTAATACCTGCATCATTGACGACAAAACCCAAACGGTGCACATGCGATCTGCAATGATAAACAGTTTTACAGGGGTAGGGACAACCGTGGGGGCGGAATCTTTTTCCGTGAATTTGTCTTGTGGTCCTGGTGTTACGGTTTCGGTGGCAATGACAGATGCTAACTCGCCATCAAATATTACTCAAACTCTAACCTTAAATGAAAGCTCTAGCGCGACAGGGGTCGGGGTGCAACTTTTTGCAAATAATAACGTCACTCCGGTTACTTATGGCCCAACTCCTACGACTGATAATATGTGGTTAGTCGGTGGAAGTAATACTGAGGCGGCAAAGGTATACAATATTCCGTTTGTTGCTAAATACATACAAACTAAAGACACTGTCACGGTTGGAACCGTGAATTCAATGGCGACGGTATCGCTCTATTATAAGTAAGTTTAGTGGACTGATAATAAATCAGTTTAGTCGTTGAAATGAAATTAGGATTAATAGTTTGTTTAGGCTTTTTAATTGGCCACTGATAAATGGGCCGTTGATGACTATTACCTTGATGACAAACTATTACCTTGATGACAAACACTTTGATAGCTATTACCTTGATGCTCATCTTCTTGATATCCGTCTTATTGATAACTGGTTTTCTATAACCTTCTGTTGCTAAACGACTTTTAAAATATTGGAAAATACGATAACTTGAAGGCATTGATTTGGTGATGTAGGAAGAGATATGTTTGAGCAGGTTGTAGGGATACTCTTTCCTGTTTTTGCGCTCGTTGCCGTTGGTTTTTCGGTTGGGCGATGGCTTAAGCCGGATTTTCGACCCATTAATCGCATCAATATGGACGCTTTTACGCCTGCTTTGGTGTTTTCTTCGCTTGTCGCTATGCCACTTGATGCGACTCAGGTTCCTCTACTAAGTGCATCATTTATTTCGGTTTTGCTGCCAGGTCTATTGATGTGGCCTATCTGCCGGATCGCAAAATTGAACTATAAAACATGGGCTCCACCGCATATGTTTCGCAATGGTGGGAACTTAGCAATCCCATTATTTGCTTATACCTTTGGTGACATCGCTACCGCTCCTGCGGTGTTGCTTTTTGTCGTGTCAGCGTGCTTACATATCAGCTTAGGATTAACTCTGCTTACAGGTGGTAACCCGTTTAAACAGGTAGTGCGTTTGCCCATATTTCTAGCGTCAATTACCGCTCTTATACTAAATTTGTCAGGCATCGGTGTTTGGGAGCCTATCTTCGATGCGACAACCTTACTAGGTCAAGCTGCCGTTCCAGTGATGTTGTTATCACTTGGGGCTCAAATGTGCCATATGCAGTTGAGCGGGTTGAAGGTGGGGGTGCTTTGTACAATACAGTCGCTTTTCACCGGTGCAGTTTCATTTTCGGTTATCTATTTTTTTATTCCATTGCCAACTATGCAGTTACAAATGATGGTGTTGTTTACCATGTTGCCACCGGCAGTGATGAATTTTTTGTTTGCTGACCGCTTTAATATCGAACCCACAAAAGTGGCATCGATGGTTTTGTTTAGTAATTTTTTCAGTATATTAACATTGCCAGTTTTGCTTACATTTGCATTGTCGCTTTAGTATCTATAGGTCTGAAACACTATTTTTCCAGTCACTCAGCGCTTGAATATGCTGTGGTGAAATCCCACAACAACCACCGATGATAGTCGCTCCTTGTTTGTGCCACTGTTTAGCAAACTGAAGATACGTTTGAGGTGAAAGCTCACGTACGGATGAAATGGTATCGTTAGCAAAATGCACTGTTGAAATAGGTGAAAAATTGTTGGCATAAACGCCAATTTCAATTTTTGCATTGTTGCGATCAATTATCTTTTTCGCGTCTTCAATTGCACCTTCCATCACTTCGGGAATTGAACAGTTAAAGAAGATGCCTTTGGCCTGAAACTGACACGCTTTTTCCACGGCTTCTTTAACCAGTTCACCGGAACGAAGTCGAGCTTCCCCTGGTTCTACATCTTCTAAAGAAAACGCATAATAAATGTCTTTTTCTGTCTCTTTAAGAGCGAGGTAGTTCGCTTCTAGCTCTGCAATACTTGATATGGTTTCTGCAAGCCATACATCGACAAACGGGTTCTGAGCTTCAACGAGTACATTATATATGCTTTTAGCTTGTTCAGGATTGAATAAGTCTGGACGGTAACTACCCAATGCAGGTGGTAGCGCTCCAGCAACGATGACATTGAGACTGCTGTCACAAGATTGGTTGGCGACTTCTCGGGCTATTTTTGCGGCATGGCGAGCCAACTTATGTCCTTCATTTTGAAAACGTTCTTCTCCTAAATGGAAAGGTACGCAGGCATAACTGTTAACGGTAATTATTTGTGCTCCTGCTGTAATAAAATTTTGATGGGCTTGGCGAACAAATTGAGGTGCTTCGATAAGGGCTTGAGCGCTCCAAAGTGGTTGAGAAAAAGGCGCTCCCATACGTTTAAGTTCGCGGCCCATTCCACCATCAAGGATGGTTAATTTTTTCATGTTTAGTTGATTTCGACTGTTGCTGGCAATTTTCCGACATTATAGACAATAAAAATGTTAGTGGTAAAAATTATCCCTAATTCAACTGAAAAGTATATTTTCAGTTTGATATATAGCCACTTTTTCTACTTAACATAAGCACTCTGTAAAATCACGATATATACTAATATATAGTCAGTTGAGAAATTCATAAAACATGTTAAAGCAGAGACATAGAACCAAATAATAGGTTTAACATCTGTTTAGGAGACCGATATGCATCGGTACTGCACAACTTCGTTTGCTGTCGTAATGATAATGTTTATCTCTAGTCATAGTAAATCTGCCTCAATGGCGAGTTTTCCTGTCGATTGGCAGGAGTGGCCTGTTGTCGCTCGCCACAAGGTTTATTCAGCAGATACCGTTCTGCCTGATGATGCTTCTCTTTTCGATCAAGAATCTGTCTATTCGTACACTTGGATTAATGGAGGACAAGGTTCTCCGTTAACGATACGTGTTCATCCTGATAAATTTGAACAATATAGAACACATGGACCATATACCGATGGAATTACGGTTATCGCTGTAGCGGAGTCAGGTAATCTTATATGGGTAACTGAGCATGTAGGAGGGTTCCCCATTTATGGTAGTTATGATTTTAACGGTGAGGATATTAGTGATACACACCTTTCGTTAGACCCCGACTATTGCCACGCATGCCATTATACCTATAAAGATATTTGTATTAACGGAACGTGTTTTACCCCTGAAACAAAAGAAAAGTAATATGAAGAGCACTGGTTTACCAGTATTGACTATTAATCAAACGCTAATTATTTCCCATTTTGTACTGGTCTTGATACTGATAATGGGAATGAGCCTAGCGAGATATAACTATGAGTGGAAGTTACACGTCAATCAGGCATCTTTACGAGCTGAAGATGCGTTGTTATACCACGTTAAAGATTTGTCTATTTTGGTTGCGGGGCGTAATTACTCCAATTTAATGCTTCCGGCTCAAGTCGACGCTTTTTATGCACATGAAAATCTTTTATTTCTAGATATTAAAGGGCTATCAGATTACCAATCTAAGCTAGTGCATGTACGATATTTTCGCGAAAAAAATTATTTGGCGTGAAGATTTGTCATTACAAGAGGTTGAAAATACAAAGGAACTGAATGCAAAGTTCCAACACCTACTTCAAAAAACAGCAGCCTCCGACACTGAGAAACGAGCAAAGCTAGATTACATCATTCAAAAGACGAAGACCGATTATCAAGAAGGCTTAAAAAGTTTAGCGGCTAGTAAGCAATTCAGTGAGTTCGGGTTACAAATTGAAACACCCGAAGTCCCGTTTTATTTTGATTCTGGATCGTACCAAATTCAAATATCAGTTCCGCTTAGAAATCAAAGCAGTGGTAGGTTAACCGGTGTTTTTGATGTGAGTGCATTAGCGGCATTACATAAACAGTTATTGAAAGATATAGTTTTAGAAGCAGCTTTAGCGGTTCTTGTTTCTTTTGTACTTATACTCATTGTGACCCAAAGGCTGGTATCTCCAATTAAACGGCTTTCAAAACACATGAGTGTTGACGTTGAGAGTATAAGAACGGATGAGATACGAGAAAGGTATAGACGCGATGAGATAGGGGACTTAGCGAGGTCTTTTATAGTGTTGATTAGCGAAATTAGATCTCAAGTGAGTGATTTAAGAGAAAAATCCAACACCGACTCTTTGTCTGGCTTAGGTTCTCGTCATAAATACTCTCGTCAGGCAGAGCCGTCACTCGAACATGCCGTACTTACTGGGAGTAACTTTGCGCTTTTGATTTGTGACATAGATAATTTTAAAGCCTTTAATGATAAATATGGACATGCTGCAGGGGATAGTGTCATTAAAGAAGTAGGACAATCGATGCTGAGAGTTCTAGATTATGGGGACAAGTGTTATCGTATCGGCGGAGAAGAGTTTGTCATACTGCTCGAAGATTATATTAATGACGACCACATAATTAAAGCGGATAAGATACGGCAAGCGATTGAAGATTTAGGCATAGAACATCCAGGGAATACGTTACACGGTATAGTGTCTATATCGGTAGGTATGTGCTTTATAGAGCCCGGTGATTTTAATGCTGAAAATATTGTCTTTACACAATTATACAGCGAAATGTTTAACATTGCCGATCAACAACTTTACTTAGCTAAAAGCCTAGGCAGGAATAAGTCATTGTCACTAAAATTTAACCCTGCGAAAAAATAAACTTTTAAATGTATGTTTAACCGTTTTGAATAACTACCACTAGATACTAGCTACCCAATGCAATGGTTTTTAATGCACTTGTTTTTGTGACTAAACCTATAAACGCGCCTTTATCATCTTCAACGACCCACGGAAACGGCTGATCTTGTTCTATGAACTCAAAAAGTTCGGAATGGTTGATTTTGATATTTACTCGAAACAGTAAGGAATCCATTATTTGATGGGTTTTCTTTTGCAGTAACCTTAAGTCTCCCGTCGTTTCTATATTTGTTCCTACACTAGGAGAAACGTGAAGGTTGTAATTAGCTTTATGTATCAAGCCTACACAGCGCTTTCCGTCGATAACCGCCACAAAATTGGATTTATTCGTTTCATAAATTGCCTTCACAACCGATAGGTCATCACTATTTGACACCGTGGGGGCAGGAACAACTAACTTAACGTTTGTCCTAATAGGCGACACTTCGTTAATATTGGCTATTAATTTTTTATAACCAATGGAAGGAATAGTGTGATCGACAGGCATTGGCTTTGAAAATAAGAAGCCCTGAATATAATCGACATTTAGTGTCTTCAGAAGTGTGACTTCAGATATGGTTTCAACACCTTCAGCAATAACGCCCACACCGAGCGTATGTGCTAAAGCAACAATTGTCTTCACTATATAAAAATTTGGTGAATTTTTACTGATGTCTCTTACAAATTCTCTATCAATTTTAAGAAGATCGAAATTACCATCTTTTAAATAAGAGAAGGAAGAATAACCCGTTCCAAAATCATCAATCGCAACTTTGATTCCCTTTTTTCTTAGGGCATATAAGATACCTTCTGCTAACTCTTCACTGTCAAAATACCCGCTTTCGGTTAGTTCAACAGTAATATAAGGCCAGTCACGGGCGTAAGGTCTAAGCATTTTAAAAATTTTACTGAATGTTTTTGTAATTGAGTCTTCAGAGTTCATCGAAAAATTTATGGTAATTTCGACTTGCCTATTGAAGTAACTCGAAAGCCGTTTTCTATCCGCTATAGCTTGTTGAGCAACGCATAAATCTAATTCTGAAATGAGCCCTAAATCTTCTGTAATCGTGATCATTTCTTGAGTGTTAAGAATATCCCCGTTTTTATCTTTAAATCGGCACAGTGCTTCGAATTTTGCGACTTGCCAATCACTCACACTTACGATGGGTTGATAATAAACCATAAATGTTTTGTTCTTTATCGACTCTCTAACGATTTCCTCTAATCCCGCTCTTCTACTTACTTTTTGATGTAAAGCATTGTTATAAAAGTTTATGTTGTTGCCTGACTCGTTATAGTTGTCATACATGGCTTGAAGTGCGTGAGATATCAGTTTAGTTGAAGTGTCCGCATCCGTGCCTAAAACAGAAACACCAATTGAACAGCTAGAAAGTGTAGCGAAAACACTGGAAACTAACTCCTCTCTTAAATAAGCAGCAAGCTCTTTAATGGCTTCGTAAAGAGATTTAAGTTGCACGTCTTCTTCGGTGAGTTTATACGGCAGTGCAATTGCGAAGGTGTTTCCTCCAAGATAACCCGCGATAAGCTTGCCCTTAAAAAAGGATAACGCGCTGGCGATTGATTTTTTTCTTCTATCTCACATCGAGCACTAAATGTTGGTGTGAAAGTAAGTAATTGTAATCCTATGCCTTCATTTAATTCGGCAATAGCATAAACCAATGACCTCTTAAACTCACCCTCACTAGGAAGCTGCGTCAATAACTCAATACCACCATGATCTTTATCTTCGATGCGATAAAGGCGTTTAGACAGATCTAAAGTAATACCTAAGTAAAAAACATGACCGCTAATATCCACTTTCTGAATAGTGAGTTCCTGTGGGATACATTTTCCATCTTTACGTCGGCTAAGAATATGTCCAGACCAATGTTTGTCGTTATTGACTTTGTTCCATAAAGAGGTGAAAAAGGTTGGGCTGTGTTTCCCCGCGTTAAATAGACTCGTTTTTTGACCGATCAATTCTTCTTGTAGGTAGCCTGAACTTTTCTCTACATAACTATTACAGGCGAGTATCCTAGTTTTTGAATCTGTAATAATAATGCCATGGTGGTTGCAATTAACAAGTTGATAAAATAGGGCGCTGATATCAGCTTCTGCGAGATTAAAAATTAATGGTTTAATATAACCAATAATTATCTTGTCTGAAGCCCATCTCGCTTTTACCAGACAGTAGAACGAATGCTTATTTTGAGTTTTCAGGCCTATATTGGCGAAGTGTACACCTTTGTCTTGAATGGTTTGTTTGAGTATATTAACAAACACTTCTTTACTGAGATCCCCCATCAGTAATACCAAGTCTTCAATTTTATTGATCGGGTCATTATGTTGTAGTGTTGAAGCGACTACCATTGGGTCTACAGAAAATACGTCATCCTCAATGTGCCAACTCCATGCAACGGAGCCATCTTGTTGGTGATCCGCATTACCTTTCAGTGCAAGAGATTGAAGCTCTTCTTTGAATACTGTAGACATTTATTCCAACTCCCATAGGCTTTTATGTAAGTATGGACGCAGGAAGGTGTAAAAGGTTAAATTTATTTAATTTTGGGTTCGTAATCATAAAAAATAGGTCACTATAGCTATTATGATGAGATGTGGGGATCTCTAACTATGAATGAGAGAAGTATCTAGATTCGATACTTTGCTTTTCTAATATGGCCAGCTAACGCTCACTTAAATAGTGATTCATACTTATACTGTCAATAATGCCAAGATACTCGCCAGCATCATTTATAACAGCCCAAGGGAAAGGATAGTTATTACGTATCTTCTCGTGAATCTCTCCGTCATTTATTGTCTCATGTACCACTTTCATTTTTGCATTCATCATGGCAGTGGCGGGTTTGGTTAGAGAGCGATAATCTTGCATGGTTTCTCTATCGGTTCCTAGAGAGGGGGTGGCGTGTAAGTTATATTGTTCACGCGTAATTATGCCAACACATTTTTTATCAACTACTACAGGTAAAGCAGAAAATGTGCTGTTTTCAAATAATTCTTTGATTTCTTTTAATGTATGATGAGGTGACAGCATTGGAGGGTAGCTAATAAGCTCGATATCCACGACATCAAGGTCAACTAAATCCTTTAGTTTGCTATTTATATTAATATCCGCCGATAAGTTGTCAATTGGCATCGGTTTTTCAAAATAGAACCCTTGCAAATAATCTACTTTAAGCTCTTTTAAAATATTTACCTCTTGAATGCTTTCAACCCCTTCAGCAACCACTTTCACTTCAAGAGTGTGTGCGAGGTGTGTAATCATTTTAACAATATAGTAGTTATTTGAGCCAACGGTAAGATTGGTAACGAAGTCTCGGTCTATCTTTAGTAGATCAAAATTACCGTCTTTAAGATATGAAAATGAAGAATAGCCAGTTCCAAAATCGTCAATTGCTACATTGAGTCCTTTTTTTCGAAGTTGAAAGAGTAAATTACTGTCTTTTTGTTCGCTATTAAAATAGGCACTCTCAGTTAACTCAACCGTAATATAGGGTAAATGATGTAGATATTTTTTAAATATTGCCATGAGGTCACTGAACAAGTCTTTCATTGGCTTATCAGAGTTTAAAGATACGTTGATCGTGATTTCTACATCATTACCAAACATCTTTGCAAGTTGATTTCTGCTGCTGATTGCTTTATCGGCGATAGCAAGGTCTAACTCTGAGATTAGTGAAAGATCTTCGGCTACTTTGATCATAGATTGAGTATCAAGCAGTTGGCCATCATAATCTCTGAATCGACATAGGGCTTCTAGTTTTTGAACCTTCCAGTTGCGGGTACATATAATTGGCTGGAAAAAACTTCCATTGTTTTCTCATCAACGGCACTTCGAATGATCTCTTCTTCTATTTCCCTCTTTTTGGCTTTTTGGTGCAATGTTCGATTATAAAAACAAATTTTTGTGTTGTTTGAAGAATGTTTTTCATACATCGCTTGGAGCGAATGGGAAAGCATTTTTTGTTCATTATTGGCATCAATGCCAAGAACGGATACCCCGATGCTGCACTCTGTGATTTTTTTGTATACGTCGCTATCTACTCGGTGTTTTATCGCATTAAATCGTTCTCGGATTGCTTCAAATATGGATAATGAATGGGGTTTTTCAGAGGAGCGCTCGTAAGTAATAGCGATTGTAAATACGGTTTTCTTTAAGAAACCGGCTGAAAAGTCATCCTCATAATAGGCTAGTGCACTGGCTAACTGTTTTTTGTGTTCAAATTCAAAGGATGGCTCAAAATTAGGGACAAATGAAATCACCATTAGCCCACGTTTTTCTTCAAGAAAATTGAGAATATCTTGAAGTTTTATGTAGAACTCATCTTCACCTGGTAGCTGGGTTAGCAGTTCAATGCCACCATGCTCTATACCCGCAACACGGTAGAGTTTGTCTGATAGGTCTTGGGTTGTACCTAAATAGTAAACATGGCCATCAGGTGCAGTAATTTTTTGTATTAGGAGTTCTTGAGGTATCGTTTTGCCAGTTTTTGTTTTACTTAGAATAAGTCCTGACCAAAACCCTCTAACATCGATTTTTTCCACATCCCCTCAAAAAATATTTTGCCATGTTTGTCTGCGTTAAAAATCGAGGTCTTTTTTCCTATAATCTCGTCAATGTGATAACCAGTGAATTTTTCAAATAAACTGTTACAACCTAATATCCGTGTTTCTGCATCCGTGACCACCATTCCATGATGGTCATTTTCAAAAAGTTGATAATAAAATGATGATAAATGTTCTTGTGTAGGAGGCAAAAATAACGGCATCAGCATACCTGCGACGAGGTTTTCCGATATTTTTTTCGCTGAGATTACGCTTAAGCTAACATTGTTATTATTGGCGACAATACATACTTTGATTGGAGGGGGTTCTCTCCGATAAGTACCTTTTTGAGCATTTCGACAATTCGTTTTTTATCTTCTGTAGAGAACAGCCCTACAAATTTTTCTATGGAGCTCATATCATTATCAGTACCGACACCAGTCATCAGTGACTTATGTAGCGTGTCTTGATCGATATTGAATTCATTGGAATTAGGGTACCAAGTAAAAGGGATCTCTCTTTTATGATGTGACTCGATGAAATCTTCTTTCACTGTATTAATATCAGACGCCATGAATTGCTCACATTAAGAAAATAAAAAGGTACTATCTACTTATATATTAGGAATTATCTAAATGTGCAAGCTTAAATTAAGTTATGTGCACAAAATTAAGGGTAACAGCATGGTTTAGTTTGAAAGCTGAGCTGGATAATAATATAACTTACTGATAAATATAATGATGTGGTTGTTTTGACATTAGTCCTTTAAATGGTTTTAAACATCAGGTAATGGCTTTTTATGCATAGAATGCTTTGTTGGTATAATTACGGTTACTAAATGATTATTTGGCAGAAAAGATGATATCTCCGTAGTAAGCCGTTGTGCTTTGATGGCTGTCGTCTGTATCAGTCATTATAGCGGTAACATCAATATATCGATACGCGTTTAGGTTTTTTTCTTCACTCCCTTTATCTCCAAACGCTTCAATCAAGCTTTGGTAAACATTCTGTTTTTCGGTATACCATTTTTTTCGCTCAGCTTCTTTACCGCGTATCGCAACCATCTTTGCGTTGTCTCCAGCATAAGCGTTGTTCCAATTTGTTCCCTTGGCTTGATTAGATGACCATACAAAATTTAAAGCTTTCGTGTTCCAAACAGCCCATCCACCATCGATAATTAGGTAAATTCTTGCTGCGTAATCGTCGCCTTCTTTGGTCTGCTCATTCATCTCGGTTAATCGGTTTTCTATACGCCAGGACCAATTGATAAATGGTGTTTTTAATAGATCTATCTTGCGCTCCAATGCAAGCCCTGATGCGCTGTCATTACTATAGGCTTTAAGTACGGAAAGGTTGTCGATATCGATAGTTTGATAGTCGGTATGTCCGTTAAATGATTTGGTTTCCCAGTTTGATAAATCATGCAGAGAGAATTCTGTTAGATTAAATTCTAAGACAGAAGCGTGCGTGAGCGAGACGTTGAAAATAAGACTTGTTAGAAGCAGTCGCCTTATGGAGGTGGCGTTTTCATTTAAAATACACATATTATATTACTCGGTTAATAGACTAAGTAGAGTAGGTGAATGCGAAGACGCTTGTTTAGAAAAAGTAACCTACTATTAGAGTAGTAAGTTAGACGACTTAAAGTACCAGTATAGGGGAACAAGAGTGTTGATAAACAAAATTAATCCTAAAAAGTTACTTAATAGCAAATGGACAGCGGTTAATCCGATAAAGAAAGAAAAGCATTTTTTAGTAACGGAACTTGAACTAGAAGGTAATGATGTCGTTCACTGTTTACTAGAAGCAGTGATGTCTAAACGTGCTCAAGCAATAGATTGGAACGACCTTAAAGACCAAAAGAAATGGCTTCTAGGCTGGAAATAGTAAGTTGTAGCGTTCCCATTTTATCTAGTCAGTTGTTTGTTAGAATTGGTATTAATTGATAGCGTAGGTTTGCAATACTCAGCACATGAAAAATAGGCTACCAAAAACGGCGAAACCCCAGATGTTGGTAGCATCTGGGGTTTCTAATTTTTAGATGTCTCGGATGGTAAGGGCCGATAATCTCTATGCAAAAAGTTGGATTTATCCTTTTCTAATCTGTGGTAGCAGAATTAGATACGGATGAAGTCCATGTGCTCAACTTTTGGCTTGAACGCGTGACGTTGAACGTCTTGCGGCTTAACCTTAACTTCTGCACCGTCGATCACTAGAGTGATGCCTTCGTAGAATTCTGGCTTATCCATTTGGTGGATAACATCAGAGTGTAGAAGTGCGATAGAAACTGGCGCTGCTTCACCACCGTAAACGATTGCTGGGAATTGGCCCGCGTGACGTAGGCGGCGGCTCGCACCCTTACCTAGTTCAGTACGTACTACTGCTTCGAATTTCATAGTATTTACTCTCAAATTAGTAAAAAATTAGTGTTGTTTATCAGCGTAGCGACCTAGCCGATAATGTGTTTCACAAACTCATAACCGTTGGTTAGTTGTTTGCGAGCGCGGATACTACCATTCTTGCCTTTTTCGAGCAATAGAGTTAGGTTGATTTCGCTATTTTTCTCGAATTTCATCCTCGAATATTTTATCTCTCATTTTCCAGAAACGACCTGACTTCCTAGCAATAACAAAAAGGGGTAATCGAAAGCGATGTTGATTGGCAACAACGCGAGTTGGAGAAGATTCATCAAAAGGACGATGTCGGTCAGCTAAATGAGGCCTAACGAAGCGTTTATAAAAATCGTCTTTTTGTCTTTTACTAGTTAAAGACCAAAATTCATGGACTTGCGCGTTGTTGTCGCCAATAAAGGTGACTTTCAATTGATTTTTACCCGAGCTATTTTTTAGAACAGTTAACTGCATATCTTTACACTCAAATACTAACGCGTCTTTGAGGTTTAGTGCTTCTCGTAGCTTTTTATCTGGGTCAACAAGGGTTGCATCGCATTCGTGGCATATGCGCGCGGCAATGTCGTTATCCGCGCCGCATTCATGACAGTATTTAGCTCTAAAACGATAACCGCAATGTTCACGAGTGCCATCTTCTTCTTCAAGGTAACCTTGGCAACGTCGGCCATAATGCTCAAGCAAATAGCCGTTGTTATCTACCTTACCCCAAAAATTGTTATTAAAGCCACATGCAGGGCAGGGTATTGTGACAATGTCACTTTCTGGGTCAGGTTGTGGATTGCCTACCTCCGGTTGATAAAGGTCGTAATTATTACCAGCGTAATCCAAAACAAGGCATTCGGATTTGCCTTCTGACAAGCGTAACCCTCGTCCAACGATTTGTTGGTATAAACTGACGGATTCCGTTGGACGAAGAATGGCAATTAGGTCCACATGTGGCGCGTCGAATCCGGTTGTTAGTACGGAAACATTCACTAGGAATTTAATCTCTTTATTTTTGAAACTTTGAATGATTCGGTCGCGTTCAGGGGTTGGTGTGTCACCGATGACGATATCTGAGCTTTCTTGTGGGAGAAGAGATAATATCTCTTGAGCATGCCTTACTGTTGCTGCAAAAATCATAATGCCTTGGCGATCGGCACTCATCTGGATAATTTGATCAACAATTTGTGGTGTTGCTCTTTTCGAGCTTTTTATCACCAAATCCAGATCAGACTCTTTATAGCGACCAAGATTCGTTGGCGTTAAGGCTGAGAAATCATAACTGAGCACCGGAGCATCAATCATCTTTGCTGGTGTTAGAAATTGTTCATCGAGTAAATATCGTATAGGTAGCTCAAAAATACAGTCTCTAAAGAACCTCGGCTCTTCACTGCGAACTTGTCCTCTAGTGTGGTATTGATAAATCCATCCCATTCCTAATCGATATGGGGTCGCTGTTAAGCCTAAAACCTTAATACCTGGGTTTAATTCTGTTAAATAACTAATGACTTTCTGATAGCTGCTCGTTTTGTTGTCAGGAACACGGTGACATTCATCTATGACCAGCAAAGAGAATTGGTTTGCGAATGCATCCAAATTCCGAACCACGGACTGAACGGAGGCGAAGACGACTTGCTGGTTGGTCTCTTTTCTGCCTAACCCGGCCGAAAATATAGCGCCTGTCTCGCCATAACCTTCATATTTCGCATGATTCTGCTCTACAAGCTCCTTGACGTGCGCAAGTACAAGTACACGCCCTTTAGCGATTCGCGCCAATTCTGCAATGACGAGACTTTTGCCCGCACCAGTCGGTAACACGATGACAGCGGGGGAAGAGTGCTTCCTAAAATAGTGAATGACGGCTTTGACAGAATCCGTTTGGTAAGGGCGAAGTTTATACATAGAGGAAAAGTGTGAAATAGTTCAACTTATTGGATAAAGATCCCTATAATACCCCACTAGCAAAAGAAGAGGTATTCATGCGGTTAGATAAATTTTTGTGTGATGCATTAGGTGCAACACGTAAAGAAGCAACAAAACTCATAAAAAGCGGTGACGTAATGGTTAATGGAACCACATTAAAAAGTGGTGCACATAAATTAACGGACGCCTGCGTTGTTGAATGGCAAAACCGAGAACTAACGCTTCACGGGCCTAAATATATCATGCTGTTCAAGCCAGATGGTTATGTTTGTTCACATGAGGATGGATTTAACCCGACAGCGTTTGTTTTACTCGATGAGGTAAAGATGGAAAGTCTACACTTTGCCGGACGGTTGGATGCTGATACAACGGGACTGGTGCTCATTACTGACGATGGGAAATGGTCTCATAGAATCACGTCACCTAAACATAAGTGTGAAAAAACGTACCGTGTATGGCTTGCCGATCCTATTCAAGACGATTATGTCACTAAATTTAAACAAGGGATTGAATTGAGAAATGAGCGCGACCTGACATTGCCAGCAAAATTAGAAGTCATAACTGAGAATGAAGTCTTATTGACCATAGTTGAAGGTAAATACCATCAAGTAAAAAGAATGTTTGCTGCGCTAGGAAATAAAGTTGAAGGCCTTCACAGAGAGCGTGTTGGTGCTATTGAACTGGATCCTGATTTAGAGTTAGGAGAATACCGCTATTTGACAGAAGAAGAAGTAGACTCGGTCTGGAAATAACAATTGTATGACAATTGTCATTAATCGCTAATCTATAGTACTATCTTTATTTAGTAAATATGTTAATTAATTTTATTCCGGACTCGAATGACAACTAGCAATACAACTCAGCTCAGCCTTTTAATGTTTATCATCCTAGGTGCGATCGGTGCGTTAACGCCTCTAGCCATTGATATGTATTTGCCCGCTATGCCAACGATAGCGAAAGAATTAGGCGTAGAGCCCGGCGCTGTCCAAATAACGTTAACCATGTATACCGCAGGGTTTGCTATTGGTCAGTTGTTACACGGCCCTCTTTCTGACAGCTACGGTCGAAAACCTATTTTGATTATAGGTGTACTCTTATTCGCTATTGGTTCTATTTTTAGTGCAACAACATCGGATATTGAATCTCTTACCTATGTACGAGCCGCACAAGGATTCGCAGGGGCATCTGCTGCGGTTGTTATCCAAGCTTTAGTACGAGACATGTTCGAAAAAGAAGACTTTGCTCGAACCATGTCTTTTATAACTTTAGTTATGATGGTGGCTCCACTTATTGCGCCTATGTTAGGTGGTCATTTAGCCGAATGGTTTGGTTGGCGTTCAATATTTTGGGTACTAACGCTGTTTTCTGGCTTGGTGATCGCTGCGATTATTTGGAAAATTCCAGAAACACTAGCCCCCGAAAATAGGCAGAAATTACGTTTTAAAACAACGATGCAAAACTACTTTCGCTTATTTACAAATCCGGTGGCTTTAGGCTTGATGTTTGCTGGTGCATTCTCTTTTTCGGGTATGTTTGCTTTTTTAACCGCCGGTTCTTTTGTATACATTGATATCTATGGTGTAGGTACTGCTCAATTTGGCTATTTGTTTGGCTTAAATGTGGTTGGCCTAATTATTATGACAACAGTTAATGGTCGAATCGTGAGAAAAGTGAGCTCTAATTGGATGCTTTCTTTTGCTATCAGTATTCAGTTAATTGCTGGCGTTGGGCTGTTTTTTGGGTGGTTAGCGGATATAGGATTGTGGGGTATCGTTCCCTTCGTTATGCTTTATATCAGTATGATGTCAACGGTAGGTAGTAATTCAATGGCCATACTACTATCTGCTTATCCTAGTATGGCTGGTACGGCATCTTCGCTTGCAGGAACTTTAAGGTTTGGTGTCGGGTCTATTATCGGTGTTATCGTTTCTATGCTACCAAGTGATAGTGCTCTACCCATGATATTGATAATGACACTTTGCGCCGTAATGTCTGCGGTTTTTTATTGGTTTTTAGGACGTAAAGCTTAATGGCTATCTATTCAATTGAAATACAAAACGTAGTGAACTTGGCTCTTGAAGAGTTAGAGCAACAACATAAAAAAGGGAAAGTAGCCAACACTCCAGTTAGCAATACTTATTTTTGGTGCGATGGGTCACTCTAAGTTTAAAAACTCAGCGGTTTGATCGCTGTGTACGTGATGATCTCGTACGCTGGCAAAAAATGGGGAGAAGCAAAGGAACTCAATCTGAATTGATGTTCACTTTTAGAAATATTTCAAAATTTTATGGCCAATTACTCCCGATAGATAAAGAGCCAAAAGCAATTTTAGATTCAGATATTGAAGCCTTTTTAGAGGTTCTTGAGAAAGCGAATTGGGGCGTAAGTACCGAGTTCGAACTAACTGAAAAAATCCAAGTGTTTACCGAAGGCGATAACTCTTTCTTGCTCTGTGCAAAGCAGTGTGATGATTGTTTTGAAGGCGGTTCAGAATTAGTAAAACCAATGAGTTTCTTTGTGCGAGGTCATCATGCAGAATTTGTACGACTTGCCAGTGACTTTGGTTTTATGCTGCACAAACGCACCGATTATAAATCGGTCGTTAAATATCATGGGGAATATCTAATTTATCCTAAAAACCAAGGTAATCAGGTTGCTGAGATTCCAATCGGTTTTTAAGCGCGGATGATGTTTTATAAAAGGTTGAACGCTAGATAGAGTTCAACCTTTTGTTTATTTGCTCTGTTTTAATCTTGTTAGGCTTTCTTCACTATCGCTTTTACCATCCCTTTAAAAATGAATAGGTGCGCTGGCATCATTGCAAACCAATAGAGTAGGCCTCTAAACCCTTGAGGGTGCCACCATGCTCTCACATCTAATTCTCGGTAGTCGCCGTGATCTTTGATGGTACATTCTAAACGTCCTAGCCCCGGTGCAGTCATTCCGAAAAGCAGCGATATAAACTGAGTTGGTTCGCAGCGGATTACTTTCCACGAGTCAATATGGTCACCAATTTTAAGTTCAGGCCCTGCAGGGCTGCGTCGTTTGGGTATTCCGCCACCAACAAAAAGATCTAACCATTCTCGTGTTCGCCACAAAATATTGGCAAAAAAGTAGCCTTCTTTGGGGCTGCCTATCTGTTTAACTACTTGCCACAACTCTTCAGCCGTTTTGTCCGTTTTAATTTTAGCGCCAGCATCCTTTGGATAATAACCATACCCTGCTTGCCACCTATTAAGAGCTGCAGGGTCAAACCCCCAAATATTGCTCCGAATAAACTCACCCTCGGCACCAATCGATTGAGCTACCGCATCTTGATAGGATATCAACGGTTGTGGGTACTTTTTACGGATCTCTTGTGAGTCTGCAACATAATCGTGCTCAAGCCCGGCAAGTAAGGCTTTACCGATGTTCGCTGGCACTGAAGTCACTAACCCTAACCAATAGGAAGCCATTTTAGGAGTGAGTAATGACGTAGACCAGAGCCTTAGAGGATGATGAATGGCTTTACATATAACACCAAATTGTTCTCGATAGCTAAGAATGTCGGGACCACCTACTTCATAGTAGTGACTCTGTGTCGGTGACTCTTGAAGCTGAGCCAGTAAATAATGATTGAGGTTTTTAAGCGCAATTGGGTTGGCTTTTGAGTCAACCCATTTAGGAGCAATAAGAATGGGTAGGTTGTAGGTGAAATCTTTCATGATCTCGAATGCTGCTGAACCAGGGCCTATAATCACACCGGCTCTCAACTCTGTTACAGGAACTTCGGCTTGTTTTAATATCTCTCCGGTTTTTTTACGTGCGAGTAGATGCTCTGAATTTCCAGTTTGTGGCTGAATGGCACTTAGGTAGACCACGTGTTTAACGTTGCTATTTAATAAAGCATCTTTAAAATTAATTGCTAAAGATATCTCATACTCTAAAAAGTCGTGTCCATGTGCCATTCCGTGTACGAGGAAATAGACAAGATCATGATTGCTTACCACGTTTTTAGTCGCTTCTTTATCGACCAGATCAAGGTAAACCGTCGTGAGGTTTGTATGAGGTTGAACTCTAGCCTGTAGATACTCTAACTGTCGAGCCGCTGCCGTGACGCAATGACCCTGTTCTAGAAGCAATGGAATGAGTTGTGAGCCGACATAGCCAGAAGCGCCAAGAACTAATATTTTTTCTTTTCCATAGCGATTTAGATCATTCCTTTTCGTGGTGATCCCAAACTAATGGGAGTAGAATGCCCGTGCGATTATTCAGGCCAATCTTTTGCTTAAACTTCTATAATAATCAATGTGCATTCTTTCGTTTTAATGAGGCTATATGACCAACACCTTACCATTAGTTTACAAGTATACAAAAGGCGATTTTTTACGTCGTCTGTTTGCTATTGCACTGCCGATTGCGCTACAGAACATTATGTTTTCTAGTAGAGGGTTGGTTGATGTTTTGATGCTTGGTCAACTTGGGGAGGCAGATATCGCAGCTGTTGGGGTTGCTAGTCGTGCAATGTTTGTAACAACGATTATGTTGGTCGGTGTAAACACAGGTGGTGCGTTACTCACGGCACAGTTTTGGGGGCTGGTAATAAAAATGGTGTTAAAGAGAGTACAGCTCTAACTTGGATTATCGCTAATGCTTTTGCTCTATTAACCGTCATTTTATTTATGATTTTCCCAGAACAGATCATGGGCCTAGCGACGGACTCTGCTCAAGTTATTGCTTTAGGAAGTGAATATATTGTCATTACATCATTAAGTATGTTCGCGGTTGCGTGCGTAAGCAGTATGGCGGTAGGACTTAGAGCAATGCATCGTCCAGGTGTTAGCACCTTCTTTAGCGGTATTGGTATCATTTCAAATGTGTTTCTAAATTGGGTTCTCATATTTGGCCATCTTGGATTGCCAGCTATGGGTATCAAAGGAGCAGCGATTGCGACAGTGCTAAGTGGTGCTATAGAAGTTATTTGCTTATATGCTTTTTTATATAAAACAAAAAATCTCCTTGCCTTCAAGCTACCGGATGTAAAAGTCGCTTTTACAATAGATAAAGTTTCTCGCTTTCTTCGTTTGTCGCTGCCAACAACATTGAATTTTTTACCTGGGCGGCAGGTATCTTTTCCTATCACGCGATTATGGGACAAACAGGCGTGCAAGGATTAGCGGCATTATCGGTAATGACACCTGTGGATTCAATTGGTATTAGTTTGCTTATCGGCACATCGAATGCAGCGGCAGTGCTCACCGGAAATCAAATAGGCGCGAAGAAATATGATGCAGTTTATTACCAGTCTATTGGTTTACTTTTCCTTTCTATATTGCTGGGGTTAACCACGGCGATTGTTCTCTATGCTATCCAAGTTCCAATATTAGATTCGTTTAGTGCATTGACGGTAGAAACTCGTGCGTTGGCAGATAAGTTTATTTTGATTCTTTGTTTTGGGATGGTGGTTAGGTCAATACCTCTAACGCTTGTTGTTGGGGTATTAAGAGCTGGCGGAGATGTTAAGTATTGCCTATACCAAGACGTAATATCTCAATGGTTTATTGGTATCCCGCTTGCTGCTTTTGCTGCAGTTTATCTCGGGTTAAAACCTGAATACGTTTATGCTCTGTTTCTTCTTGAAGAGTGCATTAAGTGCTTTAGCTCTGTCTATCGACTGAAAAGTAGAAAATGGATTCGAAATCTTATAGAAAGATAACACTGTTGACATTTGTCTAAATAATAACCACTTCTGTTGCTGTTTTTTAAGAATTGCAATTTAATTTGAAAGATTTCGGACCTATATCATCTTATTGTTACATTTTGCTTAAAATAATGTGATCACCTAGGTAAAATACTTCCGAAAAGTGAGTAATTAGTGTAACTTCATCTTCCCTAAATCCATTAATACGAGTGTATAGTTAATGCTAGAACTGTCCGACCTATGTAAAGGCTATGTTGATGGTGGAGAATTCCATCCTGTACTACAAGGGGCAGATCTAAAATTAAGACAAGGTGAACAACTCGCATTAATGGGAGAGAGTGGCTCAGGTAAAAGTACGTTGCTCAATCTTATCGCCGGTTTAGATACAACGGATTCAGGTAAAATTTGGTTTTCAAATTTTGCGATGCACGATAGCAACGAAGTACAAAAAACTGCGTATCGAAGACACAATATTGGTCATGTCTTTCAGCAATATAATCTCCTACCGACACTAAATATCGCTGACAATATCCGCTTTTGTAGGCAGCTAAAAGGGCTGCGCGAAGATAAAGGTTTGTGGCGTCAAATATTATCTGCTTTGGATTTAATGCCACTACTGGGACGATACCCAGAAGAAGTCTCTGGTGGGCAACAACAAAGAACAGCGATCGCACGGGCTTTGTATATGGAACCTAAATTGTTGTTGGCAGATGAACCCACAGGCAGTTTAGATGAACGAAATGCAGAGGCAGTAATGCGTTTGTTAACCTCACTAGCCAGGCAGTTAAATTGTACTTTACTGCTGGTTACACATAGTGAAAAGGTTGCGCAACATATGGGTGGGTGCGTTCGTCTTCAAGGAGGACAGTTGCATGTTGTTGCCCGTAGTTAAAGCACTACTAGGGCACTATCGGCGTCATCCTTTACAGTTGCTGCTTGTTTGGTTCGGGCTTACTTTAGGCGTATCTGTTTACGTAGGTGTGGCAGCCGTTAATCAACATGCACAACAGAGTTATATGCACAGTGAAACACTGTTTTCAAACCCTCTTCCATATGCCATTACTCCCAAATACAGTGCGAATAAAATTCCACAAGGTTTTTATATTCAACTTCGGCGTGAAGGTTTCAATCAATGTGTACCTTTTGACAATCTACGAATACAAACCCAAAAAGGCCGAGATCTTTCCATAGTTGGTGTAGACCCTGTTTCTATTTTAGGGCTCTCATCGCTTCATCACGAAAAAGATCTCTCAATATTACGCTTGATGCAGTCATCTAAGCCATTAATTATGGGGGCTGAATTAGCCTCTTATCTAGGGAAAAGTAGTGGCGATTTTATTGAATTAAATAATGGTACCAAGATAGGGCCGCTTCTACTTGACCATAATAAACTTCTAACGGGTACGCGAATTCTTGCTGATATTTCAAAAGTAAGAGAGATTAACAATACAGGTGGGTTTTCGTTGCTTGCATGTGAAGATATGCCAGAAGAAAAACTCGAAAAGCTTAAAAGTATTCTGCCTAATGGGATGGAATTGACTAGAAGTTCTAAAGCCGAGTTAGAGTCTCTTACAAAAGCATTTCATCTAAATTTATCTGCAATGGGGATGCTTGCGTTTGTTGTGGGGATATTTATTTTCTACCAAGCTATGTCGCTCTCTTTTATTCAAAGGCAACCACTTGTAGGTGTTATGCGACAAGCAGGTGTTTCGGGTTGGCATTTAGCTAAAGCACTCGCTATAGAACTGACATTATTCGTATTTGTAGGTTGGTTCTTTGGCAATCTATTTGGCCTGATGCTAGCTAATCAACTGATGCCTTCTGTATCAACTACTTTAGCCGATTTGTATACTGCCAATGTATCTCTAACCGTTGATTGGCACTGGCAATGGAGCAAAAACAGCCTACTAATGGCCGTTTTCGGTGCGTTACTTTCTTGTAGTTGGCCCTTGGTTCGATTAATTAAAACGCCACCAATTAGGCTTTCAGCTAAACTTTCATTAGTTAGATTTGCAGGTAAAGAGTTTGCGTGGCAGGCAATAATAGCCTGTGTTTTTGGGGTAATGGCAATTGGTTTTTTCAGCTTCCCGCTACACCAGAATACGGATTTGTCATTGTCGCGCTGTTGTTACTAAGTGTGGCGTTATTCATGCCATTCGTCATTTTTGAATTATTCACTGCGTTTTCGTTTTCATTGCGTTGGGTTAAAGCTCGCTGGTTTTTTTCAGATGCCGCTTCAAGTATGAGTTTTCGTGGCGTAGCCGTTATGGCATTTGTTCTTGCAATGTCGGCTAATATCACTGTAGAAACCTTAGTTGGGAGTTTCCGAGCAACAACAGAAAGTTGGTTGACACAGCGTTTAGCTGCCGATATGTATGTTTTTCCAACCAATAATTCTGCGGCACGCATGAGCAATTGGCTGACTAAGCAGCCTGAAGTTAAAGATGTATGGTGGCGTTGGGAAATTGATTTGCCCACGAAAACCGGTGTCATTGAGGTAGTGAGCACAGGCGATAGTCTTGATGAAAGGGATTCGGTACCAGTCAAAACAGCCATTTCAAACTATTGGTATCAACTTAATGTTTCTAAAGGGTTGATGGTAAGTGAAGCCATGGCCATTAAAAATAAATTACGCCCTGGCGATAAAATTCAGTTGGGAGGCACGAGTGAAGAAACTTGGCAAGTTGTGGGCATTTATTATGATTACGGAAACCCTTACAACCAAGTATTGATGTCTCATCGAAATTGGATTAGTCGTTATGGCGGTTTAGGTGACGTTGGGCTAGGTGTTATCCTCGAGGATGGAGCGAGTAGTGATACTTTGTTGGATCATTTGCAATCGACCTATGCGCTTACCAAAGATAGAGTATATGACAACAATAGTATCCACAAACAAGTAATGCGCATATTTGACCGCACCTTTATTATTGCCGATACACTTGGTAATTTGACATTATTTATAGCTATCTGTGGCATCTTCTTTGCGACCTTGGCTGGGGAGATATCGAAGCAGAGGAATACAGCCTTGCTAAGGTGTTTTGGCATATCTACTTTTGAGCTAATTGCACTAAGCGGTTTGCAGCTATTTGTGTTTGGACTAATTTCTGCCTTAGTGGCTATGCCACTTGGTTTAGCATTAGCAAAGGTAATGGTAGAAGTGGTATTGAAGGAATCTTTTGGGTGGACCATGCCTTTGTACGTCATTCCTTGGGAATATCTAAATACGTTTGCTTGGGCTATGTTAGCGCTCATCCTTGCAGGTATATTGCCAATTATAGGTATGGTTAGCCGGACACCGATGAAATCACTGAGAGACGCACTATAAATATGAAGAAGCTCGCTGACAAATTGAAATATAGCTATATCACGGCGTTAGGGGTAGCTCTATCTTTCATTACTGTTGCAACTTTGTATTATTTCTCGCTTGATCATTCAACTGAAAAACAGTCAATTGATTATGCGCTTGCTAATGATCAGAAAGCGGTGTTTGAGCCTGTTTTACCTGGAAACTCGCTATCATTACCTCAAGATTTTTCATTTCATAACGAATTCAAACAAGAAGGATGGCATTATTTCGCTAACCTCGTTGGTGGAGACGGAGAAATATACTCGCTCCAATGGGACTATAACCGTGTTGCTAGAAATGAAAGCCAAAAAACCGGTTGGAACAGCGCTCAAGTCTTTTTATCTAACGTAATTATCACCTCAAAAGATAAAGTATGGAAACAACAGCGTATTGCTAGAGGGGGTATAGGTCAGGCGGGGTTCCGTTCAAGGCCCTTTCGGCTATGGATAGATAACTGGAGTTGGAGATCGTTAAGTTTATCACCGCTTCCGGGAATACTGGATGTTGAAACAGATGAGTTTTCCCTTAAATTAAACTCGTCATCTTTTAACCCCTTTATCTTAAATGGTGAAAGTGGATATCAAGCACACCATGACTTAATTCCTATCGCAACGTATGGGTTTAATGCTCCGTTTGTACGTACATCTGGGCAGCTTATATTGGACGGTAAAGTAGTGGATGTTAGTGGGCAAGCCTCGCTTAGCAAGGAGTGGGGAAGCGATTTAGTTGCTGTTGAGGGCCAGCAAAACGTAACTATTAACCTTCACCTATCTGATGGACGAAACCTTCATCTTACTCAAAGTCGCATCCCTAATTATCCAGTTTATAACTATGGATTACTAGTAGGTAGAAATGGCTCAATGGTACGATTGTCTGACGACGACATAATCATGTCTGCAGTCGAATACGTAAAGATGGATAACGGGAAAGAAGTGCCGTTAAAGTGGAAGCTCAGCATTAAAAAGCTGAACTTAGAGTTTTCGGTTAGTCCGTTGCGTAAAGACCTTTGGCATTCATTTTATAACCCATATTGGCAAGGACCCGTGTCTGCAATAGGTACACAAGTGGGGCATGGAATGCTTAAGTTAACTGGTTTTTAAGCTAACACTCGATATTTTGCTATAAAAAACGTTCAAAACTTGCCCATTGCTCGGAAAAACCGAATTTATTCATCCAAACAATCGATTATTCCTTCTTTCGCGTTACGTATAGACTGTGTCTATTCTTATGTAATACTATTCACAAAGTAAATATCACTTAAAATCGATAACAGTGTCGTTAATCAATACGACGATAATAGTGAAGTTTAGTCAGAGGTAAATAAATGAGTGACGCAATCCGCGACTTTTTTAAAATGGAATCAGCTGGTGGAATACTGCTCGTTATAGCAGCAGCTGCAGCGATGATTGTCGCAAATACTGGTTTTGGCGACGCATATAATGGAATACTGCATTCCTACATCTTTGGTATGTCTGTTTCGCATTGGATCAATGATGGCTTGATGGCGATATTCTTTCTCCTTATTGGCCTAGAAGTAAAAAGAGAACTTCTTGAAGGCGCATTAAAATCAAAAGAAACGGCTATCTTTCCTGCAATAGCGGCAGTTGGTGGTATGTTGGCACCTGCACTAATTTATGTCCTATTTAACTACGGCGACCCACAAGCTATGCAAGGGTGGGCGATACCTGCTGCGACAGATATTGCGTTTGCACTTGGTATTATGGCGTTGCTTGGTAAACGAGTTCCGGTAGCCCTGAAGGTTTTCTTACTGGCACTGGCTATTATAGATGATCTAGGTGTTGTTGTTATTATCGCCTTATTCTACAGTGGTGATTTATCTACACTAGCCCTGACTATAGGCTTCATCATGACGGGTGTTTTGTTTATGATGAACTCTAAAAACGTAACAAAACTATCGTATTACATTATCGCTGGGCTAATCCTCTGGATAGCAGTATTAAAATCTGGCGTGCACGCAACCTTGGCAGGCGTAGTAATTGGCTTTTCTATACCTCTTAAAGGTAAAGAGGGCGAGCACTCCCCACTTAAGCATCTTGAACACGCATTGCACCCTTATGTAGCGTTTTTAATCTTGCCTATATTCGCTTTCGCGAATGCGGGTATATCGTTGGCTGGTGTATCATTGTCTGGATTAACGTCAATGCTACCGCTGGGTATTGCTTTCGGTCTTTTGGTTGGTAAACCTTTAGGGATATTTAGCTTTAGCTGGATAGCAGTTAAAACTGGTATAGCCAAGTTGCCAGATGGGGTCAATATGAAGCACATATTTGCCGTATCGGTTTTGTGTGGCATCGGTTTTACAATGTCTATTTTTATCTCTTCATTGGCGTTTGTTGGAGTGAGTGCAGATTTTGATACCTACGCTCGCCTAGGGATTTTATTAGGCTCGACAACAGCAGCAGTTATAGGCTATATCCTACTGAGTATTTCATTACCAAAGAAAGCCTAGAAATAACGATTAAAAAAACCTGAACCATTTTTGGTTCAGGTTTTTTTGCCCTGAATTTGCTACCGATATGGTTTTGACATAACGAATTCAATATAAACCTGGTAATTTGATTGGTTAACACTATGGGTATGTTGGCTTAGACACCAATGGTTAGTATATATACGGAAGTGATAAGAACAGTATCGAATGGACAAAAAAAGCCCAATCCAAATTGGTTGGGCGATACAAATATAGGAGTTAATAAGAAAAAGCAGTATGTGGAGTAAAGCAGTATGAATCCAAGTTTAAACCTTCTTAAACTTAACAATGCTCTGTTTACTACAATTAATATGACCAGCCTTCTTAAATTCAGTTCAATTTAATTTCAATTTATTTACAACAAAGTTTTCTGACAAATTATCATAAATGTGATGTTGCGTACTTGTTAATAGTCTGTGATGAATGTATATTTCAAACAGTTGTTTAATACGGTTGATTGAAATGACTCAGAAGAATAAAACAAAAGACAAAATATTAGACGTAGCAGAGAGTCTATTTGCAGAGCAGGGGTTTAACGATACTTCGTTGCGTGCGATTACCAGTAAGGCCAATGTAAATTTGGCTTCGGTTAACTACCACTTTGGCGATAAAAAAACACTGGTGAGAGCCGTTCTAGACAGATATTTGGAAGCTTTCATGCCTTCGGTTGGCGAAGAGTTACTCACTTTGAGTCAAAAGGATAATTATTCTATGGAAGAGGTGTTTTCTTGTTTAAAGAAACCACTGTTGCAACTTAATGATTTACGGCCGCATGGTGCATCTCGTTTTATGTCTTTGGTCGGCAGAGGCTATACCGATGTACAGGGGCACCTAAGATGGTTTATCACGACACGTTATAACGAAGTGTTAACACAATTTACTGATTTGATAGTTAAAGCTAATCCTAATTTGTCAGCGGAAACTTTGTTTTGGCGATTACATTTTACCTTAGGAACTTGTGTGTTCACTATGGCCTCAAGTCAAGCGTTGAGTGAGATAGCTATCAATGATTATGGTCAATCGGTTGATTCGTCGGTAGTGATAAATCAACTAATCCCTTATTTAGCAGCAGGTGTTGCTGCTGAGTAAAGATTGCTAAAAAAACGGATAGTTAAAAAAACAAGACTTAACCAATAACTAACTACTTATTTTTATAATAAAAGTACCTATAGAACAAAAGGATCGGACTATGTGCTCTCTACGTAGAAAATGGGTAAGCGACCCAGCATTTAAAATGTTTAAGAAAGTATTACCACCATTGTCGGACACTGAAAAAGAAGCGATGGAAGCCGGTAGTGTATGGTGGGATGGTGACCTATTTTCTGGCTCTCCTGATTGGCAGAAGCTTCATCATTATCCAAAGCCATCTTTAACAAAGGAAGAGCAGTCTTTTATAGACAATGAGGTTGAAACCTTGTTGGAGATGCTTGATGACCACCAGATTGTGAAGATAGATCGAGATCTTCCAAAAGAGGTCTGGGACTATATTCTTAAGGAACGTTTTTTCTCACTAATTATTTCTAAAGAGTACGGTGGTAGAGAATTTTCTTCTTATGCTAACTCGACGATAGTAACTAAGATTGCGACGCGTAATAACAGTGCTGGCGTAACTGTAATGGTTCCTAACTCTTTAGGTCCTGGTGAGTTGCTTTCTCATTATGGTACGCAAGAGCAAAAGGATTATTGGTTACCTAGGCTTGCAGATGGTCGCGAGATACCTTGTTTCGCTTTAACTGGTCCGGAAGCCGGTTCAGATGCAGGCAGTATTCCTGATATGGGTACGGTGTGTATGGGCATGCACGAAGGCAAAGAAGTGCTCGGTATGCGCATCAGTTGGAATAAACGTTATATTACTTTAGCGCCTGTAGCCACGGTATTAGGCTTAGCTTACAAACTTCAAGACCCTGAAGGGTTACTAGGCGGCGAAGTTGATTTAGGTATTACTTGTGCTCTGATTCCTGCGGATCACCCAGGCGTTGAAATTGGAGAGCGTCACGATCCACTTGGTCTTGCATTCATGAATGGGCCGACTCGTGGGGAAGATGTATTTATACCTATGGACTGGGTTATTGGTGGGCAGGAATACGTTGGTAAAGGTTGGCGTATGTTGGTCGAGTGTTTGTCTGCGGGCCGTGGTATTTCTTTGCCAGCAATGGGTACAGCGACTGGACATCTGACTTCCCGTACGACAGGTGCGTATGCTTATGTACGTAAGCAGTTTGGCTTATCTATCGGTAAGTTTGAAGGTGTAGCGGAAGCAATGGGGCGTATTGGCGGACTAACATATATGTTGGAAGCGACACGTACATTGACGACTACTTCTCTTGATCTTAAAGAAAAGCCAGGCATCGTTACTGCTATCGCTAAGTATCATATGACCGAGTTGGCTCGTAAGTTACTTGATGACTCGATGGATATTCACGCGGGACGCGGTATCCAACAGGGCCCTATGAACTATCTTGCTAATCAGTATATTGGTGCACCTGTTGCTATTACGGTTGAAGGGGCAAATATACTTACGCGTAATCTTATGATCTTTGGTCAAGGGGCAACACGTTGTCACCCATATGTACTAAAAGAGATGGAGGCGGCAGCAAACCCAGATCAAGAGCAAGGTGCAGAAGAGTTTGATGAGTTGTTATTTAAGCATATCGGACATGGTCTAAAAAATACCTTTGGTGCTTTTTCAGCAGGGCTCACTGGGTCTATGTTTATTAAAGCGCATATGAGTGGCCCTACAAAACGTTACTATAAAGATTTGACACGTATTAGCCGTGCATTAGCTCTAAGTGCGGATGTTGCGATGGCAACTCTGGGTGGTGACCTGAAGCGTAAAGAGATGATCTCAGCAAGATTAGGTGATGGTCTCAGTTTCCTTTATATGGCTTCAGCTGTACTGAAAAAGTACGAAGATGAAGGTCGACAACAAAGTGACTTGGTATACGTCGACTATTCTATTCAGCACTGTCTATATAATGCATCTAAGTCCTTACAAGAGGCGTATACAAACTTTCCTAATCGTATTGCGGGCCGTATGTTAAGTGTCCTAGTTTTCCCACTAGGTAATCACTTTAAAAAACCTGCAGATAAATTGTCGGTTAAGATTGCAGAGTCTCTGATGACTCCTGGTGCGCACCGCGACCGTCTAACTCACTTGTGTTATGTAGGTAAGCAAGAAGACGACGCAGTAGGTCTAATGGAGCGTGCATTTATCAAAATGTACGAGATTCGAGGGTTGGAAAGGAAGCTAATTAAGGGTGTTAAAGATGGCAAGGTTATGAGAAAAGGCCTATTACTTGAGCGCTTACAACAAGCACTTGATACAGGTGTGCTAACTCAGAAAGAAGTGGATCAAATTAACGACGCTGAAGCGTTAAGAATTAAAGCGGTTCAAGTTGACCACTTTAGCCATGACTTTACTGAAGTCAGAACTCATAAGCAGTCAGAACCTAAACTAAATAGCGTTGCTTAATACTGTTTAGCTTGCGCTGAGAGAGAAAAGTAAATCTGTATAAGGAAGGCATCTCAATAGAGGTGCCTTTTGTTGTTTTTAACAGAATCAAAGGGAATTGCAGGTATTTTAGACCTTAACTACTCCAACCACTTATAAATTAACAGTAATTTGTAAGAAAATTGATGCGATCTCTTGATTAACCTTTTATTCTAGCCAGAATATTAAGGGCAAAGTTAATATTATCGCCCAAGCCCTACATTAAAGGACGCTGAAAATGATCATCAAACCTAGAATTCGTGGTTTTATTTGTACTACTACACACCCTGTAGGTTGTGAAGCAAACATTAAAGAACAGATTGCTTACACTAAAGCTCAAGGCCCCATTACCAATGCGCCAAAACGTGTATTGGTAGTTGGCTCTTCTAGTGGCTACGGCATGTCTTCTCGAATTACCGCTGCATTTGGTGGCGCAGCTTCAACGATTGGTGTTTTCTTTGAAAAAGCAGGAACTGAAAAGAAAACGGGTACAGCCGGTTATTATAATTCTGCGGCTTTTGAAAAACTTGCCCATGAAGAAGGGTTGTACGCAAAAAGTTTAAATGGTGATGCGTTTTCTAATGAAGCAAAACAAAAAACCATCGATCTTATTAAAGAAGATCTCGGCCAAATTGATATGGTGGTGTATTCACTTGCTTCACCTGTGCGCAAAATGCCAGAAACAGGCGAACTTATCCGTTCGACCCTTAAACCTATTGGCAATACCTACAGTTCCACAGCTGTTGATACCAATAAAGATGTCATTATTGAAGCGAGTGTTGAGCCTGCTAACGAACAAGAAATTAACGACACCATTACCGTAATGGGTGGGCAAGATTGGGAACTTTGGATTAATGCCTTGTCTGATGCTGGTGTATTGGCCGACGGTTGTAAGACTGTTGCATATAGTTATATTGGGACAGAGCTAACCTGGCCTATCTATTGGGATGGTGCGCTTGGTAAAGCGAAAATGGATTTGGATAGAGCGGCTCAGGCACTCAACGAGAAACTGGCTAAGTCTAATGGTAGCGCGAATGTTGCTGTTCTTAAGTCTGTTGTAACTCAAGCAAGTTCAGCTATTCCTGTTATGCCCCTTTATATTGCGATGGTGTTTAAGAAAATGCGCGCAGAAGGTGTTCATGAAGGGTGTATTGAACAGATTCAACGCATGTTTAGCCAACGCTTGTATAAACAAGATGGTACTGCACCTCAGGTTGATGAAAGTAATCGACTGCGCCTAGATGATTGGGAGCTACGTGATGACATTCAAACTTATTGTAGTGAGCTTTGGCCTCAAATCACCACAGATAACCTGAAAGAACTGACAGATTACGTTGAATATAAAGAAGAGTTCTTGAAACTATTTGGTTTCGGTGTTGATGGCGTGGATTATGAAGCGGATGTTAACCCTGCTGTAGAGTTTGATGTCATCGATATCTGATCAAATATTAATTGAAAAGCAGCAATTAAAAAAGCGCTCATTTGAGCGCTTTTTTATACATTAAAGTATTTCTGAAACACTTTTGTTTAGTGTAGGTAGTTACTCAAGCATTCTGCACACAGAATTAACGCAAATGATATCAGCTTAATATAATCAGTAATGTACCAGCAAGTGTCATTAAAATATTGGCTATAGCATAGGTTCCGGCATAACCAAGAGCTGGGATGGTAGAGCGGGCGTATTCGTTAACAATGTCCATTGCGGGTGCGCAGGTCCTTGCGCCGATAATAGCACCGAATAGTAAGGCTCTATTCATCTTAAAGATATACGCACCAACGAGATACGCGAGCACAACGGGGACAACACTGACAATTAAACTGATCAATATAATTTGTAAACCCGTCTGATTCATAAAGGTAAGAAGATTACCACCAGCACTGAGACCTATTCCTGCCATAAAGAACATCAAGCCCAAATCTTTCACCATGTTCAGCGCGCCTTGAGGAACATAGCCGAAAGTAGGGTGGTTAGCTCTTAAGAACCCAAGAGTGATCCCAGCGAGCAAAAGTCCAACGGCATTACCTAAACCAAACGTCACTTGGCCGAATGTCATGGTAACCAAACCAAATAGGATACCCAAAATGAAAAAGCTACAAAAAGCTAATAAGTCGGCCATTTGACTATGTATTGAAATGAAACCAATGCGCTCTGCTAACCCTAAGACCCGACTTTTTTCGCCACTAACTTGAAGGATGTCACCTTTAGCGAGAACGATAGTAAGATCCATCGGCATCTCTATCTGAGCCCGAATTACTCTATTTAAAAAACAGCCATATTCTGAAAGGTTGAGTTCAGACAATTTTTTGCCAGAGATACTGTCGCTCTTAACTACAATCTCTTCTTCCACGATTCGGAGATCTAATAAATTGCGGTCAAATACTTCTTTTCCGTTTCTGAAACTCGGGTCTAATCGAGCGTGGCTGTCAGGATAGCCAACAAGCGCAATCTCATCACCTTCTTGTAAGATAGCATCGCCATCAGGATGGGCGAGTATGCCGTTTCTTCTAATTCTTTCAATGTAGCAACCTGTTTGGCGATATATACCTAGCTCACGAAGGTTTTTTCCGTCGATCCAGTTTATGAGTTCTTGCCCAACACGATAGGCTCTAATAATGGGTAGATAGACTTTTCTGTGAGCAGCATTGCCGATACCACGCTCTTGTGCGATCTGCTCTGCGCTGTCGTGTAAGTCTTGTTTTTGAAGTTTAGGTAGCAACTTGGCGAAAAGTATCATGCTAATTAAACCAACCAGATACGCAAGTGCATAGCCTACGGATAGATTTTGCAGCACTAAGCCCATATCCATATTGCGAGGTAACGTTGCTAAGCCAGAATTCAGAGCATCTTGAGCGCCAACTAAGACAGGCGTTGCCGTCAATGCTCCTGCCATTAAACCGGCTGAGAGACCGTAATCTAATCCGATAAAACGGCTCATAAAATAGGTAAGAGATATAGCAGAAATGAGCACAATTAAACTGAGAAGGAGATAGTGCTTACCATCTCTAAAAAAGATGCCAAAAAAGTTAGGTCCAGCTTCAATACCTACGCAATAGATAAATAGCATGAAACCAATGGTTAATGCTTCGTTTCCAATTGAAAATCCGAGGCTACCCATGACTAGCGCCGTCATCAATACGCCAATAGAGTTCCCTAACTGAAAACTACCAAACCGTATTTTTCCTATAGCTAAGCCGATAGCAAGAACGAGGAATACAAGTAATATTTGGTTTTGGCTGAGGATTAGAGCAACATCAATATTCACAGTTTTTACTCAAAACGTATGGTTTTAATTAGGGAAGTTATTATCGGATTGTATCTGAATAATTATAAAAGATAAGTGTAAATGATGCTTTTTTTGGTTATTAGAATAAATGGATGCCGTTTATAAAGAAAAGAAACAGATATTAGCAAAAAAGCCCTAAAAAGGGCTCTTATTTGTTGTACAGGAGGAGTAAATTACAATCCTAGGTTAGTTCTTGCATACGCTTCAAATTCAGTACAACCACCAATATGGTCTTGATCAACGAAAATTTGAGGGACAGTCTCTACTGGCTTACCCACGGTTTTTTCTAAATCTGCTTTACTAATACCTTCTGCGTGGATATCTACATAGCGATAATTAAAGTCATCACGACTTTCTTTCAATGATTCAGCAAGATCTTTTGCACGAACACAAAATGGGCAAGCAGGTCGACCAAAAATAACAACAAACATAATCTTTCTCCTAATTTTTTATAGGCTAACTATGCCTGATTAGATGAAGAAAATAAAGATGGAATCCCCTTTGAATCTGATAGGTATAATCTATCACTAAAGATTGATGAACTAATTCACATTTGTTTTTAGAAAGTGTTAATTGTTAAATCTTGCATTAAACAAGACAACACAATGTGAACAAATACATAGTTTTACAATTACAATTTAGAGAGTGCATTCGAATTGTACTAAATCAATAAACTCTTTCTCAAACTCTAGCAACCTAGGTTCAGAATTATTGATGGAGGTTTGCATGTTTCAGTTTATGACATCGGCTAAGGTTGTTTTTGGCGAGGGGGCACTTAATTCTTCGCTATCAATTTTCAATCAGTATGGATATAGCGTTCTTCTTGTTACGGGAAAAAGCATGGTTCGCGCAGCACCTATTGTCGGTTACCTGAAAAACCAAAATATGCGTTACCAACATGTATCGATAATTGGTGAACCCAATATAACGATGGTTGAAGAAACGGCGGCGGTAGGCCGGCGCTTTAAACCTGATATGGTTGTGGCTATAGGTGGCGGCAGTGTTATCGATATGGGAAAAGCGCTTTCTGCGATTATTCCAAATCAGGGCGATGTTTACGATTACGTTGAAGTGGTCGGGCGAAGTGTCCCTCTAAAAAGCAAACCAATTCCATTTATTGCCATTCCAACAACAGCGAGCACGGGATCAGAAGTAACGAATAAAGCAGTTTTGAGATCGGGTCAAGATAAGGTAAAAGTAAGCCTTCGTTCATCTGATATTTTACCTGATGTAGCGATCGTTGACCCAACGTTAACCTATGATACCAATCTTGCTATATCTAGCAGAGGTGCTTTAGAAACATTTACTCACCTAATGGAATCCTATGTATGCGGAGAGCCAAATCCATTAACCGATACTATTTGTGAGGAAGGGCTAAGGCGGCTGACAAAAGCGATTATCCCAGGCTGCAAAAGTAACGATTACAAAGCTCGCTCAGATCTCTCATTTGCAGCTATGTTAGGTGGGATGGCAATAAGTAATTCTAACTTGGGCGCCGCTCATGGTTTAGCTTCGTCTCTAGGCGGAAAGATTGAAGCGCCTCATAGTATCATCACCGCAAGACTGGCTCCTTTTGTCATGGATGAAAATATCAAATTGGCTGTTGAGACTGGACGTAGCGATATCCTTAATCGTTACCGAGAAATAGCAAAAATAGTCACTCAAAACACGAATGCCGATTACCCTGACAGCATTGCTTGGATTCAAATGATGTTGGAAAGACTTGAGTTGCCGAATTTAAGTGAATTTGGAATCTGTAAAACGTCGTTTAGTAAAGTGGCTAAAGACGCAATGCAGTCCTCTTCTATTAAAGGTAACCCTTTACCATTAAATGAAGAGCGATTGATTTTTATTCTGCAACAAGTATGTTCATGCGAAGACTTCGGTAATGTAAATAATGATGTTGTGGTAAGCAGTAGTGTAGAGATTGAAGAGGTTGATTTTCAGTCGAGAGAAGAAGTGTGAGTTTAGATTTAGAAACAAGACAAATAACAAATTCGGAGAGTCTATAAAAAAAGGCAAGCACTTAATGTTATAAACCCCACAACAGTGGGGTTTTTAACAAGGGTGAGTACTAAAACTGCGTTATCTTATCGTAACGAGAGTCTTTCAACGCATCTTTTACTCTGCGTAGGTTATCTCTGAAGCCAGAACCGCGTCGGAGTGTAAAACCGGTTGCTAACACGTCGATAACTGTCATCTGTACAACTCGACTTGCCATTGGCATATAGACATCTGTATCTTCAGGCACATCTAATGTAATAGATAGTGATGCTGCTTTATCAAGTGGTGAATCTTTCGATGTTATCGCTATGACAGTAGCACCATTTTCTCGGCCTAGCTTTGCTACTTCTACCATGCTTTTAGTTCGTCCAGTGTGAGAGATAAGCACGATAACGTCGTTGTCGGTGCAGTTGATACAACTCATGCGTTGCATAACAATATCTTCAAAAGAGGCAATAGGGATATTGAAACGAATAAATTTGTTTTGAGCGTCTTTAGCTACGGCTGAAGAGGCCCCAAGACCAAAGAATGAGATTCGTTTGGCTTGAGTCAGAAGATCAACAGCTCTGTTAATTTGAGTTGCGTCTAAGCTATTTTTAGCCACATCTAAACATGCCATTGTGGACTCAAATATCTTGTGAGTATAGGCATCTGGGCCGTCATCTTCTTCTACGTTTCTGTTAACGTAAGGTGTGCCATTTGCGAGGCTTTGAGCAAGATGAAGTTTAAAGTCTGGGAAACCTTTAGTATCTAATCTGCGACAAAAACGATTGACTGTAGGCTCACTTACATCGGCCATCTTAGCGAGCGTTGCAATGCTAGAATGAATTGCTGTTTGTGGTGACGCCATAATAACCTCAGCAACTTTACGTTCCGACTTGCTAAAGTTTTCTAGGCTTTTTTGAATTTTTTCCAGTGTATTCATAATATTATCTAATAGTTAATGCAGCTAAATAAGTGTGTGGCTCGATGCCAATTCAACGTTACAAATTTAAAATATAAAAATGTAAGTCCATCAATAGGCGAGGACTAAAAGCGGTCGTAGATGTAGTAAGTAAAGTCAATTACCACAAACAATGATTGCAACAAGTATAAACCTAACTGGCGGTGAGCTTGAAACAAAAGCGAGTGAAAAGAGGGACTAAATGGCTAATCTATGACAAAGTTCAAACAAAATTTCAGTTTTGGAACCGATGAGATTAGAAAAAGCGCAAAAATTGGTAAATATTTGCGCCTTCCTGATTCAATAGTTACAGGATGCCGAAAAAAATTACAGTTTTGAAAGCTATTTAAGAATTAAATGCGTCAATTTAGTAATTTCTTTCATCAAGGAGCCACTGTTATTAGAAATTTCTCTTTGTTCGTCTAAAACGGACTGGAGAATCTCTTTTGTGGTAAGCGGATTAGCTAACACGACTCGAAATACAATGGTATTCATTTTATCCCATTTGTGCGGGTTAAGTTGGGTCCGCGATACAAATGATTTACCTTCTTCTCGCTGTCGTTTTTGCACATATTTTGTTAAGCCATTTAATAGACGATGCAGTTTTTTCTTCTGATCATTGTCGGCAACCTGAAGCGCTTTAGCCGTTAGAGCTGGGACATATCGATAGGTCAGCAGGCAAAGTTCCGGTTCTGAAATTAGTTCGAAGTCAGTTTGCTCATTTATCAGTTCAGCAAAGTACTTTGCTTTATCTATACTTTGATCGATGAGAAGTTCATACCCTGGGCGGCTTATAATATGCATACTAGAATAGACAAGCATAGCCATCCCAGAACGAGAACCTTCTAATGTGTGGCTACCTAAGTCTTTAGAACCTTTTCTCAGTATATATTCTGCGTGATGTTCAATTGCAGCCATATCATTAGGATTTTTGAATAAAACCATCCCTGCACCCATTGGGATATAGAGTTGTTTATGTGCATCTATAGTTACTGAGTCAGCGAGTTCAATACCATCGAGAAGGCCTCGGTGATTATTTGACATTAGTGTTGCACCACCCCAAGCAGCATCAACGTGGAAGTGACATCCTTCTCGTTGGCTAATTTCGGCTATTTTACGAATAGGATCGATATTGCCCGTTTCGGTTGTGCCAGCAACGCCAATTATTGCAAATGGCTTAATGTTCTTGTGTTTTAATTGAGATATCTTTTCTTCGAGATCATGGATACAAAGCCGACTGTTCTTATCGGTTTTTACCGAAATAAGCGAATCTTGGCCTATTCCTAAGATGTTTGCTGTTTTCTTGAGAGAGTAGTGGCCTCTATCTGAAACCAAAATAGCCAAGCCTTCATAGCCATAATGTTTCATTGCACTATAAAGCCCTTCATTTTCAACACCGTTAAAAGAGTCAGTAGCTTTGAGGGCATTATTACGAGCAACCCAAAGTGCAGTGATATTGGCGATAGTCCCACCAGAACAAAAAGCACCTAGCGAGTGCTTAGCACTATGCATCCATTTGCTATAGAAAGCTTCGTCTTGTTGGTATATCAGTCGATGTAACATGCCTAAAACTTGTCTTTCAAGTGGAGTGAAAGCTTTCGATGTTTCTATCTTCACCAAGTTTTGGTTTAGAGCGATCATGATTTTTGATAGCGGCATTAAAAAGTATGGTAATGCCGAGGTCATATGACCGATAAAACTTGGTGCAGATGTGTGTACTGAATGTGAGACAAGTGTATCCAGTAAATGCTGAGTATGATCAGACACAAATACGGGTGATTCAGGAATCGCGGCTTCAGAGAAATCTTTTTCAATTTCTCGTAATGGTTTTTCTTCAGCTACAATATGCTCGCGCAAAAATTCATTCAAATTTTGCGAGAGTTTTGCTTCTATTCTGGAGAGTGCAGAGCCAGGGGCTTCTGGGATTGTGAAGATTCGAAGCAAGCTTTCAAAACTTACATCTGCTGTTTTGTTTTCCGTTACCATACAAAAGACGTATTTATTATTGTTGACTATTTTGAGTGGCTCAATCTAAACGAAAACGGGAGCAATGTCCCGTTTTAATTATGAGAACTCAATTGTTAAAGATGATGCATTAAGTTTTAATTGATTATATTACAGGCACTTAATGGCTTCGGCGTCAGTGATGGCTTGATTGTATTTGCTCAGTACAGCATCAATTTTATTTGGATGACTTAGCAAGTCTGCAAACGCTGAGCGTAGTTCATAATTCTTAGCATGAGGTTTTGACTGTCTGTCATTAAAGCTCTCCGCCGCCAATTTACCTAATTCGTCATCGTGACCAGCTAGGTTTTTAATATCAATTTGTTCTAGTTGTAACCATGCTTCTACCGGCTGTTCAGTTGCTACTTTGCTAGTATCTTCTTGAAGATAATAGTGAACCGCACCTCTATTTAATTCGAAGTGATTTTTACGACCATTGTAGAACCAAGCACCAACTTCTTCTAAATCCGGATATTGCTGTGTAGTCAGTTCAATAAGATCTTGATACCAGGTTAAAGATGCGTCGATGTATGCATCATATTTGCCTGAAAGGCATTGTGTATCGGCAGCGTGAGACATTGTTGAGGCGCTACATAATAGGGCTGCGATGAGAAAGCGTTTCATTTACGTTCCTTCGTCATGTTCTTAGGCGATTAAATTACCCGCAAAATTAGCGGGAATAAACGGGTTTAACTTAAGTAATAAAGTTTACACTAATGTAGCAACAAGTAACATCTCATTAACTGCTTAGAAGAGAGCTCGTAATCACATTTTTCGTTTAGCCACTTAGTGAAACGAAAAATAGCATAAAAACGGGTACTAGTAAGCTCAGAATAAAACCGCTGACAATAGCGATAGGCACGCAACGAACACCACCTGATGTTTGAATTACTGGCAGTGTAAAATCCATTGCTGTAGCCCCAGCATAGCCAATAGCCGTACAAGGCCTTCTCTGAATTAACATGGGGATCATAACTAATGCAACGAGTTCTCTTAATAATTCAATCATGAAAGATGCGCCACCATATACCGGGCCAAATGCATCGCCCATCAATATGCCTGACAGTGAATACCATCCAAAACCAGAGGCCATGGCTAATCCACGAGTGAGTGGGATTTCTAACCATAGAGCCGCGAGCAATCCTCCTATCCAAGAAGTAACGACTATAACCACTGCGATGATCATTCCGTGCTTATTGAGTAAAATCTGTTTGAGCGTTAGGCCGCTGTTTCTGAGTTGAACACCTATAAGAAATAATAGAAAGAACAATATCCATTCGCTGGCGCTTTCTACCCAACTTAGGTCGAGGCTTAGCAACAAACCGATAACCAAACCAGAACCTACGACCAAAATAAGCTTCACAGATTCCATAGCCATAGATGACAGTGGTAGCTTTTTTTGACTGTTCAGTTTTGAGCGGAAGTAGTTTGTCTACTAATGGCAGCGCTAATAAATTGCAGATAGCCATCAAAACAAAGAAGGTTGATGTGTACTTTAAAATCGTTTGTAAATTAGAACCAAGATTATCTAATGCCGCTAAACTAAGCCCCATCAGAAAGAGGATTACGTATACCAGCCTCGCGGTATAGACGTTGATTTGGTCTAGTATTTTTATATTGGATATAGAAAATAGGTACCCCACAACGAGTGGAGCAAAGATAAAAATCATCCCTGAAAACATGTTAGAACCTGTGTGAGTTGTGCCTATAGGCCTGTCGCATTCATAACATCCGCAATGCGAGTGTTAAATTCATTAGTAGAGAGGTTACTCAATTCATACATCGCTTGTGCTCCTGCAATGTTAATTTCTACATGATGATCATCAATAGCTTCATCGTGCTTTCTAAACATGAGTAAATGGTGAGCGATTCGAGCAATATCTAAATAGCTGATCTCTTTTTTTCCGTCTGACTTTCTTTGTTGGTTGCGACTTCAAGAAAGTCTTTATCAAACATCCAGTGTTTTAGGACTAACTCGCTAGTGATTGGACATCGAGACTCAAAGATATGCATGGCTAAGTTTTCATCTAAATAATTGCCGTTGTCTAAATAGTAGTGGTATTCACTCACTAGACAAAAAAGTCCAATGTCGGCGAGTAACCCCACTAGCAGAGCTTTATCTGGCTCTAGATAGTCGTAATCATCGGGTTGATAACTCTGGATTTCTTGAGTGACAAGCAGCATTGTTGCAGCAAGTTCTCTCGAGGTCGCAGCGCTGTTAATCAATATTTTTTGGCAATGTTTTGAAAGGTTAGAGCTGTGTTTTAATTGTTCTATTGATTGGGCAGTAACAATATCACGAACTCTGTAGATGCCGAGTCTGGAGACGGCAGTTTGTATATCTGTACAGATAATATTTCGTCTGTTGAAGATAACAGAATTTGCCACGCGTATCACAACCGCAGCCAAACTAGGATCATCGATCAACGATTCTGCGATATCGAATACGCCAGTTTCTTCTTGTGAACTTAATTGTTGAATCTTAAGCACCACCTCGGGAATAGGTGGTAGGGTAATTCTTCCGGTTTGAATCGATTGCTCAACCAATTGAGCAAACTCAGATTCTAATCCGTCTAAAAGGGCCGCCTTATTTTCAGGTAGCCAAAAAAAGATAAATGATTCATGAAGTTCGTCCTGTTTACTTGAGACTAATCTTACATGCGCTTGCACTTCTCTACCAGCCACATATTCAAATAATTGAATCATTATTAAGGACAGCGTTACCGATGTGGGCTTTTAAAAAGAGGAAATGCAGTAAAAGATAAATAGATCTTTAATTGCGTTCAAAAAACCTGACTTTGCGTGAACTTACTCGTAGAACAAGCTTAATCATACTTAGATGACTCTTGAGAATTAAACCAGCAAGAGTTGGACGTAGTATTATGAAGGCGGTACCTATTCTAATAAATACGTTTATACCATTTAAAAATTCACATCGTCTTTGAAGGCCTTGATGTTTGCATACGTAAAATTGTAAATGATGAGGTTAAACATGAATAATTCAGAGTTTTATAGTTACGCAAAAAAATTTGGTGATTATCAAAAACACTCGATGTTTGGAGGGATAGGGTTATTTCTCGAAGATGCGATGTTTGTTCTTATCACTGATGACTCATTATATTTAAGGGGAGGGAAGCTTTTAGATTCGGAACTTAGTTTTTGGGGTGCGAACGATACCGCCATGTTAAAAAACAAACTGTCGTGACAGTTAATTACTACAATATTTCGAAACTATTCAATCAAAACCATACACAGCTAGATAGCCTGATTAACCAGTCTATCCATATATCAATTGAGGATCGGCTATCTCGAAAATCTGCAGATAGTCGACGACTTCGAGATTTACCTAACATGAGATTGACTTTAGAAAGAATGGTAAAAAAATCCGGTATAGTAGATGTACATACGTTTATGGAATGCGGTGCTGTTGAGGTTTATCGGAAAGTTCAGTGCAAATACGGAGATAAGACGGATATTAGTCTGTTATGGAAATTTGCAGGTGCAGTAGAAGGTATCCACTGGAAACTGCTAACGGAAACAACAAAAAACGAGCTGAGGCGTTCATCTAATTTAGCATAATTATACGTTTAAGGCTTTTATTGATTAAAAACCTAGTTATGGCTAGGTTTTTTTCATTCTATTGATAACAAAGAGCACTTTTACTGGAACTAGAGCTAACATTAACTATATGATTAATGGAAGTATGCATAATGAAATAGAAAAATTATAGATTTGCCAATAACCATGGATTGGGAGAACAAGACTTAGTGTTCGATTATTTTTTACGTAGGATGATGTTGGTTATTCCGACCTTTATAGGAATTACTATCCTCATATTTGCTATTACTCGCTTAGTTCCTGGTGGGCCAGTTGAGCGAATTCTTTCTAGTATCCAATTCAATAGTAGTGAAACTGCAGTCAGTAATGACGTAGGCGCTAGCTCGGCACTTTCTGAAGATCAGATCGCACAACTCAACGCTTTTTATGGACTAGATAAACCAGTTGTAGAAGCGTATTGGGAATGGCTCACTAAGATAATGTCTCTCGACTTTGGTGAGTCAACGCGCTATTACGAGCCAGTAACAGACATGATTGCTGAACGATTACCCGTCTCGTTGTTTTATGGTGGAATGACATTTTTTATCGCTTATTTCATATCTATTCCATTGGGGTATTTTAAAGCCCTTAAGCACGGTTCCGTGTTCGACTCTCTCTCTTCGATTGCAATTTTTATCGGTTACGCCTTACCTGGTTATGTCGTCGGTGTGCTTTTGATTACCTGGTTTGCCTACCATTTGGAATGGTTTCCAATGGGTGGGTTTGTTGGTGACGATTTTGATGATTATGAGACGTTTTATGAACAAGCACGAGATGTTTTATGGCATGCAGTTTTACCACTCATCTGTTATCTGATTGGCGATTTCGCAACGCTGACGATGACAATGAAAAATAACCTGATGGAAAATTTGTCAGCGGATTATATTCGAACAGCGATAGCGAAGGGTTTGCCATTTAGGCAAGCCGTTCGTAAACACGCATTGAGAAATAGCCTAATACCAATAGCAAGTCACTTTGGAAATTCGTTGCTATTTTTCATGACAGGGTCTTTCTTGATTGAGGTTATTTTTGATATTAACGGAATAGGACTTCTTGGTTATGAATCTATTGTAGAGAGAGACTATCCCGTCGTTATGGGTATTGTAGCCATAAATGCGACGATGCTTTTGGTCGGTAATATTCTTTCAGATATGTGCGTCGCCCTTGTCGACCCACGAGTGAAGTTTGGGCAATGACATGAAAATTAAAATAGATCCTCTAACTCAAAGAAAGATAAAACGTTTTAAAGAGATCAAACGTGGGTACTGGTCATTTATTATTTTATCTACTCTTTTGTTGCTATCAATAATTGCGGAATTATTTGTCAACAGCAAAGCGCTGGTCGTGAGTTATCAAGGTGAATATTACTTTCCCGTATTGTCAGATGTGATACCCGGTACTGAATACGGTCTCGATTACCTTTCAGAGACGAACTACAGAGAATTAAAACAAAAATTTTCTGAAGAAGAGAGCGGTGATTTCGTCTTTTTACCAATAATACCTTGGAATCCATACGAACAAGATTTTAGTAGTGGCTATCCACCTACAGCACCAGATGCAAAAAACAAACACTACTTGGGCACAGACATTATTGGTCGTGATATTTTGGCTCGCCTAGTGTATGGCTTTCGAATTGCGATGGGGTTTGCTGTAATCACAATGGTCATTTCATACATAATAGGCACTGCGGTTGGTTGTGCGATGGGCTTTTGGGGTGGAAAATTTGACCTCATTTTTCAACGAGTGATCGAAGTTTGGTCTATGGTGCCATTCTTGTACGTTATTATGATATTGGTTTCGATTATTCAACCTACTTTTACTTTGTTTGTGTTTATCAATGTTCTGTTTGGTTGGATGGGCATGACTTGGTACATGAGGACGATGACTTATAAAGAGTCCGCAAGAGAATATGTGCTGGCCGCTAGAGCATTAGGTGCATCAACCGCTCGTATTCTTTTTAAGCATATTTTGCCGAATACAATGGTGATGATAGTTACGTTAGCACCGTTTACTATTGCAGGAAATATTACGGCCCTGACCGCGTTGGACTATTTAGGGCTCGGTTTAATGCCTCCAACCCCCTCATGGGGAGAATTGTTGCAGCAAGGTAAGTCCAATCTGGATTCTCCTTGGATTGTAATGTCTGTCGTCACTTCAATCGTTTTAGTCTTAGTTATGGTGACATTTATCGGCGAAGCAGTTCGCGCAGCTTTTGATCCAAAGAAATTTACACGATACAGCTAAATGTAACGTACACAAGGATGTATATATGAGAATAAATAAAACTCTAACGGCGGTGATTCTGTCGGGTTGTTCTTTTTTTGGTTGGGCAGATCAACCTTTGCCAGCCAACTTAACGTGGGAAACCAACGTAGATGAGCCACTTTTCGCTTCTGATAAGGCAGAGTTTGGCGGTACGTTTCGTACATCTATTTCCAGCTTTCCACAAACGTTTCGAACGGTTGGGCCTGATGCCAACGGTTCTTTTCGAGCTTGGTTGCTCGATGCGCATCCTGCGCTGGTTAGCAAGCATCCAAACACGGATGAATGGATTCCAGATCTTGCTACTGAATGGGCATTTAGCGAAGACCACAAAACGGTATTTTTTAGGTTAAACCCTAAAGCGAAGTGGTCTGATGGTGAGCCTGTAACAGCAGATGATTTTACTTATGTACTGACCCTAATGCGCTCAAAAGATATCGTTGCTCCTTGGTATAACACCTATTACACAACGGTTTTAAAAGATGTAGTTAAATATGATCAATATACTATTTCGGTTACTTTATCCGAAGCTAAAGACAAAAAAGATCTTTTAGAGAGCACCAATATGGCGCCAAGACCAAAACATTTCTACAAGCCAGATACGGATGAAAATAGTGATGGTGTAGATGATAATTTTGTCAAAAAATATAACTTTAAAGCAGAGCCAACTACATGGGCTTATGCAATAGATAAGGTCAAAAAAGGGCGTTCTATAACGTTCAAACATGTCGGCGAAGATTGGTGGGGATATAGTAACCCTTACTATAAAAATCGCTATAACGTTGAAAAAATCAGAGTTCAGGTTATTAGAGACGATGATATTGCGAGAAAACACTTTGAAAAAGGTGACTTAGATTCCTATCACTTGGTTCGTCCTACTCTATGGCATGAAAAATCTAACGGAAAAATTTATCAAAAAGGGTATGTGCAAAAGTTTTGGGGGTTCAATCAAGTACCTCAAGGGGCCGGAGGTATGTGGCTCAATACAGCAAAGCCTAATTTGGATGATATTAATGTTCGTAAAGGTATTGCACATGCTACCGATTTTGACGGTATGATTGAAAATGTACTTCGCGGTGATTATTCACGTCAGCCTAATGGAATGGGGGTTGGCCAAGAAAAATTCACCAATGAGTCGATAACAGCCCCTAAATTTGAGCCTGCACTTGCAGCTGAATATTTTGATAAAGCTGGTTTTAGCCAAATGGGTCCAGATGGTATTAGAGTAAATGATAAAGGCGAAAAACTGACGTTCGCTATTACGTATTCAGCGAGATTTCATACACCTAGACTTGCTTATTTAAAGGAGCAGGCGAAGCTAGCAGGCTTAGAATTTACGTTGAACCTTATAGACGGTTCCTCTGCGTTTAAATACGTTAGTGAGAAAAAACACGAAATTTCTTTCCACGGTATGGGGTCCGGATCTCAGCCGCATTATTGGGAATACTTGCATTCAGCGAACGCAAATAAGCCACAAACAAATAATTTTACCAACTACAGTACCCCTGAGTTAGATAAACTTATCATGGAGTTTCGTTCTGAATTTAGCCGAGAAAAACGCGAAGATCTTTCTCGAACTATTCAGAAAATAGTCGATGATGCGAGTATTATTATTCCGGGTTACATGGTGCCATATACACGTAGTGCACATTGGCGTTGGATGAAATTTCCTGAGCAGCCTATGACGAAAAAAACAGAGAGTCTGTTTAGTACAGGAGCGCCTTCAGATCTAGGAACTTATTGGATTGATCAGGATGCCAAGAAAGAGACATTATCCGAGATGAAGAAAGGCACAGCGTATGAGCCTGTTACCATTATTAACGACACCTACAAGTTTTAACAAACCAGAGCTGCGCTATAAGAGGTTAAATTGATGGCAGAAGCCGAGATAATTTTACAAGTACGAAATTTGGAAACGGAATTTATCACCGACGATGGCACCGTAAAGGTGCTTCATGGTGTGAATTTTGATGTTAGAAAAGGACGTACGCTTGGCCTCGTAGGTGAATCAGGTTGTGGTAAAAGTGTCACCTCGATGTCTATTTTAGGCCTGCTACCAAAACCTTACGGGAACGTTACGCGTGGGGAGATTTTGTATAGAGGTACGGATTTAATAAAACTTCCCCCAGAGCAAATGTATGCGATGCGAGGAAATAACATTTCGATTATTTTTCAAGACCCCATGACCGCTTTAAACCCAGTACAAACCATTAAAGCGCAATTAAATGAAGTTCTTCAGTTGCATAGAAAAGAATTAGACAAAAAACAGAGAATTAAGCTGTCTATCGATATGCTCAACAAAGTAAGAATTCCAGAACCTGAAAAGAGGTTAAATGAATACCCTCATAACCTGTCTGGAGGAATGAGACAGCGTGTGATGATAGCTATGGCACTGGCTTGTAAGCCAGATATTCTGATCTGTGATGAACCTACGACGGCGCTAGATGTCACGGTACAATCGTCAATATTAGAATTAATGTATGAACTCCAAGAAGAGACAGGAATGGCGATGATATTTATCACTCATGATCTTGGGGTAGTTGCCGAGATTTGCGATGATGTCGCAGTGATGTATGAAGGCAAAATAGTTGAACAAGCCGATGTTTTTGATCTGTTTGATTCGCCAAAACACCCATACACAAAGAAGTTACTTAGGTTAATGCCAAATCTTGATAATCCACCTAAACAGATGATCGACGTAGATTTTTTACCCAATAATTAAGAGTGGGATGTATGCAAGAAGTTATTCGGATAGAAAACCTAAAACAGTACTTTACTTCTGGTAGTGGTGTTTTTCGTAAAGGTTACACTGTAAAAGCCGTGGATGGAGTGTCGCTTCATGTTTCGAGAGGAGAGACCTTAGGGCTGGTTGGCGAATCTGGTTGTGGTAAAAGTACCTTAGGTCGTTCAATACTTAAACTATACAAACCGAGTGCGGGTAAGATATTTTTCGAAGGTGAAGAAATTACGAGCTACAGCACAAAACAGATGCGCCCCCTACGCAAGGATATGCAAATTATTTTCCAAGATCCGTTGGAATCATTAAATCAGAGGCATACGGTTGGAATGATTATTGAAGAACCATTTATCATCCACGGAATAGGCTCAAAAGAAGAGCGTCGGCAATGGGTTGAAGAGCTATTAGCAAAAGTCGGTTTATCCAAGGAATCTATTAACCGTTATCCTCATGAGTTCTCGGGAGGGCAGCGTCAAAGAATAGGGATTGCAAGAGCTATTGCGCTTAAACCTAAGTTGTTGATTTGTGATGAGTCAGTATCAGCGCTTGATGTATCCGTTCAAGCTCAGATATTGAATTTGTTACTTCAATTACAACAGGAAATGGACTTAGCCATGATTTTTATTTCGCACGACTTATCCGTAGTAAGGCATGTATCTGATCGCGTAGCGGTGATGTATTTCGGTAAGGTCGTTGAGTATGGGACAGTGTCGGAGATCTTTTCATCACCTAAAGATGAATATACTAAGACCTTACTTGCTGCAATTCCTGTCTCTCATCCTAGCAAGAGAAAACGCAAGCCACATAGAAGGATAGAAGAATAAAAAAACCGAGTTGCCCTATCAGCACCTCGGTTTTATGGTTAACGACTAAAGGGATTATTACATTTTGAAGCGAGTAGTTAACATTAACTGATCGCCGTAAAAGTCATTGATTTTACCTTCAACACCAATGCTAAATAGCTCGGTTGAATGGAAACGAGCGTAAACAGAACCAATGATGTCATTGTCATCATTGATATCGAGGTAACCTATTTTACCGCCAAGCTCTAATTGAGGACCGATCCACTGACGTAAGCCTAGGTTAATTTCCATTCCTAAATCGCTACTAGTTTTCTTTGTATCAACGGCGCGTACAAGCATCTCACCTGTTAAGTCTGCCCAGTTATTAACTGGCGCATGAAAACCAAAACCAGCAGCAAAGTTATAATCACTTTCAAATTCTGAATCAACTCGCACGACAGCGTGTGCATTAGGATGGATCGATGTGCTATAAGCTGCACCAAAAGTTACTGGATCAATGCCGATACGAGCTTCGACATAGTCGTAGTTAAAATTGCTCATTACAGCAGGGCTGTTTGGGTCTGTCGCTGCAAATGCAGAGCTAGAAGCAAGTGTAAGACCTGCTACGATAAGTATTTTACGCATAATTTAAGTAAACCTATGTCCATCAAGTTAATTCGAGATTAGCAAATTACTTTACTATTTTCATAACGATATAGTTTTAAGTCCGTCACGTCATCAAAAAAATGGCGATATCGCTATACTTGCTTGAAAAGCAATCAATTAATATGCCATTTTACATAGCATGATGATTAACCAGTCATAAAACTAATTAAAGTGTGATATCTATTCACCAAATTGACTGCGTTTGTCTGCTATTGCATTAAATATTTTCTCTGTATCGAGTATTCGCCCCCAAGGCATTAGATCTGGCTCGTTTTCGATCATGTATTGGGTTAATTGTTGCGTCAAAGTATCGACAAGTTCGCTTCCATGCCATGGTTTAGCAATGTAAAAATCTAAGCTTGCGCTATTTACCGCTTCTACCGTTGCTTCTAGATCGGCTTGCCCGGTAAGCAAGAGTTTTCTCGCTGCTTTGGTTTCCTTGGCTTCGTTTAATTCGATTAAAAAACTAATACCCGTCTGTTCTGGCATTATGTGGTCACACAGAATTAAAGCCAGTTTAATCTCTTCCTCAGCATGTTCTTGTATTACTTCTTTTGCTTCTGCTACGGACTCCGCCCCTTCAATAATAAAATCATCTTCAAACTGGGATAGGTCCTGTACTACGCTATCTAATACTTCGCGTTCATCATCTACACAGAGAATGAGATATTTATTCATCGTATTTCCTTATCAGTATTCACTACAGTATTTGCAGGTTGAAACGGTAACCATACAATCATTTTAGTGTATTCGTTCGGGCTAGATTCAACCTCTATCCAGCCGCCATGCTGAGCTAAAATCTGATGACAAACAGAAAGCCCAATGCCGAGACCAAAGTTGCCTTCTTTTTTAGTCGTATAATTTAATTCAAATATTTTATCTTGTTGCTCTTTAGGAATACCGTGACCATTATCTTCGAAGGTCAACTTGGCATACAACAAATCGTCTTTGATTTCTTGTTCAGAGGATATCTTAAGGCAACCATTGTCGGGAAAGGCATCAATAGCATTTGATACTAGGTTGGTCCAAACTTGTTGCATCGCATTGGTTAAACAGAGAATGTTAGGTAAGTCCTGATATTCTTTAATAACGGTATGTCGTTTTAATCTATTTTCGAAAATGACTAATGTGTCCTCAATACCTTCATGAATGTCAACCACATGCATGATTTCATTATCTTGTCTTGCATAGCCCTTTAAGCTTTTAACCATATCTGCTATACGTTTCGCGCATACCTGAATGGAACGAAGTGTCGAGCCGGTGACATAATACTTTTCTAACCCTGCAACGGTACCCGCTAAATCTTTGCTCTCTTTACCCAATTGTAATATTTCAGTTAAGTCTTGATGCAAGTTAAGCTGAACAACCTTTTTAGCCAGTTGCTTATCACCGATAGCGCCAAGAATACTTTTGGTTTGTTGTCTTACTTCTGATGTTGACATTGGGCGAGACTGCATGGAGTCGCGCAATATGTTGGCACCAAGCTCCTGATGGGACGTTGGTAGGGGAGAATGTATCAGTTCATCAATCTTAGATGTTAGGGTATCTGCACCGCGAAGTATTGCAGCTATTGGGTTGTTGAGCTCGTGTGCTACGCCTGCAACCAGTTGACCGAGCATCGCCATTTTTTCTCTTTCAATTAACTGTTGATGCGCCGTTTCTAATGACTCGTACGTTCGTTGCAATTCTAGTTTTGTACTGATACTTCTTTGTAATCGCCTGTTGAAATGTCGAAGCAAGATGTTGGTAAATAGAGGCAGTAACTCACTATTAGAATGTAATACTTCAGAAAACACATCTTTGTCTAATTTGATTACTTTTGTGGTCGTTAAAGTGATAGCCGTTGAAAACGATAACTCACCGGTAACAAAGGACATTCCTCCGACTAGGCTGCCTTTAGAATGTCGTACAACCTCTCTTTGTATTGCAAGGTCATCGGCTTTATACAGAGCTACTTCACCTTCGACGATGAACCATAGGAACTTATTTGGTTCTCCTTCTACGGTTAATAAATGGTCTGGAGAATAAGTTCGGCATGCACGAGAATCATCTTTTTCAGCGAATAACTTCAATAGTTCGCCAATAAACTGATCAGCAAGATAAGAGTCACTTAACCGATGGAAATCATGGATGAAACCAGAGCGGTATGAGTCGAGCTTATTCTCTATATGGGCACTTAAGATTCGGGACTGATCCAATACAGTGCTGTAATGAAGCCAGTTTTCTGAAGGGATTCCTAGTATAAAAGTTGTAAGTTCTTTTTGTGCTGTTTCTAGGATGGCATCTTTTTTAAGTGGTTTAGTGAGGCAATGATCTAAGCGTCCTTCATTTACGGCTAAAAGAATGGTTTCAATATCTTCACCATCGCTAACCAGAACCTTACGTGCATCTTGGGTATGTTCTAACCGGTCTAATTGGACGAGAAAATCGGCTGCATCAAAAGATTGACTTGAAGCAGCAATAGCCATTGCAACAAATTGACCTCTTTCTTGGATAAATTCTAATGTTTGTTGTGCTTCTGCAGGGCAGTCTACACAGCAGATATCGAAATGCGTAGAGAGCGAGGCTAATTCAGTTCTCAACATTTCTACAGATATAGGGTCATTATCTAAGTAGAGCAATACGTATGGAGTCACAGTCACCTCATTAACATTTTATTTTCTAATGTAACAACTTTCTACTGTTCGAGATGAGAGGTGAGTAAAATTCTTAGCGAGCAACAATTGAAAACCCTGATTTAACTCAAGGTTTTAACTTATTGTTAAGTAAGTTAGACTAAATGTTTTAAAAACCATTAAAAGTGAAAACATGCAACAGTTGAAGAAATATGGAGCAATAGGTGGCGCATTAGTCTTGGTCGCCTGTTGGCCTCTAGCGGTCGGCCAGATAGCTCAAAATGTATTGAAAGATGCAATTGGTTCACTAAATAGTAGTGAATTGTCAGCAGAGGTGGTCAATTATGATAGAGGTTATCTGTCCGCTGTCGCATCCACTAAGTACATAATCAAAGACCCGGCTCTCAAAGAGCAATTTTTGCTTGATGGCTTACCGACAGAATTCACACTTAAGCATAATATAAAACACGGTCTCATTCGTGTTGCCACGGATACCAATCTGATTGATTTCGACGAATTACCGGCAACGTTAACCACTATCACGCAGCTGAATGGTAATACTGAGTTTGCTTTAAATATTGAGAATGTTAATTATGACGTTCCTGACTCTTCCGGCACTTCTTTGTACTTAGCGGCTTCTCAAATATCAGGGAGTGCGACCGTATTAGGTGAGCTAGATCTTGAGTTTAAATTCCCGGCACTACAGGTGCATTTTGATACTGGCGAAAGTATTAATGTGTCATCGATCACCGGTTACGCTAAAGGAAAAAAAGTAAATGGTTTTTGGCATGGTGAACAGCAGGTAAATATTACGGATTCGGCCATGTTATCTCCTGATGGCAGCGTACATACCAGTGCGACAGATTTTAGTTATAAGTTTAGCTCTTCAACCAATGAAACTGGAGAGAGATTAGATACAAACCATATCGTTAAAGCGGGGAATGTTGTTACCAGTGATGGTGAGTTGAATAACCTAAATGTTGATTTTTCGATAGGTCATTTAGATAAAGTTGCATTTGAGGGATTGGTTGGATTGTATCAATCTAATCCTACTGTAGATGAAACGGTACTTGGTCAATCTCTACCACTAATTGATAAATTATTTAACCAAGGATTCCAAATTGCCTTAAATAATCTAGATTTAACGTTGGGAGCAGGTCAATTTACGTCTAAATGGTTATTGGAAGTCCCACAAGGAACTACCGGTGTGTCTCAAGATTTTAGCAAAGTGATTACAGTTTTAACCGGCAATCTAAATTCCTATGTATCGAATGGCTTAGTAGAAACTTATCCTTATCTTCAAGAAGGAATTGATGAAATGGTGATTATGGAAATCATGCAGCCTACCGACGATGGTTACACAATAGATGCAACAATTTCGGACGGTAACCTAGAGTTTGCAAGCGGACAAAAAATTCCGTTGGTTGCTATGTTTATGTCTATGATGATGTGATGAAACTGCTGAGATTTTAGAAAATCTTTGCTTTGATTTAAAAGAGGTCATTAGACCTCTTTTTTGTGCTTTTTCTGTTGTGTAAAACGTGGTATTACTGGTGCTAGTTCACAAAAATCAGATTATGCAGGAGCAAGAAACATCATGGGAACGATCTACAATTTCAGTGCAGGACCAGCGGCTTTGCCAAAAGCAGTAATGCGTAAAGCGCAATCCGAACTTGTTGACTGGAATGGACTTGGTACATCGGTAATGGAAATCAGTCACCGTAGTAAAGAATTTATCAAGGTAGCGGACGAAGCTGAGCAAGATCTAAGAGATTTGTTGAGTATTCCTGATAATTATAAGGTGTTATTTTGTCAGGGTGGGGCTCGAGCTCAGTTCTCTGCTGTACCAATGAACTTACTTGGAAAATCAAAAGTTGCCACTTACATAGACGGTGGTTATTGGGCAGAAAGTGCAATTAATGAAGCAATTAAATACTGTCAACCCGACGTTTTTGATGCAAAAACCACAGTGGATGGAAAGGTCGCTATCTTACCTGCTAGTGAGTGGATAATGGCAGACGAAGCCGCATATGTTCACTTTTGCCCAAATGAAACCATAGATGGCATAGAAATTAATGAGCTACCTATAACTGACAAGCCTATTGTGGCAGACATGTCGTCTACGATTTTGTCTCGTAATATTGATGTTTCTAAGTACGGTGTTATTTATGCTGGAGCTCAAAAAAACGTTGGGCCTGCAGGTATTTGTATTGCTATTGTCCGTGATGATTTACTTGATTTAGCAATGGATATTTTACCTAGCGTGCTTAACTATAAAGTGCTTGCCGCTAAAGATTCAATGTACAATACACCGCCGACCTATGCCTGGTATTTATCTGGATTAGTATTTAAATGGCTAAAAGAGATGGGGGGTGTAGACGCTATAGAAAAGATCAATCAAGAGAAAGCCGCATTGCTCTATAGCACAATTGATGATTCAGACTTTTACAGTAATTCTGTTCACTCTAATAACCGTTCACTGATGAATGTACCATTTCAACTAGCGAAACCAGAACTGGATGCTAAATTTTTGGAACTTGCTGATGCTGCTGGATTAAAGGCACTTAAAGGACATCGTGCAGTTGGTGGTATGCGAGCGTCAATTTACAATGCAATGCCACTTGAAGGTGTTCAAGCCTTAGTCGATTTTATGAAACAATTTGAAGCAAATTTCGCGTAATTAAACCGATACAAAAAAACCACTTCAAACTATGAAGTGGTTTTTTATTATAAAGCGTAATTATAACGTTTGGTGTAACCGATGATATCGCCCTTTTAAGTCAAGCAGTTCGTCGTGACTACCTTGCTCTGCAATAGAACCATCTTCTATTAAGCAGATTTGGTCCATAGAGTCTAAACCGACCAAGCGGTGGGTGATAAATATTACGGTCTTACCTACAAAGTGTTGACTAAATAGGTCCATTATCTGACGTTCTGTTTTCTTGTCTAAACCTTCAGTAGGCTCGTCTAGAAGTATGATTGGTGCATTATGCAAAATAGCTCTAGCAATACCAACACGGCGTTTTTCTCCGCCTGAAAGTTGACGTCCTCCATCGCCTAACCAAGTGTCGATTCCTTTATCTTCTAGTAATGTTTGTAGACCTACCTTAACTAGTACTGATTTCAGCTCATCATCAGTAGCATCAGGTTTTGCCATCGCTAGGTTATCTTTTAATGTGCCATTTAAGATATCAACGCGTTGGCTTACCACTGAGATAGTATTGCGTAAGTTTTCCTCGCTTATTTGGGTCAGTGCAGTAGAAGCGATAGAAATCGAACCTTTATTTGTATCCCAATAACGGCAAAGAAGTTGTATGAGCGTTGATTTACCTGATCCTGTTTGACCAAGAATAGCGACGCGAGAACCAGCTTCTACATGCAGGTTGAAATCCTTGATTACTGCTGAGTTAGTGTCATCGTAACTAAAACTTACCGAATCAAAGTGTATATTGTAATTTTCGGACTTCAGCGATCCGTGCTCAGGGAAGCAAACTTCGGGTTCTGCAAGAATTATCTCGTTTAATCGTCTAGCAGAAGTGAGAGTTTGGCCTAAATATTGAAACGCTCCCGCTATTGGCATAAGCATTTCGAAGCTAGCCATCGTAGCAAAAGCAAATAGGGCGACCATAGGGTCTGGTGGATTACCGCCAACGCCATCGGCAGCTAGCCATAGAATTAAAGTCAGTGTTAAGCCGTTAGCCAACATCAGTAATCCGTTTGCCATCCCCGTTAAATTGGCATTGACGTATTGATTGGCGAGCAATTTCTTTTGGGTATCAAGAATTGCGTTTCGATAGCGTTCTTCTGCGCCAAATAAAACTAATTCACTGTGTCCTTGAAGCCAGTCTAGCGATGTAACTCGTAGATCAGATTTATGAGTAGTTAGTTGTTGCCCGTTATGTTTACCTAGTTTGTAAAAGACAACAGGCCAGATAATGAGTAACGACAATAATATCGAACCTAAAATGAGACCTAAAGAAAAGTCAAACCAGGCTAGAAAAAGAGTAAGTGTAGCTATACCAAATGCACTAACAACAACCGGACTTAAGAGTCGAAGGTAGACATGATCCATTGCGTCGACATCGGCAACGAGCCTATTTAATAAATCGCCATCACGTAAATTTGCTACTCGGCCGGGAACAAGCGGAGCGAGTTTTTTGAAAAAGAAGACCCTCAATTCAGTGAGAAGCTTGAACGTGGCGTTGTGACTAACTACGCGTTCACCCCAGCGACCCGCCGTTCTACCCATAGCTAAACCGCGGACTCCACCACCCGGTAACATATAGTTAAAGGTTTCTCTTGCTACCGTAAGGCCTGCAACGGCGGAAGCGGAGATAAACCAACCAGACAAAGTAAGCAGACCGACTGAAGCGAATAGAGTAGTAAAAGCAAGTAGCATTCCAGCAGAAAGGCCGAACCAATGTTTCTTGTATAGCTGTAGGTAAGGCAATAACTCACGCATCGAGGTCTCCTTTTTCATTTTCTAGTGAACTGCTTCTCGCATCTAACATGCTAGCAAAGAGGCCTTGGTTCTGTTTTAGCTCCTGGTAGGAGCCCGATTCAGCAATCGTTCCGTTTTGCATCACAAAGATCTGTTCGACGTTTATAAGTTGTGAAAGTTGATGGGTGACAATAAGCGTTGTGCTTTGTTTTATCTGATTATCTAAGCCCTGCATAACGAGTTTTTCACTGCGAGCATCGAGACTGGCGGTTGGTTCGTCTAGGAGCCAAAAATTCCCTTTCTGTAGCATCGCACGAGCAAGGGCTAGTCGCTGAGCTTGACCAACAGACAGACCGCCAGAACGGTCGCTTACTTGATAGTCTAATCCGTGCTCTGAAACAAACTCAGCAGAAAATGACTCTTTAAGAACAGAATCTAGTCGTTCATTGGAAACATCGTGATTTCCTAAGGTTACGTTTTCTCGGATAGTACCGTGTAAGAGCAAAGGGTTTTGGCCAACCCAACTAATTTGTTCTCGCCATTGCAGAAGGTCAACATTTTTAATCTCAACATCATTGATCTTCAAGCTACCTTCATAAGGAAGGAAACCGAGAATCGCGTTGATCAGGCTTGTTTTGCCTGCGCCACTTGGGCCGATTAGCGCGGTCATTTGATTTGGCTTAATGGTAAATGAGATCGGACCGACTAATGTTGTTCCTTCAGGGCTTTTAACAATCAAATCATGCGCTTCAATTTTTATAGAGCTGGTATTTGGAATAGGCTCTAGCCCTGAGGATTGATGAGATACTTCGCTATCCAAAAAATTGACAATACTTTCAGCAGCACCGACAGCTTGAGCTTTGGCGTGGTAAAACGTACCAAGGTCTCGTAGTGGCTGATAGAACTCAGGCGCTAATATTAAGATAAACAACCCAGAAAAGAGCGTTATACCAGTACCGTAAAAACCGAAATTAAGTTCGCCAATATAACTAAAACCAAAATATACAGCGGTGATTGCGATTGAGATAGATGTAAAGAATTCTAAAACAGCCGATGACAAAAAAGCGACTTTTAATACATCCATGGTGCGGATTCTGAAGACTTCTGATGCTCCGTGCAGTGTTTCTTCTTCTGTTTTGGTTCTGTTGAACAAACGAATAGTGGTCATTGACTGCAAGCGATCATAAAAATGACCTGATAAACGCTGTAGCGCTTTGAAGTTTTTTCTGTTTGCTTCTGCTGCCTTCATACCAACCAACGCCATGAAAAAAGGTACGAGTGGGGCAGTTATAAGGAAAATTAGCCCTGCTGCCCAATTGGTAGGGAAGACGACGACAAGTATAACCAAAGGCGTTAAAACAGAAAGAGACATCTGAGGAAGATAACGAGAGAAAAAATCTTGCATGTCTTCTACTTGTTCTAGTAGAAGAGTTGCCCAAGCTCCGGCTGGTTTACCTTTTATGTAGGCTGGTCCAACCGCGCGTAATTTCTCTAAAATGAGCTGTCTGATATAAATTCTTATCTGTTCGCCAGCTCGAAAGCCAGCAATCTCTCTTCCCCAAGTACAAGCTGAGCGAGCAACAACGGTAAGTATTAAACCTACAAAGTACGGAATGAGGTTATGTTTATCTACGTTTTCGATAATAAGTTGGTGCAAAATCGACGCTAGTAAGGCTGCTTGAGCAAGTAAAACAATACTAGATATGACCCCTAGAGAGATACTTATTAGCAACCATCGCTTTGCGATCTTGCTCTGCAGCTTAAGCCACTTATTGAGATTGCGTTGTTTTGTTTTATCCATTTATGTACAGGGCTTCTTTATTAGGAGTGATAGATTAGTGAGTGAAACATCTATAAATTCGATCAACATTTACGATAAGGATGAGAGTATACAAAAAGAAAACCAGCGGGAATACCACTGGTTTATAAGGTTATGATAAAGAACGGTAATTATTACTGGTTATTTCTATGATTGACTATCGTTTAGAGAGTCTAAGTAACGTTCTGCATCAAGTGCTGCCATACAACCAGTACCAGCGGATGTAATTGCTTGTCGGTAGTTTTGGTCCATGACGTCACCTGCCGCAAAAACACCTTCAATACTTGTCTGGGTAGCATTGCCGTTAAGGCCAGAGTTGACCACAAGATAACCATTGTTCATTTCTAATTGCCCGTCAAATATACCTGTATTCGGGTGGTGGCCAATAGCAACAAAAAGCCCCATGACTTGAATTTCTTCTTTTGCATTCGATTGAGTGTCTTGCAAGCGAATAGCGTTAACGCCCATATCATCCCCCAACACTTCATCTATTGTACGATTGGTGTGAAGAACTATATTGCCGTTCTCTACTTTATCCATAAGGCGCTTCATCAGGATTTTTTCAGCACGGAAACCTTCACGACGGTGTATTAGGTGAACCTCTGATGCAATGTTGGCTAGATATAGAGCCTCTTCAACTGCAGTGTTACCACCACCAATAACGGCTACTTTTTGATTTTTGTAAAAAAACCATCACAGGTAGCACATGCTGATACACCTCGGCCCTTGAATGCTTCTTCAGACTCTAATCCAAGGTATTTAGCTGATGAGCCGGTAGATATGATCAATGAATCACAACTAAATTCACCATTGTCACCGATTAAACGAAATGGACGATTCTGTAAGTCGACAGTATGGATATGGTCAAATAGTATTTCGGTTTCAAATTTTTCAGCATGCTCTTTCATACGTTCCATAAGAGAAGGGCCAGTTAACCCTTCAGCATCACCGGGCCAGTTTTCAACTTCCGTTGTTTCCGTAAGTTGCCCACCTTGTTGTATACCAGTAATGAGCACAGGGTTAAGGTTAGCTCTAGCGGCATAAACAGCAGCGGTATAACCTGCTGGTCCGCTCCCTAATATCAATAACTTGCTGTGTTTAACTTCACTCATTGAACTGACTCCGAAAATAGTAATTAATTTTTCTTGTGATTGTAGGGAATATATTAGGGTGATGAAAGCGAATACAAGCAATAATTAGTTATATTTTATAAGATAAAAATGAAGCGAAATCAAAATCGATCTAGTCGTATGATCGATAGGTTACCAAAAAAAGTACGCAATAATGGTCAACACAGTAATGCAAACGATGTTTAAGACCAGCCCAATTCGCATCATATCTTTTTGATTGATATAACCAGAGGCAAATACTAAAGCGTTAGGTGGTGTCGCGACAGGTAGCATGAACGCACACGATGCAGATATTGCAATGATGACAGAAAGAATAATTGGTGATACGCCAAGCACATCGGCAATACTGACAAATATTGGGATTAACAGGGCGGCACTTGCGGTATTACTCGCGAATTCGGTAAGAAACACCACGAAACTAACGATGGCAATAAGTGTAATAAATAGCCCCACTTGGCTAAGAACTTCACTAAGCTCTTTGGCCAGAAAAACGCTTGTTCCCGTTGCTTTGAGTACATTGCTTAAGCAGATCCCGCCACCGAATAGCAGCAATACTCCCCAATCTACGGTTTTCTCAATGTCTTTCCATTCTACAACTCTTGTTATTCCTAGTAATAATATAGCTCCGAGAGCAACCAGAGTATCAAATTGACTGTATCCACCTAAATAGGCATTGATAGGTTTACTGAATATCCAGAAACACACCGTCAAGGCAAAAATCCCAAGAGTGAGCTTTCTGTTGGGTGTCCATTCCAATGTAGTGTGGTGGATTTTGAAAGTATGGTTTAGGTTTGGTTTAGTGAGTATATAAAGAACGAATACGGCGATGGGCAATAACGTTAAAGAGACGGGTAATCCGAGAGCGACCCACTGTGTAAAATTTAACCCAAGTTCAGATGCTGCGATGGCATTAGGTGGTGAACCAACTAACGTCGCTATACCTCCAATAGATGCGCAATAAGCTATGCCTAATAAAACGAATAAATAGGTACTCTTATTATTTTTTTCATCTACATTGCTCATTACACCTAAAACAAGAGGGAGCATCATTGCGATGGTGGCCGTGTTTGATATCCACATAGATAACCCTGCGCTGACGCTAAACAACATTAATACTGCCACCGACATTTTTCCTTTCGCGGCAATTAAAACTTGGTCTGCAATGACTTTATCAATTTCTTGTTTATGTAGTGCGGCCGCTAAGGCGAAACCACCTAAAAATATAAAAATAATAGAGCTAGAAAAGTAGCTAAGCGCTTTAGAAGTATCGAATATATTAAAAATTATCGCCAGCATAGGGACAAGAAGGGCAGTGATACTAACGTGTAACGCTTCGGTCAACCAAAGTATGGCAATAAAGATAAGAATACTTAATCCGTGCACCACCTCTTCATCAAATGGTAGCGTATAGAGTAAGAAGAAAAACAGACAGATATCAGATAAAATGATGATGGTATTCTTGTTAACGTAGCCTTTTAAGGCGCTCGAAGTAACGACCAACATGACGCGTCCCCATCCTCAATAGTTCATTATTCAGTATAGATTGCGAATTATTGATACCTGACGGGCTTTGTGCCTTTTTTTAATTTAATTAACAGATTAATGATCTGGCTTAATTTAGCGTTGGTTTTGTTCTTCAACAACGGGTTCGTTGTCGCTGGAACTGTGTATTATTGGTTCTTTAGGGCCAAGGAATTTTGGTTGAGTTCTGAATACGTAGAGATCTAGTATTGCTTTAACTCGAGCAAATACCTCTCTAAATCTAACTGACATTCCGGAATGTTGTTGTGGGCCAGGAACCGCCAAACAAACGGCTTCAATACCGTAGTACTTAGCGATAAATAGTGCTCGTTCACAGTGAAACTTTTGAGTGACGATAATAAATTCATCGGCATCAAAAATCTTTTTAGCTCGGACGATGGAGTCTAGCGTTCTAAATCCGGCGTAGTCGAGATGAATAACCTCTTCAGGTACTCCAGCCTTAAGCAAGTCGCGTTTCATCGTCCATGGCTCGTTGTAGGAACGATGGGCATTGTCGCCACTTAGTAAAAAAGATTCGACTTTACCGTTCTTGAATAAGGTAATTGCAGAATTTATTCTGTTGGAATAGTAGTCGTTTAATATTTTACCCAAGTATTTACTCGTACCTAATACCAACGCAACATCGTAATTAGGAAGGTTAGAAGCGTCAGTGAAAATGTCATTTTTAGTGGACCAGCTAAAGATACGATCAATCAATACAAGGCTTAAAACAAACGCCATGAAGAGAGCTATAATGCCAAGCAAAATAGCTCTAATTGATGCTTTTCCACGTAATGAGCTCGGTTTTACTGCTCTCTTCCTCGTGGATGCAGGAGAATATCCAAACAAATCCTATCTGTCCTATTAGTTTAGTTAGACGTGACGCTGTCTTTGTGCCCATATACCAATAGCAATAAAGCAAGAGATCACTGCCGCGAATAACAAGCCTGAGTCGAGCGTTTTTAGCCACTTAGTAAGAAAAGGTGAAGCTTTTACTATTAAAAGGCCATAACCAAATGCATTTAGTAGGATAAATGCAAATGTTCTTACAATAAAGTGCTGACGTACCATTAACTTGCGTAATAAACGGTTAATATCTCCACCCAAAATAACCAACATGCAAGCAATAAAAGCGATAGAAATCTCAGGTATATAAGGAATGATATATCTACCTAAAGGAGCGAAAACGTCAAACATGATGTTACTTTATCCGTACTAAAATTTTAATAATGCGATTCTATCAAATATCAATGTGTTGCGTTGAATTGATTTTTCTCATTACCTAAAGTAGGTATAGTAACCCTTCTCGAATTTAACTGCTTTGAACTAAACTATGCTTTCGCTCCCAATCGATAAAATTAAGTCTGAATTCACTCAATTGCTACATAGCAACCATATCGTGGTTGAAGCAGAAACCGGGTCGGGAAAATCAACCAAGCTTCCTTTCTGGGCTGCAGAACACGGCAGAGTATTGGTCATAGAGCCACGAAGAATTGCCTGTACCTCTCTCGCTGGCTATCTTGCAGAGCAAAGTCATACAAAGTTAGGTGAAAAAGTGGGCTATGCGATAAAGCTTAACGCCTGTTTTACCAAAGAGACTGATATTGTTTTTGTTACTCCTGGGGTTGCACTTCGCTGGTTCAGTGAGAGTGGGTTGACTGAGTTTGATATTATTTTAATTGATGAGTTTCACGAAAGGCGCTGGGATAGTGACCTGCTGGTATCATTGTTACTCAAATCTCAACGGCACCGATTAATCATTACTTCAGCGACAATAGAAGGTGAAAAACTAGCACGCTTTACCGGAGCTAAAAGACTGGTAGCGGAAGGCCGCCAATATCAAGTTAGACTCATATATCAAAGCCCAGATCCTCATTATTTACCAGACAATAAGAATATTGTGCAAAAAGTGGTTAGCTGTACAAAAACATATTATCAAGACACCACTGGTGACATTCTGATTTTCCTGCCGGGAAGAAACGAAATTTCGCAATGCGTCCAATCTCTTAGTCATTTAGATAATGTAGATGTAGTTATGTTGCATGCATCGGTTTCAGATGACGAAAGAAAGCGAGCTTTAACCCCGGAAATCGGAAGAAAATTGTTGTAGCGACAAATGTGGCGGAAACATCCTTGACGATACCGAATATCACCTTGGTTATAGATTCTGGATTGGAAAAAAGAACCAGTCAACGCAATGGACGCACTGTACTAAGCCTAAAAACCGTATCAAAAGCGAGTGCTAAACAAAGAGCGGGGAGGGCAGGACGTGTTATGGATGGGGAGTGTATTCGCCTTTATGGTGAACATGCGGTTATGGAACCAGTGACACCACCAGAATTACTTAGAGAAGAGTTAGCTGAAGCGATGTTAGCTTCAGCATGTTGCGGATATAGACTTAAGGACTTGAAATTTTTAAACGATTTACCTGATAAATCACTATTGCAAGCGGAACAGACTCTACTTCAAATGGCGGCTATCGATGAAAGCGGTACAGCAACCAAGCATGGAAAGTTACTTTATCCATTACCAATCGATACCTTGTACGCAGACTTACTTACTCGAATGCCAACTAAGAGTGCAAAGGAAGCAATGATCGACTTATCAGCTGCGCTTTCAGTCCCAGCAGCACTTTACCGTTTGCCTAGTGATGAAATCGGTTTACATAAAGTTTCTCAGTGGGAGCCAAACAGTTGTGACGCTGAATGTTTAATAAAGGTTGTAAGAGGGGACATTCATGAGGCGATACAGATAGATGTTGATGCTGTTAAAGAGGCCAGAGATTTAGCTCAGCAAATGCGACAAGTATTTGAACTTCCCGATCTAGAAGTGGCTTCTCGCTTTAAACGAGTCGAGTTTTTGGAAGCTATCGCGAAGTCACATCCAGAACTGATTTTTATTAGGCGACAAAAAAGACGGGAAGCACTCGGTAACGGAAAATTAGAGATGTTACCAGCAAGGAATAGTCGTTTTTCTAACGGTGATGAAGCCGCGATTATATTAGATCAGTATAGTTTACCGGGTAGAGGTGTTAAACAGACTATAAATTTGGGAACGGTGATGCTTCCTATACCTCTAGATCTTATTACGCGTTTTAATATTGGCGAGTGGAAACAAGGAAAAACGATAATAGAAGATGGAAGGATTTACAGCCAATTATCGCTATTCTATGCTGGCCGAGAAATTACAAATCGATTGGTCGAACCCGAAGGTGACTTACTAATTAAGCCGTTGTTAGACGCCGTACTCAATCAAAAAGTCTTACCTGGTTTTGCAAAAAAACGAAGGAAAGAGATAGACCATTGGTGCCTTTATACTGAATTGGGTTTAGACGAGAATCATGTAACGCCTCAAAGAATGACATTTGAATTGTGGTTTACAGAGTTATTGAACGATTTAGGTATCCAAAAAATAGAAGAACTAACCTTGTTCTCTGAAGATGATCTTCCGTTTACCGGCATCCCGTATTGGGAATATGAAAGTTTTGCTCAAATGTATCCGTTTAGTTTAAATCTAGGGGATCTACAATTAAAAGTAGAATACATGCCTCGAAAAAAGCGTATTTACTTAATTTATGAAAGTGGTTTGCGCAAGGGTGAGCCAAGGAGGTGGGAGCTACCAAATTGGGTTGGGTGGCGTATACAATATAAGAAAAACAGTCGAATAACCGATGTGAAATAAACACTAGTTATCCTTGGTGGTCTGCCTATTTGTTTGTTTTATATAAGTTTAATCGGCTAATTAGTGCGAGTTATTACAAGGCATAATACTATACGTCTCAATACTGTAGTCTTTATGTTAAAGTTTTGCTCTTTATATGCCTTTCATCGCGGATAACCGACTGGTACAGAACATTGTTCTATATCCTATTGCTAACGACCGCAAGGTGATGAATAGTAGTGTAAGTTGTTTTACCGCTATCGCTTGGGGGGCATAATGGAAAAGCAAGAAACGATATCCGTTGTTTTCGATTACACGTCATTTTTAGGGGCAAGTTGTAAAAAGAAATGGACCTTTATTGAAGCGTTTGGTTCATTTGCTCCAATTTTTAGCACAGTATGGAAAAGTAATATCGATGACGCTCGAAAACCTGATGACCGGTTATGGGATAAAGCAATCAATAACCTTTCAGCACAGAGTAGTGACGAATCAAATTTAATTAGTTTGGTAAACCTTGCAAAACGTGAAGGTATAGAAGAGCTAAGGTTAATGATGCCCTATGAGTTGGACGAAACACAAATAGAAACCATTGTTGAGCATACCAACGCACAAATTAGACATAGTGCTCAAGACGAGTTCTTAATTCGAATTTAACAAAAAGGGACACGAGAGTGTCCCTTTTTACGTTTGCATTTTTACATATCAATTAACATAGTGAATGAGCCTGCATAGTTAACTTAACTAGCTATGAGATCATATTCATCCCGCAGTACGTCGATGATCTCTTGTTTTGGATTGTTGCTCAAATGTACTTTATTGCCTGTTATTTTTTCTGCGATACCAACGTAAACTTCTGACACTTTCTTCATCGCTTCGACCGGTAGCTCATTATTTTGGGCTAGTGCGAAACGCTCTTCCATACGTTCTTTGTTAAGCAGTATATCGGGGTCGGGAAAATGGTTAAGTAAGAACTGCCTAAAACCTTCTTTTGAGTTTTCTACAATTTTACCTTTTTGGTATTCGGTTTTATCCCAGATTCTTGACGAGTCAGGAGTTCCGACTTCATCCATGTAGATGAGTTTTTCTACACCATGACTGTCGGTGACATAACCAAACTCGAATTTAGTATCAACAAAAATTTGGTCCACATTATCTAATGCGGAACTGATAACGTTAAAACCTTCTTTCAGTAATCGTTCATAGGCAGCTATATCTTCGGACTTACTGAAATTAAATGCGGCGAAATTATCTTCAATGTTTTTGCGCGAGATATTTACGTCGTCAGCTTCAGGTACATTTGGAATTCCTTTGAGGATACCTTTTGTCGAAGGAGTAATAAGCAGTTCTGGCAATGTTTTATCTTTTTCTAATCCTTCTGGAAGTTGAATACCGCAGAACTCAGTTTCACCTTTGTCATAGGCTCTCCACATAGAGCCAGTGATATATTTTCGACAAATGGCTTCAATCATGACTGGTTTTGCTTTTTGAACTATCCAAACAAATGGATGAGGAATATCCAATATATGACTTTCTGCTAAGCCATTTTCTTTAAATAGCTTAAACCAATGGTTAGATATAGCGTTAAGCGCTGCGCCTTTTCCGGGTACACCTTTTAATCCACCTTCGCCCTGCCAAATACAATCAAACGCTGAGATACGGTCACTGATAACCATTATTGCTAATGGTGCGTCAGGAGCAACGTTGTAATTTTTTTGTTTGATTAGTCGTTGGCTATCTTCTTCAGTTAGCCAATAAACAGAACGAACTTTCCCACTGTGAACGGGTTTATCTGTACGGATTGGAAGATCATCATTAACAGCGAGAACTTGATCAGAGAGGCTCATCGAGACATTCCTTGGTAGATGCTTAAAAATATGGGCGCATAATACCAGAACTAAAAAGGACTTCCACTGAAAAAGCAAACGTTTGCGCTTGTAGGGAGACTTTGTGCTCTATGGCATAGCCTTAATAGAACACATTTTGACATAACCTGAGTCTTTGTATCTTTGAAACGAATGACCAAGCTATTAATGGCATAAGTGATTTGGTTTTAAGTCGTGATCTAAGAAAAATACCGAACAACAGTTCAGTTTTGCAACCATAAAAATTCGAGCTCTGGCGTGCGAATCCAAATGTTGACTTGCCACTACAGCACTTGCGGTGCCAGCTTCAACAGCCTTAATAACAATTTCCTCTTCAGAATACTGATTGGATGGTTTTAAATGAATCACACTCGCACAATTTATATTGTGCTGACCTAACTCCGATTGAACGGGGCGAGGGCAGTGAGAAGTATATAAGATCCACTGTTTTTTATGAGACAACTTAGCCAGTTTAGGGTACAGCTTATTCGATACAAATGAATCTTTAACGATTTGTACCTTGTTTCGCAAAGGGGCTATATTGTTTGTTGTGTTATCGCTGTTTAGTTGAAGCATAATACTGTCTCTCTGTACATACTGTATGTATAGACAGTAGTTCTTATTTGTTCACTATGCAAGCGTTTTTTTGTTGTATTCATACATGTAATTGATGGAATTTGAACGAAAGATATAAATAATAAGGGCTAGAGGCGATTTTCAGATATAAAAAAAACCGCGTTGCGGTTTTTAAAAAAGAGGGCAGCCACTATATTTTAGCTGTGTAGGCTTTCTGCCATTTTATTTCTCAGTGCAATTTCATCTGTATTAAATAATCGGACATCTATTTTTGCTAGATCATTACAGCTTTCGCAAGAGTGGTTATATTTACCATCAATATAGTCATGCCGAATCAGTAAACGATGCCTATTGCACCAATCACAGTTTCCTTCAGTGTTAAACATTACATTCTCTCCAATAGCTTATATGCGTTTGTATCTAATCGAAAAAATCAACTAACCATTTAGTACAACGCTATTTTTGGGCGCTATTATGACATACGTAGAAAATAAATGTTAAATTATTGTTATCTTATTTCCTTTGGGTTTGCTTAAGATAGCTACTAATGACCTTTACTGCGCCATTCAAGCGTTTCATTTCCTCATCAGAACCATTAGCGTCTGGGTGATAAACTCGACATAACTTCTTGTATCTTAATTTGATTTCTTTTTCACTTGGTAAACGACTTGGGTTATAGCCAAGTACTGCACATGCAATAATAATACTTTGGTCTACATTGGCTTTTTGAAGTTGGTCTTGATTTTTTTAAGTTGAAAATGTGCGGCCGCTAAGTGTCTTTGTAACGTTCTTGTTTTTTTTGTTTGATGAGCAAGTTGGCGATTGAGGTCTTCTTTTTGACCAGTTTTTTTATGTGTGACTAGGCGCTTAACTGTAACGTAGAACAGTACGCACATTAGTAGAAAACTGGTGATGATGATATCACTACTGATTCTATTTTGTTTTTGATTAAAAAAATCGGTTTTACTATTGGCAGACTGTTGAATGTCTTCGTCAATTTGGTCATCTAGTACGGTTATGGATGAAACAAGGTTAGCTCTTCGGTTGTTAAACTGAGTTTCTAGCACTCGCTCGTAACCTAATTCAGCATTTTTGTTACCATTATTACTACCTATTAAGTACCAGTTTTCAGCAATGGGAAGGGATTTATATTGTCCACTATCACTAGATTCAAAAAATTCACCTAACAAAAATAACGCTTCGGTGTTTCCTTTGGTCGCAGCAGTTACGAGCCAAAAGTGGCTTGTTTGGTATTTTTTTCTTCTTTGTAGGCAAGTGCTAATTTAATTTGTGCCTTGGCGTTTCCAGACTCGGCTTCTGTTAGAAGCGTTTTGTCTATTTCAGCAGAGGTGTGAAGTGAAATCGTGGTTAGTAGGATACAACAAGCGAGCCATTCAATTCTTATGCGTTTCATGTTGCTATCCTACGTGTTGGTATAACCTTACCTACTTAAGCATTTTGGGTGCTTTAGCTCCGTCGACAGGTCGATTAACGGAAAGCTTACGACCTTTCTTCAATCCGACTTCATAGTCTTTAGTGATATTTTTCATCGCGTCTCTTAACTGTTGTTTAAAAGTTTCGCGGTCGATATTTTTAAATTCGCGGTCGATATAGTTGTTGATTTTATTATTAGAGTCGTCGTCTGGTGCTATCTCGGGCAGTTTTTCGAGCGCACCTTCTACCCAACCAGATACAAATGAGTTTACTCTGCGTGTTACTTCTGTCGTGCTTGTGCCCGAGCCAGAGAAACTATTTCTAAATTGACCGGTATGCTCGTTCATTTCTCGATAGATAATATCGAACGCAAATGCCGCAAAAATGGCGCGATCGGCTTCTCCAATAAATTCTACTCGTTTAAGCCCTTTATGGTTTAACAATACTGCTTCGACTCCAAATTTCGTATTGATACCACGAATAACGCGCAATATAGTTGAACTAATACTGGTTGGCAGCAGATGAGTAGACTGGGTCTTGCCCATCTTAATGAATTCAATATCGTCTTTATCCAGACCATATTTAATCATTAATCTGTGGGCCATCTTAATTGCTTGTGCCGCCTCATTAACATTAGCTGAGTTACCTAACTCAAGGCATTTCGCAATCTTTTTTAGCGCTTTCTGCTTATCCATGAACCTACTTAAAATCGAGTGTCTAGCTTAGAAAAGTCGGCTATTTTACCCACTTTTACGTTGGAGATAAAGGAGAGCTTTGCTTTTTGATCTTAATAAAAAACCGTCTTTCGACGGTTTTAAGCGGATAACTATTTTATATAGTACTTAAGCTATATACCTAGTTCATCTAATAGATCATCAGCAAACTGGTTTGATTCGACTTCTTTCACTTTTGCTTTTTTATTTTGCTCTTGTTCTAGAATCTGGTCGGGGGTCTCGTTTTCTTCTATTTTAAACTCTTCCATTTGAATGAACTCGGTTTTGTCCATCGCTAATTCTAAGTAAAAAATGTTATTACCTTCTGTTGAAAAAGTAACTCGTCTTGCTTGTGGTCTATCTAGGTTAGTATCGACAGAAATTAGAACTTGTTTATTTATAGCGAGCATTTTAGGTTGGTTCTGGGTAATGTTGGTTTTTAATTCATTACGGATTTTGTTGGTAAAGTCTCCAACCAATTGGTTCATTAATTCACCCAAAACATCACCTACTTCATCTGAAGTGTGGTGTATTGCAAGCTCTTCTTCTGGCATGCCCATGTTACGCATGTAGTTGGTATAGACTTCTAATGCCGCTTGCGAGGTGAAGTTAATAACAACCAACCCTGAAAAACCACCATCAAACAATACGAAACATCCAAAATCGGGGCGTAAGCAGGTTTTATTGATTTTTTGAACCATCGCAGAGTATTGAATACTAGTATCGGTAGCAGAGCTCAAGACACCGGATACAGATTGACAAAGCATAAGCAAGATATCTTCGGTAGTGACGACTTTATTTTTTTTCATTGTTTTCATTCTTATATCGTTTAAGCGTTAGTTGCTATTGATTATGGACAAAAATATCGGCTAGGTCATTAGGAATAATGTTTTGTTCAAATGTCAGATGAGGTAAAGTGACCTAAATCATAATTTTACCACTTCAGCATACCCCTGACTGTAGGATACAGTGAACTAAAGGGCAGGAAGCACGATGTCTAGCAATACAAATATGTCTAAAAATTTAAAAATGCCGAACAGATTAACGTTACCTCGATTAGAAAACCAAAACAGCGTTGATCCCGTTGTTTTAAAGTACTTGGAGCAATTAGTTAACCAGGGCTTTACTGGTGATATCGAATCTCAATATTCGAGTCGACTTGCTGTCGCCACTGATAATAGTGTTTATCAACAACTGCCACAGGCGGTGGTGCACCCTAAGACAACGGCTGATGTTATTCTTATCGGTAAGCTAAGTATCCATCCAGATTATGAACGTATTACATTTTCTCCTCGAGGCGGTGGTACGGGAACCAATGGTCAGTCGCTTACAAAGGGAATCGTTGTTGATCTCTCTAGACATATGAACAAAGTACTAGAGATCAACCAAAAAGAGGGTTGGGTAAGAGTTCAAACCGGTATAATTAAAGACCAATTAAATGATGCCGTTCGCCCATTTGGTTATTTTTTCTCCCCTGAGCTTTCTACAAGTAACAGAGCGACGCTTGGCGGCATGATAAATACGGATGCATCCGGTCAAGGTTCACTTAGGTATGGTAAAACCTCCGATCATGTCCTTTCATTGCAAGCTGTATTTGCAGACGGCTCTATATACGAAACCGACGATTCTCATGGTGTACCTGAAGTAGGTGAATACGCTTATGATGCATACCAGATTACCGAAAAAGTGTGTAGAGATAAGAGGGCACAAATCGTTGATAAGTTTCCTCCTTTAAATCGCTTTCTTACCGGTTATGATCTTAAAAACGCACTGAGCGAGCAAGGTGAGTTTGATTTAACTCGTGTGCTTTGTGGTTCAGAAGGATCTTTAGCTTTTATAACGGAAGCCAAATTGAATCTCACCCCTATTCCTAAAGCAAGGACGTTAGTCAACGTAAAGTACAACAGCTTTGACTCTGCGCTAAGAATGGCACCATTTTTAGTAAATGCAGATGCTTTATCTGTTGAAACCATTGACTCTAAAGTTCTCAATCTAGCCAAAGAAGATATTGTCTGGCACTCCGTACGTGACTTACTTCTTGATGTACCAGATAAAGAGATGCTTGGTATCAATATTGTCGAATTTGCAGGTAGTGATGATCAAGAGATAGCCGATCAGGTTAGAGCGTTAACGGCAAAACTAGACCAGATGCTCGCAAATGATGAACAAGGGCTCATTGGCTATCAAGTTTGTGACGATTTGACCAGTATTGGTCGGATATATGGGATGAGAAAAAAGCCGTAGGGTTACTTGGCGCGACAAAAGGTAGAGCCAAGCCCGTACCCTTTACCGAAGATACTTGTGTGCCTCCAGAGCATCTCGCTGATTTTATAGTGGAGTTCCGAGAGTTACTTGATAGCAAAGGACTCTACTATGGAATGTTTGGTCATGTCGATACGGGTGTCCTTCATGTGCGTCCGGCTCTTGATCTATGCGACCCCTTACAAGAGTCTTTAATGCAAGAATTATCTGATCGAGTTGTTGCGTTAGTTGCGAAATATGGCGGATTAATGTGGGGTGAACACGGTAAAGGGTATCGTTCAGAATACGGACCAGAATTCTTTGGTGAAGAACTGTTTGTTGAACTTCGTCGTGTAAAAGCTGCATTTGACCCAATGAACAAAATGAACCCAGGTAAAATTTGTACGCCATTAGATAGCACAGCTAGCTTAGTTAAGGTGAGTGACACGAAACGCGCTTTCTATGACCGCCAAATTAGTGTGACAGTTAGAGATAGCTTTAAGCAAGCCATGGACTGTAATGGTAATGGGCTTTGTTTTAACTATGATACCAGCTCCCCTATGTGTCCTTCGATGAAAGTGACTGCGGATAGAAGACATTCACCGAAAGGTCGAGCAGGACTGGTACGTGAGTGGCTTCGTCAGTTGACAGAGCAGGGTGTTGACATTTTAGACCTTGAAAATAATACGCTTAACACTAATCCAACCATTAAAGTCATGATTGATAGAGTAAGAAACACTCTGAATAAGCGACACGAATATGATTTTTCACATGAAGTCTACGATGCGATGAATGGTTGTTTGGCGTGTAAGGCTTGCGGTACTCAATGTCCTATTAAAGTTGATGTCCCGAGCTTCAGGTCGCGCTTTCTTAATGTTTATTATTCTCGTTACCAACGTCCTGCAAAAGATTACCTTGTCGCAAATATAGAGACCATGTTGCCGTTAATGGCAAAAGCACCATTTGTGGTGAACGCTGTTTTGGCGCAAAAATGGGTACAGAGTTTGACGGCTAAATCAGTCGGATATATTGATGCACCTTTATTATCGCAACCGACGTTAAAACAACGACTGACTAAAAATGACAAGGTTAATTTCGATATTCAAGCGCTTGCTCAGCTTTCAAAAGAAGACAGAGATAAGCATGTACTTATTGTGCAAGACCCATTTACCTCTTTTTATGATGCAGACGTTGTTGCTGATTTTGTTTCTCTTTTGGAGAAGTTGGGTAAACATCCGGTCTTATTGCCGTTCAAACCAAATGGAAAAGCACAACATATCAAAGGGTTTTTAAAGCAGTTTACAGAGACGGCCAAATCAGCGGCAGGTTTTTTGAATATGGTCTCAGACCTTAATATACCGATGGTTGGTGTCGATCCTGCCTTGGTACTTTGTTATCGAGATGAGTATGTTGACATTCTTGGTACGGAAAGAGGGGAGTTTCAAGTTCTTAATTCACATGAGTACCTATTAAATCAACTTGATAGTTTAAAAGTGGGAGAGCCTAGCAACGAAGCTCCTTGGCATCTTTTCGCTCACTGTACCGAGAAAACACGGATGCCAAATGCTGAAAAAGAGTGGCAAACAATTTTTAAGTTTTTTGGTGCGGTTTTAGAGAGTGTATCTGTAGGGTGTTGTGGCATGGCCGGGACATTTGGACATGAGCAGGATAAATATCAAATGTCGAAAGATATCTATGAATTAAGTTGGGGGCCACAGATGCAAAAACTACCAAAAGACCGATGTTTGGTCACGGGTTATTCTTGTCGGAGTCAAGTTAAACGATTAGAACATGAAAAGATGAAGCACCCTGTGCAAGCTCTTTTGTCAATGCTTTAGATGCACTATCCACTGGCGTAACTCTTAAATTAGGAGCCAATATATGAAAGCGTTAGAACTGAAAGTACCGCCTGTATTTGTATTTTTGCTTTGTATTTGCTTTATGTATTGGTTTCATTCATTAGATACGCGGTTTGTTGTGTCACTTCCTTTCTCTAAACTTGTCTTTGCTGCGTGCTTCGTTGCGTCAGGTTATTTTGGTCTTAGTGGTATTTTCGAGTTTAAAAAGGCAAAAACATCAGTACACCCCGTCGATATTCATAAAACTACGACGGTTGTTGATACGGGAGTCTATAGATATAGCCGTAATCCGATGTATTTCGGATTATTACTGTTGTTAGTGGGTTATGGCTATTATTTACAAGACTTGCTAAGTTTGGTGGTCTGCTTAGTTTTTGTCATGTATATGAATAAGTTTCAAATTGGATTGGAAGAGCGGCATCTAAAAGAGAAATTCGGTAAGGACTATACGGATTATAAAAATAGGGTAAGGCGTTGGATATAGCTAGATTACGTAGTAACAAAAAAGCCTCTGCAATTGCAGAGGCTTTTTTGTACAAATTTGGTGCTCGCTACTGGACTCGAACCAGTGACACCTTGCATGTCATGCAAGTACTCTAACCAACTGAGCTAAGCGAGCTTATTGTCTTAAGACGCCGAGAATATTAACCATTCGTTCCAATGAGTTCAAGAAGAATTTTTATATATATGAACTGAGTGTCGTTAATATGACCAGAATGGCGATAACTTGCTCGTTTTTTATATGGAGCTTCTTGATTTCCCTAATAAAAGACTAGCTTTAGTCTTATTAACAAACCAATGCATCCAAGTTTATCTTTGTTAATCTGAGATGACTTCCTTACATGGTTACTCTTTAGCTACACATTAAAACGAAAGAGTACGCCACAATGCGAATAAAGCGATCATTACCCTCCTCAGTTCTTGTATCTTGTATCTCAACCACGATGCTAACAGCTACATCCCTAGCAAATACGTATCCCACTAATTCGCTTGCTCATAGCTATTTGTCGTTTCCACTATTTCAAACAGAAGAATTGATGCTTAGTGAATATTGGGTAAGTGAAAAATTAGACGGTATTAGAGCGTTGTGGACAGGGAAAGTACTTTTGACGAGAAAGGGCACCAAAATAGAAGTGCCAGAATGGTTTACCAAAGGATTCCCCACGTTTAGTGTTGAAGGAGAACTTTGGGCGGGAAGAAAAAATTTCAATGTTGTTCAAAAAACGGTGTTAGATAAAGTTCCAGACAATAAAGCTTGGTCTGAAATTCGATTTATGTTGTTTGACTTACCTAATCACCCTGAAGGTTTTAAACAACGCTATTCGAAACTTACTCAAGTAGTCGATGAGGCTTTATCTGAGTATGTTGGTTTAGTAGAACAAAAAACCTTATCTTCATATGATGAATTATACGCATTAATAAAAAGCACAGAGGAGTCTGGAGCAGAGGGCTTAATGTTAAAAAGAGTCAGTGGCAATAACCATGTAATAAGCAAACCGATAAAAATCAAGAAACACAGTGATGGAGAAGGGAGGCTCATTGACTTTACTGAGGGTAAAGGCAAGTACCAAGGCATGGTAGGGGCACTTGTTTTGCAACTGGATGATGGGAAGATACTTTCTGTAGGATCTGGTCTTTCAGACCAAATGAGAGCGCGTCCGCCAGCATTAGGTGAAATGGTAACGTTTCGTTATAACGGTTATACCAGCACCGGTCTGCCGAAGTTCGCACGCTTTTTGAGAGTGAGAGTACCTGAATAGTGCATGTATTTTTAAAAACAAGGCGAAGAGAAACTCAACGCCTTGTGCGAATATCTTTTATAATACAAATTAGCGAGAGGCAAATTCTAATTGTATATCTGAACTTTGCCTATGCATCCAACGCATTCGAACACTGAGCATGATAGCAGCACTCGTTAAACCAACGATGAATCCAATCCAGTAACCGTAGACGCCCATCATACTTACAATGATGTTTGTTTCCGCTAATACATAACCAGTAGGAAGGCCTAACACCCAGTAAGCGATGAATGTACAGGTAAAGATAGCCTTCATATCTTTGTAGCCCCGAAGGATGCCACCGGCAATGACCTGTACGGAATCGGTAAGTTGATAAATTGCCGCAATAATAAGGAGCTGAGTTGAAATAACAGCCACACTCGGGTCGGAAGTGTATAAGCTGGTTATTTGTTCACGAAACAAAATAGTGAAAATACCGGTGAATACGGCGCAACTAAGACCTAATAATAGGGCGACGTGCGAAGTGACTTTTGCACCATCAATATTTTCTTGGCCTAACCTGTGACCAACCTGAATACTAGCTGCTACACCTATACTCAACGGAAGCATAAATACTAACGATGAAAAGTTAATTGCGACTTGGTGCGCGGCTACTACGGTCGCACCTAAAGGGGCAACCAGTAAAGCGACTATCGCAAACAGGGTAACTTCAAAAAAGAGCGCTAGAGCAACAGGGAGTCCTAGTTTAAATAGTCTAATTTGAGATGCCCATACCGGTTTGTGTGTATGAGCAAAAAGATGAACGTTCTTAAGTTTTGAAGAGACCAAAATATAGACTAACATTGAAATAAACATTAACCAGAATACGATGGCTGTTGCTACACCACAACCAACGCCACCTAATGCAGGCATTCCAAATTTACCGTAAACGAAAGCCCAGTTAAGTGGAATGTTGGCTCCTAAACCTATAAAGCCGATTATCATCGCAGGTTTAGTGACAGCCATACCATCAGTAAAGCTTCGCAACGTTTGGTAAAGTAAGAAAGCAGGGACAGACCAGATGATAGCGTGTATATAGCCAATTGTTTTTTCAGCCATTACAGGGTCAACATCCATCCATGACAAAATAACTTGCGCCTGTAATAACACGATTACGATTGGGATAGTGATAAATAAAGCCAGCCAGAACCCTTGATAAATTTCAAATGGTACTTTGTCGGTTTTACCAGCACCGTTTAGTTGAGCGACGACAGGGACAAGAGCCATTAAAAGTCCAGCACCAAACAATATAGTAGGAAACCATATACTTGAGGCGACCGCGACCGCGGCCATATCGGTAGCACTAACACCGCCTGCCATAATGGTGTCAACGAAGCCCATTCCCGTTTGAGCGACAGAGGCTAGCAAAACAGGTGTTGCTAGTGAAATTAATTTTTTGGCTTCTTTCTTATAACGGTGCAAGTACTTCTCCAAATGACGATTCGATATTAACTGACTGGCTAGCATGATAAAGAAATGTCATCATGTTAACCATGGTAAAATTACCTTTATGTCAATCTAACGAAGATTACATTTATGTCGCTAGGAATACTTTTAGCCAAAATGTTTAAATGCAACTGAATTTTATTGGAAATCCAAATGTTTACAGGAATAGTTTCAGGTACCGCTAAAGTTGTATCAATAGTTAAAAAGCCGTCTTTTCAAACTCACATAATAGAACTAGAAGACTCAATGCTTTTTGGTTTAAAAAGGGGCGCATCAGTTGCGCACAATGGTTGCTGTTTAACCGTTACAGAAATTCAAGGCAACTTAGTTTCATTCGATCTAATGCAAGCAACGTTACAGCATACTAACCTTGGAGTTCTGGACGAAGGCGATTTTGTTAACATAGAGAGAGCCGCAAAATTTGGAGATGAGATTGGTGGGCATAACATGTCTGGTCATATTTCCCTTACTGCAACGATTAGTTGTATTGAAACGAGTGAAAACAATCGCACGATTTGGTTTCGTTTAGAAAAAGATAAAATGAAATATGTGTTAGCAAAAGGCTATATTGGAATAGACGGGTGTTCACTTACCATTGGTGAAGTGAGAGAACACGAATTTTGTGTCCATTTAATACCAGAAACGATGCAAAGAACGTTATTTGGATGTAGAAAGAAGGGTGAAAGAGTCAACATCGAATTCGATCCACAAACTCAAGCGATTGTGGATACAGTAGAGCGAGTGCTAGCCAATCAATTTTCTTGAGTTATTGTGGACAAAACTTGTTCAGCCTCGTCCAAATAATGACCGCCAAATAAGTTGCAATGGTTAAGTATATGGTAAAGGTTGTAAATATTTTTTCTGTCCCGGTATCCCAAGTCTATAGGGGATATGCTGTTGTAACCTTTATAGAACTGAGGGGTTAAACTTCCAAACAGTTCAGTCATTGCGATGTCGCATTCTCTATCTCCCCAATAACAGGCGGGATCGTAACAAATGGGGCCAAAAGGCGAATTGGCTACGTTCCCAGACCATAAATCACCATGTAGCAAAGATGGTTTTGGGTTGTGGCTAATAAGCTGCTCATTTATTTGCGAAACTATATCGCTGATGTTACCGAAGCTGATCCCTTTTTCTGCTAACAATTGTAATTGCCAACCAATCCTTTGTTCAGAGAAAAAGCGAGACCATTTTTTGTTCCAAGAATTGGGTTGTAGGGTTGAACCGATAAAATTATCGGTGTCGAAGCCATATTCTTTCTGTTCGCCCCACAAATGAAGCATCGCCAATTTAACTCCAAATTCATAACTTGATTTCTCATCATCTAATGGTTTAGTCGGAAGATAATTCAGAATAATAAAAGAATTGTGCTTACTTTTACCGATATGGACAAGCTCAGGAACGTAGACAGTGTTGGTTTCTCGTAGTTTCTTGAGGTTGTCTGCTTCTACTTCGAATCTATTGACAAATTCGCGAGTATTGCATTTAACAAAATACCTTTGTTCACCATCACTTATCATGTAGCACTCACTGATATCACCTCCATCTAATTTAGATTTTTCGGCAATTTTGAAATCAAACAGCAGAGTGTCCGACAGTTGTTTTGCGATTGCTTGCCACATAGATGACCTCATAGAGATGATTACCAATATAAATAGTCTAGAACAAATTTAGAATAGCGGAAAAATCTTTTATGATTTAGAGGTTTACTTATTGACTCATCTCAAAAAAACACAACAAGCTTGCGCCATTTATGTTAGAGATAGTGTTTATTAATGTGTTGATTCGTTAACCTGTTCACGTGCATTAGTGACAGTAGTTTAAAGTTGGCAATTTTTAGTTATACTGAATAAGTGGTAACATCGAATTCAATGACTTATTATTAATTTAACAACGTTTTTAAATGAATTTTTCAACCGATATGATGGGGTTAAGAAGTGGTAGTAGACACAGATGGATATTTAGCACTGATAGAACACTTAACTTTTAATTTGGATGTATTTACGTCGAAAGATGGAGATACTGGTGAAGAGACAGTTGAAGATGTTGTTACTGATATGATTGCTTCAAATATTATGGCGATATTCGATCAAAACCCAGAACTTCACTCCAGTGTTAGGTTCAAGCTTCTGAAAGAGGCCGATTTAGTGATGGCTGATTTAGGTGAAGTATTGGCCGGGGCTTGGAGAAAAAAGCGACCAATGAACAGATAGCTTTTCTTGACGAATATATCGCTCTAATGAAAAACTTATTCGATAGTGCGATAGGAAAGTACGATTAATTCACTCGCCTAACCTGCCAAAAAACAGACGCCCAGTACGGATTATTCAATCGAGAAATAATTACTCCTTTCGATGTGGAGGCGTGCATGAAATGCTGGTCATCTAAATAAATACCGACGTGTCTATCTTTATGGGTTGTTTTAAAAAACACTAAATCACCGCTTTTTGCTTGTGATAACTTTATTTTAGTGCCTAACTTACTTTGTTCATATGTTGTTCTTGGTAGATATCTATTTTCTGTTTCTAAATAAATTCTTTGTACGAACGCTGAGCAATCAACGCCATTTTTACTGTCACCCCCATACTTATATGGTGTCCCTTGCCACGTATCGAATGGCTGCTTATATATAGAGTTACTTTCTTTTATAAAAATGGATTGAGCTGAATTAGCAAGTGTTGATGGGGCGTTACTTTGTTTGTGGCTAGAGCATGCGGAAAACAAAAAAGCGGATATTAATATAATTATTGCTCGTGGTTTATAGTACATAAGAACATCCTATAGGGTGATTACTTTTTAGCTAGTTTAGTATTATTAAATCTTACTCGCTTATTTGCCACTCAGCTTGCCGTTATTGTTAGCTTAATCTAAAAAAAGGCTCTAATACAATCATTAGGGCCTCTAAATTAGCTTAATATTAAAATTGAATAACGCCTATCGTTTCTTTCTAGAAAAAATAGTCCACTCTTCAAGAATTTCACTGTTATATCCGACCACTGTGGCAACAACACGACGATTTAAAGCATGTGCCAGTTCAGATTCGCCCGTATCGATTAGATCAGAGTCACCATGTCCAATTATTTTCACTCGATTATAGCTAACACCGGCATCAATCAGGCTTTGTTTTACTTCATTTGCTCTCTTTTTGGAAAGCTCAAGGTTATATTCCGGATTGCCAACTTTACTTGCATACCCTTGCAGCTCTATCGAGGTTTCAGGATATTGATTTAAAAACCCAGACATACTAGCTATCTCATTAACAAACGCAGGGCTAATAGTTGATGAATCATTTTGGAACAACACTTTTAGTTGTAACTCACTGGCTGCTTTGATTTTTGCCCCACAGCCGACATTATCGACTTGAGATAGAGGAACAGTGTCTAAGCATTTATCTCTAGCGTTAATCACGCCATCTTTGTCGTCGTCTTGTAAATCTGCAATTTGGTCAGCGACCGGTGCTTCAATATAGTCAAACTGGTCTTCCGCCTGGGCCGATAGTGTTAAACCAGCTGTGAGCAGAGATAACAGAATTGTAGAACTTTTCATTTATTCTCTCCTCAGTAATCCGCTTCTTGATTCCATTCGTCAGGTGTGTCGACCATCAATGAATCTAATAATATTCCGCAAGCATTAAGCACTCGATATTTAGCATACTGCTCTTCAAAGTGTGCATTCAGGTATTCTTTACGAGCCTCGAACAATTCGTTTTCTGTATTTAAAACATCTAATAACGTTCGTTGACCGATTCTATACTGCTTTTCATAGGCGATCGCGGTATCAGAAGCCGAATCGACGTGGTCGGCTAAAAACTCTTTCTGTTGCAAGGTTAAATCTAGCGCACTCCATGCCAAGTGGAGGCTCTCTTCAAGTTGACGATGAGAGTTATCGCGTAAATCTTTCGCTTTGTTAAGTTGATACGCCATTCTATCTTGATCCGCAGAATCAGAGCCACCGTTGTAGAGGTTATAACGCATACGTAGCATTGCCGATAATTCGTCTCTATTTCCTACTTCACCGGCAGCATCATCGTACCAAGTTTGGGCTGCTTCAATAGAAAATGTTGGGTAGTTAGTACCCTCAGCTTGCTTGTACTGGTATTTTGCCGCTTCTACATCTGAAGCTGCAACCTTAATAACAGGATGGTTTTCATCCGCTATTTTGTTGGCTTGCTCAAGAGATAGTGGTAGTGAATCTTGGTCTGCTCTAGGAAAAACTAAACCCTGGGGGGTTTGTCCTACTATGCGAGTAAATTGGGTGTGTGTATCAAAAATATTGTTTTGAGCAGCAAGCAAATTACTGTGTGCGTTAGCTAAACGTGCTTCTACTTGAGATAGATCGGCTGTAGACCCGATACCCGAATCAACGCGTCGTTTGATATCTTTGTATATACGTTTATGGGTTTTTAAGTTGTCTTCAGAAAGTTTTAGCACTTCTTTTGCTTTAACCGCATCTAAATAGACATCAGACACTTCTAACGCTTTATCTTGTGCGTCTGCAATTAATTGAAAACGCATTGACTCGGCTTCAGCTGCCGTTCTATCCATGTCATTAAGCGTTGAGGAACCATCCCAAAGTAATTGAGTAAGGCTTAAGGTCGCATCTTTTCTCGTTAGTTCAGTGGTATCACCCGTTGCAGGGTTAACCCTCTCGTAACCAACACCTGCGTCAAGATCTACCGTTGGAAGATAGTTACCTCCCGACGATCTGCGTTGCTCTACATAGCTCTTATAATCATTAAATGAACTTTTAATTTCTGGGTTTGAGGCGAGAGTTATTGCTATCGCTTGTTCCAACGATTGGCTATGGGCAGGTAAACTCATTGCGACACAGGCAGCGAGAGTCGCTAAACGAATCCTTTTCAAAATTTGTTCTCCTACATTTTAATAGCGTTATTATATCCACGAAAAGCCGTCTTAAATATGAGAATATCAAGATAAATGAGTAATTTAACGGCCAATATCTCATTAATACAAATTATTAAAAATATTTTAACAGTTAAATGTGGTTTTAGCGGTATTTTTTTGTAAATCGTTAGAATATTTTTGGTTTTTGGTAGAGCGTTGCGTCTCTTTAATTTGCTGATTTTAGTCGATAATGGCGTGATTAATCAAAATTTAGGAAGCTTTTCTATCTCACATTTAATAAATAGATAAAAAAGGTTGCGATGTGTTGCATTTTACCTGTCACTTTGTGGCCTTGGTTCCATTTTACTGCTAAATTTTAATGTTGCAAGATACCAATTTTAGAATTGTCTTATATTCAATCGTTGGCATATATATTGCCAGATTGCTTAGAAAGGAACAACGAATGAACGCACTTATTGGCGCTATCGCAGGTAGCAAATACTTTATTGTTATCGATAAAAACGGAAATCTTAAAACGATTACCGATATTCAAGACGCTAAACCGGGAGAGGTCCTATTGACTAAAGGGGATTCCCCGATGATGTCTGATGCGGTGATCCAAGCGGAACTAGTTGAAGAAGATGGCAACAGAGCGCCAATAGATGCTCAAAACGAAATAGATCAAATTTTCGCGCAGATTGCTGAAGGGCAAGATCCGACCCAGTTGGGCGAAGAGTTTGCAACTGCTGCCGGTTTATCGGAGGGTTCTTCTGCAACTCCGATGGCTGTTGTATCGAGAGATGCGTTAGCAGTAATGGCATCTACCGCTTTTGATACTACAGGTATTGAGTCACAGGGGCTTTCTAGAACACAGTCTCTTCAGTTACTTCAGCAATTTATCAATCAAGCTCCAACAGTCACATTATCGAATTTAGTAGAAAGCCTCGATGAAAATACTTCAACTACAGGAACAATTCGCGTAGCCGATATCGACATAACCGATGACCAACAAGGTACTAATGTATTATCTCTATCAGGTGCGGATGCAGATAATTTCGTTATTGTTGAGGTATCTGACGGTGTCTTTGAATTACATTTAAAAGCAGGTGTAACACTCGACTTTGAAACCCTTTCAAGTATGGACGTGACTGTTGAAGTTAGTGATGCAGGGCTTAGTGATAGCCCGCTTGACAACGACTCGATGACACTTGATGTCAATGACATTAATGAAGCGCCGACGGTTTCACTTTCAAACATTGTCACAAACATAGACGAAAACAGCTCGACAGAGACGAGTATAAAAATCGCCGATATCGAAATATCGGACGATGGTCTTGGTGAAAATGAACTCTCATTATCAGGTGTGGATGCAGACAACTTTATTATTGTTGAGGTATCCGACGGCGTCTTCGAATTACACCTAAAAGCGGGTGTTGAACTTGATTTTGAAACACTGTCAAGTATGGACGTAACGGTAGATATTAAAGACGAAACCATCAGTGATGAGGTTTTAGATTCCGTCGACACGACACTGGATGTGAATGATCTTAATGAAGCGCCGACGGTTTCACTTTCAAACATTGTCACAAACATAGACGAAAACAGCTCGACAGAGACGAGCATAAAAATCGCAGACATCGAAATATCGGACGATGGTCTTGGTGAAAATGAACTCTCATTATCAGGTGCGGATGCAGATAATTTCGTTATTGTTGAGGTATCCGACGGCGTCTTCGAATTGCACCTAAAAGCGGGTGTTGAACTTGATTTTGAAACACTGTCAAGTATGGACGTAACGGTAGATATTAAAGACGAAACCATCAGTGATGAGGTTTTAGATTCCGCCGACACGACACTGGATGTGAATGATCTTAATGAAGCGCCGACGGTTTCACTTTCAAACATTGTCATAAACATAGACGAAAACAGCTCGACAGAGACGAGCATAAAAATCGCCGACATCGAAATATCGGACGATGGTCTTGGTGAAAATGAACTCTCATTATCAGGTGCGGATGCAGATAATTTCGTTATTGTTGAGGTATCCGACGGTGTCTTTGAATTACATTTAAAAGCAGGTGTAACACTCGACTTTGAATCCCTTTCAAGTATGGACGTGACTGTTGAAATTAGTGATGCAGGGCTTAGTGATAGCCCGCTTGACAACGACTCGATGACACTTGATGTCAATGACATTAATGAAGCGCCGACGGTTTCACTTTCAAACATTGTCACAAACATAGACGAAAACAGCTCGACAGAGACGAGTATAAAAATCGCCGACATCGAAATATCGGACGATGGTCTTGGTGAAAATGAACTCTCATTGTCAGGTGTGGATGCAGACAACTTTATTATTGTTGAGGTATCCGACGGCGTCTTCGAATTGCACCTAAAAGCGGGTGTTGAACTTGATTTTGAAACACTGTCAAGTATGGACGTAACGGTAGATATTAAAGACGAAACCATCAGTGATGAGGTTTTAGATTCCGCCGACACGACACTGGATGTGAATGATCTTAATGAAGCGCCGACGGTTTCACTTTCAAACATTGTCACAAACATAGACGAAAACAGCTCGACAGAGACGAGCATAAAAATCGCAGACATCGAAATATCGGACGATGGTCTTGGTGAAAATGAACTCTCATTATCAGGTGCGGATGCAGACAACTTTATTATTGTTGAGGTATCCGACGGCGTCTTCGAATTGCACCTAAAATCGGGTGTTGAACTTGATTTTGAAACACTGTCAAGTATGGACGTAACGGTAGATATTAAAGACGAAACCATCAGTGATGAGGTTTTAGATTCCGCCGACACGACACTGGATGTGAATGATCTTAATGAAGCGCCGACGGTTTCACTTTCAAACATTGTCACAAACATAGACGAAAACAGCTCGACAGAGACGAGCATAAAAATCGCAGACATCGAAATATCGGACGATGGTCTTGGTGAAAATGAACTCTCATTATCAGGCGCGGATGCAGACAACTTTACTATTGTTGAGGTATCCGACGGCGTCTTCGAATTACACCTAAAAGCGGGTGTTGAACTTGATTTTGAAACACTGTCAAGTATGGACGTAACGGTAGATATTAAAGACGAAACCATCAGTGATGAGGTTTTAGATTCTGCAGACACGACATTAAATGTGAATGATCTTAATGAAGCGCCGACTGCATCCGATAATAAATTGGTTGTTGATGAAGATAACGCCTATCAATTTACTGCTGGAGACTTTGGTTTTAGAGATGTAGATGAAGGTGACACACTAAGTTTTATTAAGATCACGGAATTGCCAGAAGAAGGCATCCTTTACTACGATGGTGAGGAAATTACGTCACTACCTAGCGGTGGTTTAGATATTTCAGCTGAAAATATAAGCTTATTAACTTATCAAGGCGGCGAAAACGAAAGCGGTACTGATTACGCCAGTTTTGAGTTTCAAGTGAGTGATGGAGAGTTATTGAGTGACACTCATACTATCCAGTTTGATATTGATCCAGTAGCCGATGCGGTAATACTTTCTCTTGATTCAACACCAAGCATTAGCTCTACAATCGATTTTGAGAAAATCAACTTAAGTGGTAGTTCTTGGACAAGCTCGGGAGAAGCGAGTGCATACAACCCTGAAGGTTCTGCTTTAACGTGGGGAACAGATAATACAGACAGTTTATTCGAAGTAGGTAAAGCGAGCACTTACGGTGCTGGTTCGAATACTGATCAAATTATGGAACTCGAAGGTGATAAAGGTGACCGTACACTAACCGCCACTTTCAACGAATCCGCTGAATTACAGGCGGGAGATACATTCCAAATTGATTTTGATATAGCCGCTCGTCGTATCAACTCAGATACCGATTCTGACGCAACATTAAAACTTGTTTATACCATTGACGGAAAAGAGGTCGAGCAACTTCTTTATGTGTTTGACCCCTCTGAACCAAAAAATTGGGAGACCGGAAAGGTCACTTTTGCCATACCTGAAGGTGAAGGAAGTAACTACAAATTAGTATTTGAAAGCGGCGACGTTAATTCCAATGACACCTATGGGGCGTTACTTGATGATATTAGTGTGACTTCGTTAGTTAACACTGGATATGAAGGGTCTTCAATTAACCTTAACCCAATTAGTGCCTCTGTAACTGACCCGTCAGAACAACTACATGTTGAGCTTTCTGGTCTACCTGCGGGAAGTACTGTAACCGATGGTGACGGAAATACAGCCACTGCAAATAGTGAAGGCAACTACGATATATCAGCATTGAACCTTGATACTTTACGTGTTGAAGTACCAGGTGACAGTGCCGAAACCTATGAAATAACGGTTACTGCCTACTCAGAAGAATCAGATGGTCAATTTGGACCAGAATCTACAACTACCTTCAATTTGACTGTACTGGAAGCAAATAGTGCTCCTGAATTTATAGGCGATTCTCCTGAATATACAGACGAAGGTTACAATTTCGCCTATAACGAGAACAGCCTAGCTGGTGATGTAATTGGTACTGTAGAAGCTCAAGATCTCGATGGTGATTCGGTTGAATACACGATAACGGGTGGCAACACCTATGGTTGGTTTGCAATTAATGCGGCTGGTCAAATTACCTTAACTACGACAGGAGCTGAAGCTGCAGCGAACAACTATGAAGATGCAAGCCAACTGAATGTGCACGAATTAGTCATTATGGCAGAAGATGGTGCTGGTGGCGTTGCTCAGGTTGACGTTGTGTTAAGTGAATTGGATGTTGATGAGATTTACGGTAACGATGGCGACGATCAAGGCAGCGAAATAGCAGGCCCAAGCATCGCATTGACGGACGAGTCGGGCAACGAGCTGATAAGCGGCACTGAAAATGCGAACATCACCTTGACCTTAGGTGAAGGCACCACTAATGGCTTGTCTGGCGTAAGCGGGTTAGAAGTAACGGATTCAAGCACAGGTAAGATAGCGCTGACTTTGGTTGAAGTGAGTGACCAGTGGGTGGCGCGTGTGGACGGCACCGATTACACGGTAACGGACAACGGCAACAACAGTTACACCATCGAAGGTGTGGACGTGAGTGACCTCGCGGACGGTACCTTAACCGCGAACGCTAGCTTTACCGACCAAGATGGCAATGTCGCGCAAGACAGTGAACCATCGGACACGGTGTTCAGCGATACAGTCGAGAAAGACACCGAATACGGCAACGATGGCGACGATCAAGGCAGCGAAATAGCAGGCCCAAGCATCGCATTGACGGACGAGTCGGGCAACGAGCTGATAAGCGGCGCTGAAAATGCGAACATCACCTTGACCTTAGGTGAAGGCACCACTAATGGTTTGTCTGGCGTAAGCGGGTTAGAAGTAACGGATTCAAGTACAGGTAAGATAGCGCTGACTTTGGTTGAAGTGAGTGACCAGTGGGTGGCGCGTGTGGACGGCACCGATTACACGGTAACGGACAACGGCAACAACAGTTACACCATCGAAGGTGTGGACGTGAGTGACCTCGCGGACGGTACCTTAACCGCGAACGCTAGCTTTACCGACCAAGATGGCAATGTCGCGCAAGACAGTGAACCATCGGACACGGTGTTCAGCGATACAGTCGAGAAAGACACCGAATACGGTGATGATGGCGACGATCAAGGCAGCGAAATAGCAGGCCCAAGCATCGCATTGACGGACGAGTCGGGCAACGAGCTGATAAGCGGCACTGAAAATGCGAACATCACCTTGACCTTAGGTGAAGGCACCACGAATGGCTTGTCTGGCGTAAGCGGATTAGAAGTAACGGATTCAAGCACAGGTAAGATAGCGCTGACTTTGGTTGAAGTGAGCGACCAGTGGGTGGCGCGTGTGGACGGCACCGATTACACGGTAACGGACAACGGCAACAACAGTTACACCATCGAAGGTGTGGACGTGAGTGATCTCGCGGACGGTACCTTAACCGCGAACGCTAGCTTTACCGACCAAGATGGTAATGTCGCGCAAGACAGTGAACCATCGGACACGGTGTTCAGCGATACAGTCGAGAAAGACACCGAATACGGTAACGATGGCGACGATCAAGGCAGCGAAATAGCAGGCCCAAGCATCGCATTGACGGACGAGTCGGGCAACGAGCTGATAAGCGGCACTGAAAATGCGAACATCACCTTGACCTTAGGTGAAGGCACCACTAATGGTTTGTCTGGCGTAAGCGGGTTAGAAGTAACGGATTCAAGTACAGGTAAGATAGCGCTGACTTTGGTTGAAGTGAGTGACCAGTGGGTGGCGCGTGTGGACGGCATCGATTACACGGTAACGGACAACGGCAACAACAGTTACACCATCGAAGGTGTGGACGTGAGTGACCTCGCGGACGGTACGTTAACCGCGAACGCTAGCTTTACCGACCAAGATGGTAATGTCGCGCAAGACAGTGAACCATCGGACACGGTGTTCAGCGACACGGTAGAAAAAGACACTGTATCGTCACCCCCACCAGCCATAACAAACATCGCGGACGACTCCGTGGCTAGCGACTATAGCGTGGTAACCATTTCCGGAACAGGTGAGCCTGGGTCAACTATTCTGTTGTTTGACGAAACGGTGGACCGCGGTCAAGAAGCTGGAAAGGAACCAGTCAACGGCAGCACTGCTATTGTTGTAACTGCAGACGGTACTTGGAGTTGGACCTTTAACTCAAGTGATGTCAAGAACTTTGGAACTAACGATAACGATTTGATTCACGCTATTCAGGTAGATGAAGTTGGTAATAGCAGCGATTCTACTGAAAAAGTTCATTACTTCCACGGTAATTGGGTTAACACAGAAACCGAAGCTTCAGATGACTATGCGTTGTTAGGTGAGGGAGATGATACGATTCAAATTAACGATGACGATGCTAATGATCGCGTTGTTATTGATGGAGGTGCAGGGGACGATACAGCGGTATTTAACCTTAATTCTGATGAAGTAACCATAAGTCGAAACGCGCAAGGTGAAGTCGTTGTTACTGAAAATACCGTGAATGGCGTAGTGGGCGATACAAATATACTTCGAGAATTTGAAGAGCTTCAATTCAGAGATGGTGTAACTATTGATCTTGTTAACCCGACAGTAACAGATTTTGAAATTACACCAGAAGGTAACTTCACGTTTGATGATGGGCAGTCAACTACCGATGAATCCTATGTAAAAGACTTTGAAGATGATCTTGATGGCCTACCAGTAAATGTTGAAGTTGTATCTGGCCCTAGATATGGTCAGTTAGAGCAAGTGACGGATCAAGGCAGTAATCCTACCGAGCAAACAGAGTACAACTATGTACAAGATGATGCTGTAACTATCGCTGGTAAATTAAGTTTTTCTGCACAGAATTATGCAGATAGTGTAAGTGGTGACACTCCAGAACTTGTTATACCTAACTCCTTGGTTTCTATTAAAGCTGGTACGTTCTCTGGTCAAGCACCAACTAATGATACAGATTTGAATTATGACGCTGATATTACGTATGACGCGGGTACATCAAGCAAACCAGAACTTGGGTTTGGTGTAAACGGGAACGAGATCAATGTTACTGCTAAGGAATTCATTTCTGTAGATTACACTGCTGCGAATGCATCAATTAATTCCGCTCAATTGCACTTTGGCAGTATATGGAATCATTACGATAAAGATAACAATCAGAAAGACGCGCAGATTGAAGTTATCGCTATTGATACAGAAGGTAACGAACATCGTTATAGTTTTGATGATGATACAAACGATGCCGTTTATGACGGTACGGGTAACTTTAGCCCTACTATAAATGCACCAGAAGGTGTGTCTTTTGTAGAGTTTAGAGTGTTCGTTATACAAGGTAATGAACAAAACGCTGTTGTTGGTGCTGATTCAAATATTGTTTTGATTGGGATAGACGTTATTTCGGCTAATGTATCGGATTCATTTACGTATCGAGCAATAGATAATGATGGAAACGCAAGCGACTCAGTTGCTACTGTTACGGTAGGAGAGTCTCTTGTAAATAAAGACGATATTGCACCAAGCGTTGCAATTACATCGGATTCATCAATAGTTAAACAAGGCGATATTATTGCATTAACACTGACGTTCAGTGAAGCGGTTAGTGGCTTGGAGATAGAAGATATAAATGTTTCTAACAGCGGTGGTGCAGTGAGCAATCTCGTACAAGACGACGCTAATCCAAGCGTTTGGTATGCAGAGTTCAGCCCTGCTAATAATCTAGATGAAACAGTGGAAATATCTGTCGTCGGGCAAGATTATCAAGACCTATCGGGTAACAATGGTACAGATAGCAACACGCTGTCGCTTACTGTCGACACGTTAGCCCCGGATACTCCTACCGTTGATACATTGGACACTTATGATGTGACACCAACGATTACAGGAACATATGACGATTCAGATGCGCAAGGCGGATTAAAAGTCACAGTGAATGGCAAGACTTACGTTCTTGGAACTGACAATGAGTTAACGGTATCTGCAGGTGGTAAATGGTCGTTAGGCGTTAGCGACAACCTTGTTAGCGGAGTGTATGATGTTGAGGTTCAAACGACAGACAAAGTCGGTAATGTTACCTCTGACAGCACGGACAATGAAGTAACGATAAATGATAATATCGCACCAATTATTGACTTGAGTGGACTTGATTATCAACTCGACTTTAATGGTTCTAGTGCAGCGTATCATAACGTGTTTGGTTACTATACTCTCGATAGCGAGGGAAACCCAGTAAACCCACAATTGTTGATTGATGATTCTCGTGGTCCAAATGCTCCTAACGAAGGGGTATTATTGGAGCTACCAAATTCAGATGTTCATTATTTCTTAATTGCTAATGGGGCACTGTCTCTTACGTCTGCAGTAAATGCTAATCCAGGAGATAGCCTTAGCTTCAATGATTCTGGCGACTTGGTCTATGGCAATACGTCATTTGACAATGTCTTTTTATCTCATGACGAAGACAGCGGTTCTGCTAATTTCAGAGTGACAAACATTGATGAAAATGGCTCTATTTTAATTGAAATAGAGGATGGCGGTGGACTAGATTATGATGATTTAGTGGTCACACTACGTCCAAATTACGATAGCGTAAATTCAGGTTACCAAGTTATAAGCAATGAAGGTTCTCTTGTTGGAATCGTTGATAGTGATGTTTCCATTACCGATGATGGGAATATCCGCCGCGTGCAATTTGTCCTTACCAATGGTGAATTTGGAGATGCGCTCTCTATCGATCCTAATGATTTGCCCGAAGGTTTTGTGTTTGAAGAGTCAGGAGCGAACACATGGCTATTGACCAATGAAACGGGAGCATCGCCAGACGACTTCGAATTGGTTTTAAAAGACGTCATGTTTGGTACAATAAGCCCAATATCTTCAGAGCGAAATATTGAGATATCGGTATTTGATATGTCGGACAATGTCTCTAATACGGCGGTAAGTTCGGTTCAAGTTGCACCTGCTAGTAATTACTATAATTATATTGAAGGTACTGAAGCACACGATAACGGAAATGGTCAGGGTCAAGGAGATCCCTCACCACAGTTAGTTGGTGGCAATGGTAACGATTATATTGATGGTAAAGACGGCAATGATGATTTATACGGTGGGTTAGGGAGCGATATTCTTGTTGGCGGTTTAGGTCATGATAGCTTGTATGGTGGAGTAATTCCAAATGGTGAAAAAGGTCAAAAAGATGATGATATCGATGATGGTGTAGATATTTTTGTTTGGGATTCTAAAACAGCGGGTAGTGGAAATGATGAAAAAGATACTATACATGACTTTGAATTTGGGAAAGACAAAATTTATCTCGGTGATCTTATAGACATAAAAGACGATGGTACAATAGACAAACTATTAGACACCGTCAGTGTGTCATCTCATGGTCAAGGCGTAGACATTAACGTAATTCATGCAGGTGGAACACAGACCATTTTCATTGACAATGTGAGATCAGACTTTGATAGTTCTGAGAATCACCTAGACTTTTTAAATACATTGATCAAACCGGTTATCCACGACTAAACAATCAGAAAGGGGCTCTTAAGAGCCCTTTTTTATTGTCAGTCTTAAACTACCTTCTATTAAGATGGTTATCGTTCTTTAGAACTATGCCCGAGGAATGCCCATGTTAAAAATACGTTTGATTTGTGGCTAAATAAACGGAGAAAACTAATAATGTATACAGATGTGAATCTAGTTAGCATGTTTTTTATCGTTGCCAATGCCACATAGTATTGAGGCCTAAATATAGGTTTAAGGCATTAAAAGTTAATGTTGCCAAAGAGATATACCGAAGTGTCAACGTGTTTTCGAGTATGGATAAATGTAAGATAATAGAGCTAAACGTTTAGATAGATCATATACATATAGTCGTCCGCTTATTACCAAATTTGTCGGCATAATAGTACGTAGAATATGTGAAAGGATGGGTAGCAATTAAATTATTTTCTAAATCACGGTACTTAAGAAAGAATAAGTTATGGGAAAACCATTTTTGGCAACAAAGCTATTTTGTTGATTCGATAAGGTCGAATTAAGAATACTGCGCAGGTATGCAATTTGGGTTAGCCGCCTTTTAGGCGACTGTGCCAACTCCACCAAGTATAGCAGGCGGCTTTTTACTACTATTTACTACAAACCTCTATTTCCTACGTTTACTAAAAATCGTCCACTCTTCAATGATATCTTTATCATACCCAACGACACGAGCGACCACTCTTCTGTTTACGGCATGTGACACCGGTGAATCATTTCCATCCACGACTTTTGCTTCACCATAGCCTACAATCCTAACCCTTGACATGCTCACACCAGAGGAGACTAACTCTTTTTGAACTTCTAGTGCACGTGATTCAGAAAGTTTCAGATTATAGTCGGCGTCACCAACAACACTTGTATGCCCTTGCAGTTCTACGGATGTTTCGGGATATTTTTCTAAAAATTCCGCCATGGTACTAATCTCACCCAAAAAGGCAGGGCTAATTTGGGCTGAGTTATGTTCAAACAGAATTTTTAGTTCTAAGTTTTCTTCTTGGTCGAGGTACTCTTCACACCCATCGTTATCAATAAAGGCGTTTTCGGGGGTGTCAGGGCAGATATCTCTCGCATTAATAACGCCATCTCTGTCGTCATCTATCAAATCCGAAATTTGGTTTGCTACAGGCGTCGCTCTGTAAGCAAACTCATCTTCTGCAAGTACCGAAGAAGCAGAAAACAAAGCAATAATTATCGATACACTACAAATTTTTTTATCCATGGTTACCTCTTTGTCATTCTTGTGAAGGACGAATGGCCCTATTTAAATATCCATTGTCTAATCGCTACTTTCGTCATCCCCACGAAAGTGGAGGCCTAGTACCAACGAGATTCCCGTATCCACTGGAATGACGAGGCACCACATCAACAACATGTGACCACAGAAATAATCTATGTATCTGTGCATCACTCGGGTTTGGTACAAACCAAAAAAAACAGGTATTGCCGATAAGGATCTAACTGTGGGGTCTTAATGTAAGCTGTTCGTTAAATAATAGTTTAGAAGAGGAGTGTTGTTATGGCAAAGTTGTTGCGAGAACAGTCAGTAACGTGATTAACCTTTGGTTGAATGACTGATTGAGCGCAGGAGAAAAATCAAAAAGTCTGAAATGATGAGCAATGAGATGTCGTTAATAACGTTCGAAAGGGTGGAAGGCACTTGTACGAAGTGCCTATTTAATTAGAGGACTTTACAAGCGAAGCCTTTTAAGTAAAAACCTTCAGGATAGGCGCTGTCGATAACATGGTCGGCAGCTTGTTCAAAACGTTCAACAAATTTGACACTACGACCAGAATCTACTGCAGCATCAGCTATCACTTTTTGGAATAAGTCTGCGCTCATTAAACCAGAACAAGAATAGGTTAATAACGTACCACCCGGGTTTAGGATCTGCATTGCAAGCATGTTGATGTCTTTGTAACCCTTAGCACCTGAAGTTATGTTTTGACGGCTACTGATAAACTTAGGTGGGTCCATTATTACAACATCAAATTTGGTCCCTTGGTCTCGGTATTCGCGTAATAGTTTAAATACGTCAGCATTAAGGAATACAGCCCGTTTTTTAGAAATGTCGAACTCGTTTAATTCTGCATTTTTTTTGCTGTATCGAGTGCAGGTTGAGATACGTCCGCGTTAATTACACGTTTCGCGCCACCTTTTAAAGCGTAAAGACCAAAACCACCGGTATAGGAGAAACAGTTGAGCACGTCTTTGTTTTTAACATATTTCATTGACCGTTGACGACTATCGCGTTGGTCTAAATAAAATCCTGTTTTATGTCCGTTAGTAATATCAACGCTGATCTTTACGCCGTTTTCTTCTATAACTACCGACTCAGGCGGGACATCACCGTGGAGTACGCCCATTGTTTCTGATAAGCCTTCTTTTTTACGTACAGCCACATCTGAGCGTTCGTAAATACTACAGTCGGGAAAACAGGCTACTAAGGCATCGACTAGATGCTTTTTATTGTATTCAGCACCAGCGCTTAATAACTGACAAACAAGAAAGCTCTGATATTTGTCGATAGTGATTCCAGGTAGGCCATCTGACTCAGAAGCGACGAGGCGATAACCAGTTAGGCCATCTCGTTCGATGATGTCTTCTCTAAGTAATTGAGCCTGTTGTAGACGTTTGATGAAAAACTGAGTGTTAATTTCTTCTTTTTCAAAACTCCAAACACGGGCACGAATTTGTGATTGGGGAGAATAGGCTGCTTTGGCCAAAAATTCGCCATTATGAGCAAGAACATTTATCGTTTCACCGACTTCAGGTTCACCTTCTACTTTATGTACGCCACGGGAAAAAATCCAAGGGTGTTTACGTCGTAAAGATTTGTCTCGGCCTTTTTCAAGGTAGATTGCAGCAGTCATGGTGTTTCCCGAATATTTGTGAAGGAGCGGTATTGTGGTGAATTGTAATTAGAAAATCAACTAAGAAAGAGAGGAAAGCAGAGTAATTACATAGAGCATTATGCTCGATGTCTTAAACATGCAAAGATGCTTCAATTAAATGGGTGTATCTATCGCTATTGAGTGACATAATTTATGCAATTGATATGATATTCTAATAATAGTAACACCTCTTACTTACTCTGTACGGAGATATAGATATGGCTAAGATTTGTATGAAGTTTATTGTTTCTGGCGTTGTCCAAGGCGTTGGGTTTCGGTACTACACTTGCCATGAGGGAAACAAAAGAGGAATAACGGGCTACGCAAAGAACTTAAATAATGGTGATGTTGAAGTGATTGCCTGTGGCGATGAAGTTCTTGTTGAATCGCTGCATGAATGGCTTAAAAAAGGTCCTAGATCATCAGTAGTAAACAACTTGGTGTCCGAGCAAGTTGAATTTAAGGCCCACCAAGGTTTCAGAATAGAGTATTAAGCCAGACGGCAATGTTATGACTTTACAAGCATTTAGCCGGCTTTGGCAAACCAGCCAACTTTGTTGCTTGTTTTGCAGGGCCTTTACGGAAGAGTTTAAATAGGTATTTGCTATTTCCTTTCTCTGGCCCGTGTTCTTTTGCGATGGCTTTTACCAACATCCTAATAGCAGGGGATGTGTTAAATTCTTCATAAAAAGTGCGAACAAAAAATATCACTTCCATATGAGCATTTGTTATCTCAATGCCTTCGTCTTTGGCAAGAATGTCTATCATTCCCGGTTCCCATTCATCAAAGTTAAGCAGGTAGCCTTGTGAGTCAGTTTGGATTTGTTTGCCGTTATATTCGAACATCTGTTTTCCGATGGTATTTATTTCAAGTAAAGATACCGTTTTTTTAAGAAACAAAAAAGCCCAGATTAATCTGGGCTTTTAAAATATTGTCACGATTTGATTAATCGTTGTTCATAAAACCTAAAATGCTAAGTAGGCTAATGAATAGGTTATAGATGGAAACATATAACGTTACTGTTGCTGAGATGTAATTTACTTCACCGCCACGTACAATTTGTTGTGTTGTAAGTAAGATAGCCCCAGTAGAAAACAGGATAAACATACCGCTCATCGCTAGGTATAGAGCTGGCATCTGTAGGAAGATGTTCGCAACAAAACCAACTAGGATAACGACGAAACCAGCCATCATCATACCGTTTAGGAATGAAAGGTCACGTTTCGTTGTAAGTGCATAAGCTGAAGCACCCATAAATGCTAAAGCTGTACCACCAAGCGCTGTTACAACCACATCGCCCATACCAGCGCCGATGTACATGCTGAGAATTGGACCAATGGTATAACCTAAGAAACCCGTGAATAGGAATGTAAATACAAGTCCCATGCTGTTGTTACGGTTTTTTTCCGTAAGGTAGAGTAGGCCGTAGAAGCCAACTAGCATAATGATGATTCCAGGACGCGGTAGTTGAAGCGCCATAGATACAGCGGCGACAATAGCTGACCACACAAGTGTCATGGATAGTAAGAAATAGGTATTACGCAATACTTTGTTTGTTTGAATCACACTCTGTTGCGTTGAAGAACGCGATACCAATGGACTGTTCATAATCTTCCTCTAAAAGGTAACTGACTAATTACTTAGTCTATATTTTGGGACGAAAGTTGCAACTTTCAACCCTTGTTATAAGACAGTATATAAAAAACCGCCATAAATTATAAAGATAGTACCAACTGGAGATGTAACAAACTATTACAGTGTTAGCCCTATATATACAAGAGGCGGCTACTAGCCGCCTCTTAACTCATTGTCGCTTACTTTCTCTAGTGACTCAAGATCTGACTCAAGAAGTTTTGAGTACGATCAGATTGTGGATTCTCAAAGAAATCAATAGGATTGTTTTCCTCGATAATTTCACCAGCATCCATAAATATAACTCTATCAGCAACTTCCTTAGCAAAACCCATCTCGTGCGTTACACAAAGCATCGTCATACCTTCGTCTGCAAGCTCTACCATTACGTCAAGTACTTCACGTACCATTTCAGGGTCGAGTGCTGATGTCGGCTCATCAAACAACATGATTTGAGGGTTCATACATAATGAACGTGCGATAGCAACGCGCTGCTGTTGTCCTCCAGAAAGCTGACCTGGGTATTTGTCTGCTTGATCTGGAATCTTTACACGCTCGAGATATTTCATGGCTATCTCTTCTGCTTCATCTTTAGGCATTTTCTTTACCCAGATTGGCGCTAACGTGCAGTTTTCCAAAACCGTTAAGTGAGGGAACAAGTTGAAGTGCTGGAAACACATGCCAACTTCACGGCGAACCGCCTCAATGTTTTTAAGGTCTTCAGTCAGCTCGTTTCCAGCGACCACTATTTTACCTTTTTGATGTTCTTCTAGGCGGTTGATACAACGAATCATCGTAGATTTACCAGAGCCAGAAGGGCCACAGATAACGATCTTCTCACCTTTTTTAACTTTAAGATTGATGTCTTTAAGTACGTGGAAATCGCCATACCATTTGTTCATTTTCTTTAACTTGATTATATAATCTTCTTGCTGCGTCATAATACGTCCTTGAATCTTTAGCTATCGTTTGTGACCGGTATGTAGCTTGTTCTCTAGGTAGATCGAATATCTCGACATACCGAAACAGAACACCCAGAACACTAACGCGACAAATACATAACTTTCTTTTGAGAAACCCAACCATTCAGGGTCATTGTTGGCCGATTGACCAATACCCAGAACATCAAACATACCGATAATAAGTACCAGACTTGTGTCCTTAAATAGACCGATGAATGTGTTCACGATAGACGGAATAGTAATTTTTAAAGCTTGCGGAAGAATGATTAGTCCAATCTTCTTCCAGTAACCGAGTCCTAATGCATCAGCTGCTTCATATTGGCCTTTTGGTATTGCTTGTAAACCGCCACGAATAACCTCTGCCATATAAGCAGCACTGAACATAACCACGCCAATTAGAGCTCGAATGAGCTTGTCTGTTTCTGAACCTTCTGAAAGGAACAGTGGCAACATGACAGATGCCATAAACAGAACGGTGATCAAAGGAACGCCACGCCATATCTCTATATATACAGTACACATACTTCGTATAATCGGCATTTCGGAACGACGTCCCAGCGCTAAAGCGATACCGATAGGAAGTGATACAACGATACCAACCAGTGCGATGATCAAAGTAACAAGTAGACCACCCCATTTATGCGTATCAACAACCTCTAGCCCGAAAATACCACCGTATAATAAACCCGCAATAATAAATGGATAGATATTAACGAAAAATAGCCATAACCACGTGCGCTTAGGTGTTCTTTCATACATCAGCAAAGCAACAAAAATTGCTAACGTCGCATAAAACAGGCGAGGGCGCCACAGTTCTTCACTTGGGTAAAATCCATACATGAATTGTTCCCAACGTACACTGATAAAGACCCAACAAGCGCCTTCTCGGCTACACGCATCACGTGTAGTACCAATCCAATCTGCATTGATGAAAGCCCATTGAGCTATGCCCCAAATAAGATTAAATGCGATATAGGCAAGAATAAAGGTCAGAACCGTATTGATAGGACCATTGAATAGATTTTTACGTAGCCAGCCGACCAGACCAACGGTATTAGCAGGGGTGGCAGACTCTCTTGAAATTGATGTACTTTCATATTATCTCTCCACCAAGGCAACTTTGCGGTTATAAATGTTCATCAAGGCTGATGTTACGAGACTCAGCGTTAGATAAACCCCCATGGTCATCGCGATAATTTCAATCGCTTGTCCAGTCTGATTGAGCGTTGTACCAGCAAATACTGACACAAGGTCAGGGTAACCAATCGCCATTGCAAGCGATGAGTTTTTAGTTAGGTTCAAATATTGGCTAGTAAGAGGTGGAATAATGATTCTTAGTGCTTGAGGTATTACCACAAGTTTCAATGTACGGTTGCGAGGTAACCCTAGTGACATCGCGGCTTCTGTTTGGCCATGATTCACAGCATTGATACCTGAACGTACAATCTCGGCAATAAACGAAGCTGTATATATGCTTAGAGCAAAAAGTAGTGCACCAAGCTCAGGGATAATACTGATACCACCTTTGAAATTAAACCCTTTAAGTACTGGGTAATCTCCAGAGATAGGTGAGCCAGTCAAAAAGTAGACAATCATCGGCATAACGACACATAAGGCTAAGCCAATGCGTGTTATTGGTGTTTGTTGACCAGTTAGCTTTTGTCTGTTTTTACCCCAAATATTAATAATTATTGTAAATACAACACCAAAAATAAACGATGCAATGACAAAATTACTACCAGTTTCAAATACTGGCGCTGGGAATGATAGACCTCGAACATTTAAGAAAATGGCTTCGCCTAAACTCAAGCTTTGTCTCGGTGAAGGCAATGCTTGTAGTACTGCGAAATACCAAAAAAAGATCTGAAGTAATAGGGGAATATTTCGAAATGTCTCTATGTAAACGGCGGCTAAACGACTTACCAACCAGTTTGAAGATAATCTCGCGATACCAACAGTAAATCCAAGGATAGTGGCGAAAAAAATACCTAAAACAGACACTAAAGCGGTGTTTAACAGCCCGACGATAAAGGTTCTTCCATAAGAAAAGGTTTCATCGTATTCGACAAGAGTAAGACCAATCCCAAAGCCGGCTTCTTGACTTAAAAAATCAAAACCAGTCGCAATGCCACGGGCATCGAGATTAGTTAGTGCGTTGTTGACGATTGTGTAGAAAAAATAAACTAGCGCGATAATCGCGAATACCTGAAAAACGACAGAGCGAAAAGTGGGATTGTACAACAGGTTTGCGCTTTTGGGTTTCGATGTTTCTTCGGAATCCGGCGCTATTGTATTGGTAGGCTTCATACAGCTATAACCTCTAAATCCATATAACAAAGGGCGGCCTAAACCGCCCTAATCCAATAATTAATTCAAGTAAGTGAATTAACGGATTGGTGGAGCATACATAAAGCCGCCTGCATTCCATAGTGCGTTAACACCACGGGAAATTTGTAGCGGAGAGCCAGTACCAACAGTACGCTCGAAGCTTTCGCCGTAGTTACCAACTTGTTTGATAACTTGGTAGCCCCAATCGTCTGCAATACCAAGACCTTTACCTTTAGGTCCATCCACACCAAGGATACGCTTTACGTTTGGATCTGAAGACTTAAGCATTTCATCTGCATTGGTAGAAGTAATACCGTACTCTTCAGCATTTATCATTGCATTTAGAGTCCACTTAGCGATGTTAAGCCACTGGTCATCACCTTGACGTACAACAGGACCAAGAGGTTCTTTTGAAATGATTTCTGGTAAAACCGCTGCAGAGGCAGGATCTTTCAGGTTAAGGCGAAGAGCATAAAGACCAGATTGGTCAGTTGTTAGTACGTCACAACGGCCCGAGTCGAAACCAGACGAAGTTTGCGCTGCTGTATCAAATACAACTGGCTTATAAGACATGCCTTTATTACGGAAGTAGTCTGCTAGGTTAAGTTCTGTTGTTGTACCAGACTGAACACAAACTGAAGCGCCATCTAGTTCTTCAGCACTCGTAAGACCAAGTTCTTTTTTCACCATAAAACCTTGACCGTCGTAATAGTTTACGCCAGCAAAGTTAAGACCTAGTGCAGTATCACGGTGCAATGTCCAAGTTGTATTTCGACTTAGAACATCAATTTCACCAGATTGAAGTGCAGTAAAGCGTTCTTTCGCTGTTAAAGGTACATACTTAACTTTTGTTTTATCACCTAAAACTGCAGCTGCAATAGCTTGGCAATATTCAACGTCAATACCTTCCCACTCACCCTTTGAGTTAGGGTTAGAGAAACCAGGTAGACCTGTTGATACGCCACATGTAACAAAGCCTTGAGCTTTTACTTTTTCAAGAGTACTTTCTGCTGCGGATGCTGTGTTTGCCATCAAAGCAGTAGAAGCAGCTACGACTGAAGCAATAATTGTAAGTTTATTCGCCATTTGTATCCTTCCTGTATAATCCATTTTGAACCAGGTGACACCTGATGCAGTTTCTTTATATGTTGTGTATTGCGTATTGTCTTTTTGCAAAATGCGTATAGAACAATTTGTTTACATCTGTTTGTAAAGTTCGAAATTTTCTTAATTTATGTAGTAAAAAAGTGTAGCTTAGAAAACTTAATTAACTTTACGGTCTCTAGAATGACGAAATGTTGCGTGTTTGTAAATAGTGCAACGGTGCACAGTTTTGGTGATTTAGAGTGATTTGTAGTAAAAAAGACGTGCCACTGGCATTTAATTCTGCACATATAGCTAAAAACAAATGTAAAATCTGGTATGACATGCAAATTTAACAGTAAATAGTTATAATTGTGTGTTATTTGTTACTTGGAAGCACCACTTTGGTGGCTCATGCCACTTTAGTGGTATGTATTAAAATAGGAATCGCATGCAGTATTTTCCACTTTTTTTGGATTTAACCAATAAACCAGTGCTTGTCGTTGGGGGCGGTGAAGTTGCAAGCCGCAAAGTAGATGCATTGTTACGTGCTAATGCAAGCGTAACCGTGGTGTCGCCAGTTCTCAGCAATTATCTCAAGCAATGTGCTGAAAGTAACCAACTTAAATGGATAGAGTCTCATTATCGAGACGATTACATTAAAAATCCAGTACAAGTGTGGGCGACAACAAGTGATGCCAATTTGAACCATCAGGTGCATAACGATGCAAAAAAACGCAACATTTTAGTCAACGTGGTCGATGATAAACCCTATTGCGATTTTATTACGCCTTCAATGATTAATAGAGGGAAAGTGCAGATAGCGATTTCTAGTGGTGGTGCGTCACCTGTTCTGGTCAGAAATATTCGAGAGAAGATAGAAAGAGTACTTGCGCAAAACACAGGTCTATTGGCTGAATTTACAGGTGAAAAAAGAGATCATATAAAATCTATTTATCATTCTGTTGATGATAGACGTCGTTTCTGGGAGCGATTTTTTGCAAGGCCAAATGTAGAACTATCTGATAACAAAGAAAAATTAGAAGTAGAGTATCAATCGTGCTTGTCAGTTGATGCAAAGGTGACCGCGTCACGTATTTGGATGGAGTTTAACAACGATGTCGAAAATATTTCGATCAAAACACTCCGTATGATGCAACAAGCTGAGTGGGTTATTTATCCTCAGGATTGTCCTTTTGATTTTGTTGACCTTTGTCGCAGGGACGCAGAAAGAATCGTCTACAGAGACGTTGCGCACTTAACAGCAATATTAAACCTTGACGCTGATAGCATGCCGCCTAATATTTGCATATTTATACCAAAGGATGCTATTGAATCGGATCAAGAGTTGAAAGGGTTAGTTTTATCAGACAGGATATTAAGAATTGTTGGATAAGCAATGTCAGAACGGTTAATAAAAAATAAGGTCTTAGCAAGATTAATGACTAAGACCTTATTTATTGACTGCGAAAGAGGCTAATTAGTCTCTGAAATTATCAAATTGGAAAGGTTGACCCAATTCTGATTCTCTCATCAATGCCATTGTACTTTGTAAGTCATCTCGCTTTTTGCCAGTCACACGAACCTTGTCACCTTGAATTGAAGCTTGGACCTTCAGTTTTGCATCTTTAATCGCTTTAACGACCTTTTTGGCAACTAAGGTCTCAATGCCTTGCTTGAATTGAACGTCTTGATACCAATTTCTGCCTGAATGAACGGCAGTATTTGTTTCCATTGAGGCGGCGTCAACACCTCTTTTTGCAAGATTACTGCGTAAAATATCCATCATTTGACGAAGTTGGAAATCATCTTGAGCGGTTAGTTTTACTACGTCATCTTTAATCTCGAAACTTGCTTCTACGTTTCGAAAGTCAAAACGTGTAGAAAGCTCGCGATTAGCATTGTCTACAGAGTTACGAAGTTCTACCGTATCTACCTCAGAAATAATATCGAACGAAGGCATCAATTATTCTCCTAAATTTCTATCTTGAATTGCTAATGAAAGCATATCTAACATTTTTTCGGTATCTTCCCAACCTAAACATGGATCGGTGATAGATTTACCATAAGTTAAGTTACTGAGATCGGTCATCGGTTGATTGCCTTCTTCAATAAAACTTTCTGCCATAATACCGGCAATATAAGTACTACCAGCACGTATTTGCTGGCATATATCTTCCGCGACTTCGAGTTGTTTTCGATGCTGTTTTTGACAGTTAGCGTGGCTAAAATCGACGACGAGCCTTTCCGGTAAGCCAACTTCACCCAGTTTACTGCAAGCATCTTCAACAGAAGCGTGATCAAAGTTCGGCCCATTATCACCGCCTCTAAGAATGACATGCCCGAATGGGTTACCACTGGTGCGATAAACCGTCATGCGGCCATTCTTATCGGGTGAGTAAAAGTAGTGCTGCGCTTTGGCTGCTCGTATGGCATCGATTGCTATTCTAACATTTCCATTTGTACCGTTTTTAAAGCCAACAGGGCAGGAAAGTGCAGAAGCCATTTCTCTATGAATTTGAGATTCAGTGGTACGCGCGCCGATGGCTCCCCAAGTGATTAGGTCGGCAATATATTGGCCGGTGATCATGTCTAAAAACTCTGTTGCCGTAGCGAGGCCAAGCTTATTGATATCGAGTAGCAGTTTACGGGCCTTTTCTAAACCAGCTTCTAACGCATATGAGCCATCAAGATTAGGGTCTGTTATTAATCCCTTCCAGCCGACGATAGTACGTGGCTTTTCAAAATAGGTGCGCATAACAATAAATAGGTGGTCTTTATACTTTTCTTGGATACAGCTTAGGCGATTGGCATAGTCGATAGCAGCGTCGGTATCGTGTACTGAGCAAGGGCCAACAATTACCAAAAGGCGATTATCTTCCCCAGTTAAAATATTTTCTATTTGTCTACGAGATTGGGCAATTCTCTTTGCGACATCTTCAGTTAGAGGATGTGAATTTACAAGTTCAGCAGGTGTGGGCATAGGCCCAAGGGCTTGGGTTCTTAATTCATCTGTTTTAAGTAGCATTTTAGAGGCAGTTTTGTAATTGCGAAGCGCTAAAGATAACGGAAATGATGGAAGGAATAAACCGTCAATATGAGGCTTAAACTAAAAACGTCGTGAAAAAGTCATATTTATTCATTTTAATTAGAACTATCCTCACTTTTTTCTTGAGTTAAGCGTAGTTGGCTTGTATTTTCGTTAGCAAAGTAATTGAATATCTAACGGAGTAGTAATGAGTAACGCAACTCAAGGTGTGATTCTTCCAGAAATTGAAGTTGTAAATGCGCTTCCTTCTTATACCGATCAAGTTGAATCTGATCAGTTATATGTGTCATTAGCTGATCTCATCATGGAAAAGGTTTTTTATCATCCTTCAATTGATGAAGCATTGTTGTCCGAAACAGACAAGGCAACCTTACAAGCGATACTTAATGGCCAAACAGTGAAAGAACACTTTGTGTCTACACTATGTTCTGCAATCAAAGCATCGATTACACCTAGCCATAAAACAATCCGTATCTGTTTAAGCAACATAGATAGCTACGCGTTTGGTGCTTTGTTGGGTGGCCAATGTGAAGATAATGAAGTTAACCCTAAAATGGGGCTTCGTGGTGTGGGTCGTTATGCCTCCAACTTATACAGTTCGTCTTTTGCCTTAGAATGCGAAGTCGTGAAACAATTGCGTTCAGAAGGACTAAACATTGAGCTTGTTGTTCCGTTTGTAAGAGCATTAAGTGATGCTGCAACTATTATAGATAAGCTAGCAGAGCAGGGGCTTCCACGTGGTCTAAATGGATTCCGTTTACTCTATTCTTGTGATGTCCCTTCTTCTATTTTACTGGCAGAAAAGTTGCTTCATTATTTTGATGGTGTAGTAATAAACGTTGAGAACCTCGCTCAATTTACACTTGGCATTGACAATAATAATGAAGCGTTACAACAGAGCTTTGATATTCAAAGTGAAGCGGTCTCTTCATTGATTGTTCAAATGGTTAAGCTAGTCAACAAAGCTAAAAAGCCTTATTTAATACTCTGTCCTGCACTGGCGTCAGCGCCTATCTTGCAAGAAACGTTACTTGATCTCAAGAATATGAAAGTGGCAATAACCGGCTAATATCAAATACACTTATCATTTCGTTAACATTTATTTGACATTTCAAAGGGCGCCCGCTTAACTGGTCCAATCAGTTAATAAAAACGGCGCCTTTATGTTATCTCCTCTAGCGAAAGCAAATCTCTATCTCAATATATTCGCCTTCACCAAAGTTCCACTTATTTGGATATGCAGACCGAAAATACTAGAAATGGACAGTGAAAAAGTCATTGTTAAAATCCCCCTAAGACGAAAAACTAAGAATCACTTAAATAGCATGTATTTTGGTGTATTAGCTGTAGGTGCGGATGTGGCTGGTGGCTTCTTGGCAATGAGTAAAGCTCAGGAATGTGGACGAAAAATTTCGCTCGCTTTTAAAGAGGTTGATGGGCAGTTTTTGAAGCGACCTGAATCTGACGTTATATTTACCTGTGAAGATGGAAAACTAATAGACGACATGTTAGATGAGGCAATTAGTACGGGAGAACGTATCAACAAAGCGGTAAAAATTGTTGCCACTTGTCCGTCTAAAATGGGTAATGAGCCAATGGCGAATTTTAATCTTACATTATCCATAAAGGTTGTTGGCTAAGAAATTAATAACATCAGATAGTCAGATAGCGTATAATCCCCGGCTCATTAAGTACGGGAACAGATTCATGATTAAAGTTGGTCAAGTAAACGAGCTAGAAGTAGTAAAAATAGAAGATTTCGGTCTATTTCTTGATGCAGATGATTATGGCACAGTCATGCTGCCAAAACGTCAAGCACCAGAGGGGCTCCAAATTGGCCAACGTGTCGAAGTGTTTTTGTTCTTTGATTCAGAAAGGCAACTCACTGCGACAAGAGAAACGCCAATAGCACAAGTAGGAGAGTTTGGCCTAATGCCGGTTGTTGGTGTTAATAATACCGGTGCATTTGTCGACTGGGGCATAGAGAAAAAGATCTTTTGATCCCATTTAGTGAGCAACGTGCTCGATTTAATGAAGGTCAAAAAATCCTTGTTTATGTATATACTGACAAAGCCTCTGGCCGTATCGTCGGTACTACAAAATTTAATAAAATCTTAGATCAAACACCAGCGAACTATACGCGCAATCAGCAGGTAGAACTTATTATTGCTGAACGCAGTGATTTAGGTTTTAAGGCTATTATCAATGGTGCGCACTGGGGAATGATTTTTCCTTCTGAAGTGTTTGGTAAGCTGTTTATTGGTAAACGCGTTAAAGGCTTTATTAAGAACGTCAGAGATGACGGGAAAATTGATTTATCGCTGCAAAAAATCGGCGTCGCCAAGATGGACGACATGAGCGAAAAAATAGTCGATTTGTTAAAAAAGAAAGAGGGATTCCTGCCTCTAAACGATAAATCAACGCCTGATGCTATTTTCTCTGTTTTTCGTACGAGTAAAGGCACATTTAAGAAGAGCATCGGTGTCCTATACAAGAAGGGTATAATTGTTATCGAGAAAGAGGGAATTCGCTTAGTTGACGAGTAACGTGAATTAAGGATCTTAAGATAAAGGTTATTACAGACCCAAATAAAAAAGCCCAATACTGGGCTTTTTTATGTTGTGTTATTTAAAACAGGTTACCATCTCGAACTAACTCTCTTGGTAAACCATTTTTAATTCTATTTCCTACCCATTTACCTAGACCGATAACATCACCGTTATACTTAACAATGACTTCACCTGAACCACTTATGTTGTTAGGGCGGATATCTCTACCCATATACCATTCTCTCGCCTCTTCGATGGAGAGAGACACGGTTATGGACTCACTCCCTGTTGCTAAAGCCATAACGGCTTCATGCTGCCAGCGATACCCTTTTTTGTGTGCTTCTGCTAGTTTTATCCCCATGCGGTCAAAGCGTAATTTTCCTATCATTGGTTCCAATGCGATTGGGAAAAACCATACTTCTTTGTCACGAGTCCAAATTTGTCCACTAGTAGGCAGCGTAATTTGAAGCGTATTTTTTAATGAATCAGTGACGCTGTCACTTGTCTTTTTGTTCGCTTTAGTAAATGGAAACTTACCCAAGCGTTTTTTAACGACAGGGGCATCAACAGACCCTAGCTTGCGCAATCTCGCAACAAAAAAACCTTCGCTATCAAATATTTGTGGGTAAATATGTAAGAAGCCGTCTTCTGTGATGGCTTTATCTGCATTAGGAAACAAATCATTCAGTGGCTCAAATGCGATTTTCCCTGGGAAGGCTTCAAGTAGGTGGTGGCAGACTTGCTGATTTTCTTCTAGGTTAAGTGTGCAGGTAGAATAAACAAGAACGCCGCCGGGTTTAAGTGCATGAAAAGCACTTTCTATTAGATCTTTTTGAGTAACGGCAATTTCATTTACTGATGCCATACTCCAATTGTTCATCGCATCGGCATCTTTACGAATTGTGCCTTCACCGGAGCAGGGAGCATCTAACAAAATAGCATCAAATTGTTCGGGTAACCACCCACCAAAAACACGACCGTCAAAGTTTGTTAGAGCAACGTTTCTTACGCCACAACGTTGTATGTTTGAGTACAAACCTTTTATGCGGCTGGCTGAGAATTCATTTGCAACTAAAGCACCATCGTTGCACATAGAAGCCGCTATCTGCGTTGTTTTAGAACCGGGCGCAGCAGCAACATCTAACACTGTGGCTAAGGGGCTCTGTTGATCTTTTAGTAATGCGGTGACTGGCATCATTGAACTGGCTTCTTGTATATAAAAAAGCCCAGACATATGCTCAGAGGTATTGCCAAGTGGCATTTTGTCCGTTTCTTCCCTTTCTATCCAAAAACCCGTTTCACACCAAGGTACGGGTATAAGTTTCCATCCTTTACTCTCGGCACGTGACAAAAATGCATCGACAGAAATTTTTAGCGTATTTACGCGTATGCTTCTACGTAAAGGCCGTTTACACGCTGCAACAAAATCGTCCATATTAAGGTGCGAAGGCATGATAGATTCGATTTGAGTTAAAAACTCTTTGGGCAGTTTGACATTGGCGTGCACGGACAATACTCGGTTTAGAAAAAAGGGGGTCAATTCTAACCAAAGTTTTCTGTATATCAAAATAAAAAGCAACCGAAATAGCTGCTTTTTAAGTTGATCGATTGTTGCTAGGTTCACATTAGAGTGAACGTGTAATTAATCTGCTCTGAAAGAACCGTTATTTCTCAGGTTTAGGGATTGCAGTTCGCCACTCGCGCCACTCAGGTTGTGATTCTGAGTGCAGTATAAAAGAGTGTTCAGGTTTCGCAGCAGACAAAATAGTGCTGCTGTCTGGTGTTGCAAACGCGATGCCCCCTTTTAGCAAGCTATCAAATGTACCTGCTTTAATTTGAGCACCTGATAAGCCTATTGATATATCTACACCAGATACATTCCAAAAGACGCTATTCTCTCTAACTAAATAGGCATATTCAGGGTCTATTTCAATGGTAGAGACCACTCGATCTGCAAAAGTACCCAGTTCAATGCTAGTCACTTTACCAACGTCCATATCTCTATAGAGAATAGGGGTGCCAATACTTACCGAGTTGCGATGTTCACTTTGCAGGGTAAAAGTGATACCCGTTGTTTCTGCTGACGTAGAATGCAAAGTAAACTGAGTACTTTTGCTTCCTTTGCCTGGTAAGACGGCAATGTATGCACTAACAAGGCTATCGAGGTTCTCAACACCATTAATTCCGAACTCTGGTGAGACAAGCCAAAAATAACTCCCTTTTAATGCGATTTTTTCTGCATATTCTGGGTAAATTCGTGTTCGTATTTCGGTTTGTTTTTTATCGAAATCAGGGCTTAATAACTCAACTTCTCCAACGGTTACACCCTGAAATTTAATTTTGGAACCCTTACTTACAGTGACTTTATCGCTGGTTATTAATGAAACTGTTTTTCCAAACCGGCGAGCATGGGTAAAGTCGTCGTAAAGATGCCAGTATTTACCTAATTTGTTTTCAACACCAACTAAATTATCAAATGCGATACCGCCTTTTAGTAATGTTATCAACGGTGATGCTTTAATAGTAACCCCGCTTAAACTCGCATCAACCTCTACACCTGATCGGTTCCAAAACACGGTGCTTTTTGTTAATAAGTGTTTATAGCGGTTTTCAATTTCTATCGCTATCTTAACGCCACCATCGGTTAGGGAATAGTCGTTTACTTTGCCGACCTGTAAATTTCGATAAAGTAACGGGCTACCTTTTGATATAGAGGGGAGCTCATTAGCAAACAGAGTTAATTTTAATGTTCCAGATTGGTTATAACTGGCGAGTTCGGCTAAGGATTGATTGGCAAATAAGCGATAATCACTATTAACGGTATCGCTTCCTTCACTTACAAAACTAATTGAACCGGTTAGAAGTTGTTTCGCGGGAGGAACGGTAACATTTAGTCCTGATTCGGTTAGCTCGGCAGTTGCGCTTCCAGTAACGAAAAATCGATTTTTAGACCTGATTAAATCGCGATATTGACTATCGATTAATGCATTAAATATAACCTGATCGTTGACTAACTTAGTTTCAATAATAGATCCAACAGCAAAGCCTCTGTAAAGAATCGCTGTCCCAGGGTCAAGGCCAAAGGAGTTATCGGCAGTTAATGAAATAGCGATTGAGTGCTGTTTCTCTTTTAGTAAATCATCTTTGCGTACGGCGGTAAAATTACGCGTGCTTTCACCTTCTCCAGGAATGAGAGTTAAGTAATTGCCAGTGACTAAATTGGATAAGTTTTCCACGCCAGCTAACGAAACTTTGGCTTCCTCTAATAAAAAACGCGTCCCACCGTTTAATGTGTCGCTGAAAGCCGGTTGGATTGCAGCTGATGCTATAATGCTAGAACGTCCTTCACTGAGAGATAGATCAGTAATTTGGCCGATCTCTAATCCTTGGTACATGATAGGCGCACCACCGGCACCGATTTTGTTTTCGTCGGGCAGTGTTATCTTTATCGGAATACCACGGCCAGCGGTTTTTAAGTCTGGGTATAGCTTAAATTGTGACTTTTCATTTACTGGTTCACCACCGTCAGGTGAGTCTACAGCAATAGCACCTGTTAATAGGGCACTCAAACTTTCAAACTGTACATCAACACCGTGAAATCCGATCTGAGCACCGGCACCACTTACATTCCAAAATCGACTCTTATTGGTAACTAGATTGGCGAACTCATTTTTAATATAAGCTTTTATTAATACATTTTTGGCCTCGTCATCAAGTTTATAGCTATACACTTCACCAATTGGAATTTTTTTGTAGACAATTTGAGAACCAATAGAAATAGAACCTAAATCTTGTGAACGAAGTGTAATGTTAAGCCCTTGAGCTGCTTGGAAATCAGCTGGTCGTTCATTCAACGCGGTGTACTTTTTGGGAAATTCTTGATCGTCATCTTTATTGAGCTCTTCCCCAGGTTGGATGGCAATATAATTGCCTGATACTAATGCATCTAACCCTGAAATTCCGGAGATACTGGCAGTGGGTTTCACTAACCAAAATCGAGTGTTTTCACCCAAGAGTTTGGTTGCCTGAGGATAGATGTCAGCATCAACATAAATGTTGTCAAGTTTTGAAGAAAGTGAGATATCACGGACCATACCCACTTCAAGGCCTTGGTATTGAATAGTAGTACGGCCTGCAATTAATCCTTGAGCGTCAGAAAAATAGATTTGGATTCGTTGGCCAGCGTCATTGATAGCGTTTATTACTAACCAACTAGCTAACGCTAAAGTGACAATAGGTAAGATCCAAAGCGGTGATATACCAAAGTCTCTTTTAACATTCGGTTTGTACGTTGTTGGCGTGGAATCTGAATTACTCATTTATGGCTTAATCATCCTTGCTGGTGACGTTGGAATAGGGTTGAGTTTTGTTTTCGAGTTGATTGGACGCGACTTTGTTGTTCTTGTCCTTAGAAGTTGCTGGTTCATCCCAAATTAACCTAGGGTCAAAACTATCGGTTGCCAACATAGTTAATACGACGACAACACCAAACGCGACAGCGCCAAACCCAGGGGTGAAGTTAAGTATTTGTCCTCTATCAACTAATGTCATCATAATCGAAATGACGAAGAGATCCATGACAGACCACTTCCCAATCCATTTGACTACGAAATATATGAACATCCTCTGTTTTTTTAGCATTTTTTGTTTAAATTGTATGCTAAATAGTATGTAGCCCAAACCAACAATCTTGGCTACTGGAACGACAATACTGGCGACAAAAATAACGAGTGCAATGCCATGCATGTCTTTTACAATAAGGTAGGCTACGCCAGAAAAAATAGTATCTTCTATTCTCTGCCCATTGTTAAAGAGGATTGATATTGGAAGTATATTAGCGGGAAATACAAATGCGGCGGCGGCGATGAGTAGGGCCCATGTTTTTTGTATAGAATAGGGTTTTCTATGATCTAGTTTAGTGTGACAACGAAAACATTTTTTCGAAGAAGGTTGAGACAAATGGCAGTGTGTACAGTGAACCTGTTTATTAAGGAAGTTAAAAGCTGCTTCTTTGTGCCAAGCTTCCCAGTAGTGCCTAATACTCACCCTAGAGATTAACATTAAGCAAAATAACTGAAGTAATATAATGCCATATAATCCTATACCGACGTAAATATCAGAATAATCTTGTAGTTTAACGCACGAAATGGCTACGCTAACCAAAAAAACATCTAACATCATCCAATGCTTAAGAAATTGCATTAAAACCAATGAATTTTTAAACGGGGTGAACCACCTCTTTTTGAGCGCTATGTGTGTAAGTATGACACTTAAGCTAACTAATAATGGTGCAATGGAACTACAAAATAGTATAAGTAGACCTAAGCCAATAAACCCTTCTTGCATTAGCGTGAACGTCCCAGAAGGCAGTGTGGCGGGGATCATTACACCGATTAATCGGATACTTATAAAAGGAAAAAATGCGATGGGATAAATAATAAAAGGCAGGTAACAGCTATCGCTAGGTTGCCACCAAGGAGTTGTTTTCCGCCTTTATAAAGTTTCATATTGCATCTAGGGCAATAAGCGCTTTTTCCAACAGCCACATTTTCTAGGGCGACAGGTAATTCACAGCCTTTACATATGCGAATTTTTGATGAACGTTGTTCAGTCGTGCTAAGGCCTTCAGATTTCATCTTCTCGTTGTCTCTATTTCCCTAAAAGCGAGCTTCTGTATTACTGTCGATTACGACATTACCAATATGAACCATAACTAATTGTTATTTGTCAGCATAACTAACTCTCTGTATCGTAGCAGGATTATTGAGTATCTGGAATAACGCTATTAGCACTCAAGAGTAACATTACATAGTAATTTGCTACGATACGAGTAATCATAGTAGAAAGAACAGAACAGCATTTCGCAAAGTGGTAAATATATGGATCTAAAGAACTACCAAACGCTAACCAAACAGGCAATAGCTATAATTGAGTCAGAAAAAAACCTCGTTGCTAATCTCTCTAATATTAGTGCATTGCTGAATATGGAGCTAGCGGATCTGAATTGGGTAGGTTTTTATTTGATGGACAACACCGAATTAGTGTTGGGTCCATTCCAAGGAAAACCGGCTTGTGTACGCATTCCTGTGGGTAAAGGAGTGTGTGGTACCGCTGTAGCAACTAATAGCGTACAAAGAGTTCAAAATGTACATAATTTCGAAGGACACATTGCTTGCGATTCCGAAAGTATGTCCGAATTAGTTATCCCTTTTTCTATTTCAGGCAAAATTGCGGGTGTTCTTGATATCGATAGCCCTAAAATCTCGCGTTTTAGCGAAATTGATCAGCAAGGAATGACGAATTTGATGTCAGAAGTAGAAAAGGTGCTCAATTCACAGGCTATCGAGGCATAAAAAGTTAATTGCCTGTGGTTTTTCATAAGCATCTCTCTATAATAGCGCAAATATTTGTCAGATTTAGTTCGCGGGAAGGCCGCTCCAACCAGGAAACCTCATGGAAAACACTGAAAAGTTAAAAAACAGCAAAGAAGTTATCGCACACATTGCTGAATGTTTCCCTAAATGCTTTACTCTAGAAGGTGAAGCTAAACCACTTAAGATCGGTATCTTTCAAGACCTTGCTGAGCGTCTGTCTGAAGATCCTAAAGTGAGTAAAACTCAATTACGTGCAGCATTAAGACAGTACACTTCATCATGGCGTTACCTCCACGGTATTAAACCAGGAGCGACTCGTGTTGATTTAGATGGCAATGCATGTGGTGAGTTAGAAGAAGAACATGTAGAGCACGCGAAGAAAGCTTTAGCGGAGAGCAAAGCTAAAGTTCAAGCTCGTCGCAAAGAGCAAGCAATTAAAGCTCGCGAAGAAGGCAAAGCCAATCCAAAGGCTGCTAAACCTGCACAGCAACGTCGTGCTAAACCAGCTAAGCCTCAGCAGAAACAAAATAATAAGCCTGCAGTTCCAGAAACACGTGCACTGAACTCTGACGACATGGTCGTTGGCAAAGAAGTAAATGTGAATATGGGTAAAGGAAACATGGCTGCAACGATAGTTGAACTTAATAAGGACGATGTGCGTGTTCGCCTAACCAATGGACTTCAAATGGTTGTTAAAGCGGAGCACTTACGCGCATAAAGGAGAATATCCTACGCATGAATTGCCGTTTAAAACTGACTATAGTCGCCGCATGCATTAGCATTGCGGCTTCTGCACAAGCTTTAGAATCTAAAATATCTAAAGACCAACTTCCAACACTTGAACCAGAAGTTCAACATCAAACCGCGAGTAAGAGAGTTACATCTCGGTTTACTCGATCTCATTATAAGCATTTTAGTCTAGATGATGATTTTTCTAAGGCCATGTTTGAGCGCTACTTAGAAATGCTTGATTATAATAGAAACATATTTACGCAAGCGGATATTGACTCGTTTTCAGATTGGTCTATAGAGTTAGATGATCAGCTTAAAATTGGTAATAATCAGATTGCTTTTGATGTTTATAATCTTGCAATGGAAAGACGATTTGAGCGTTATGTCTATGCGTTGTCTGCTTTAGATAAAGAGATAAAATTTGATGTTGATGAGTCTATTGATTTAGACCGTTCTGAAGCTTCTTGGGCTAAAAGCTCCAAAGAACTCGATGAATTGTGGCGTAAACGTGTTAAATATGATGCGTTAAGTCTCAAGTTAACCGATAAAGAGTGGCCAGAGATTAAAGAGATGCTTGAAAAGCGTTACAACAACGCGATCAAGCGTATTACTCAAGCCAAAAGTGAAGACGCATTTCAAATTTATATGAATGCCTTTGCTAGACAAGTCGATCCTCACACCAGTTATCTTTCTCCACGTAATGCTGAACAGTTCCAATCAGAGATGAGCTTGTCTCTAGAAGGAATTGGTGCTGTATTGCAAATGACCGATGACTATACTGTGATTCGTTCACTTGTTGCTGGTGGTCCAGCGTCAAAAAGCAAAGAACTTACTGATGGTGACAGAATCATTGGTGTTGGCCAAGAAAACGCCGAGATAGTTGATGTTATTGGTTGGCGTTTAGACGACGTAGTTCAATTAATTAAAGGTCCGAAAGGTACTAAGGTTACATTGAATATTTTACCTGAAGGTAAAAGTGCAAAAAGTCACAACGTAACAATTGTGCGAGATAAAGTCCGCCTTGAAGACAGAGCCGTTAAATCAGAAATTATCGAAAGAGACGGTAAAAAAATAGGTGTTCTTGAAGTCCCTAGCTTTTATGTTGGGCTTTCAAAAGATACAGATAAACTAATCGCTGAACTTCTTGAAAAGTCTATCGATGGAATTATCGTTGACCTAAGGAATAACGGTGGTGGTGCTTTAACTGAAGCTACAGCGTTGTCTGGCCTATTTATCAAAAAAGGTCCTGTCGTTCAGGTACGTGATAGCTATGGTCGTGTTAACGTAAATAGTGATACAGATGATATCTCAAGTTACGATGGGCCGTTAACAGTACTAACTAACCGTTATAGTGCTTCTGCTTCTGAAATATTTGCCGCTGCCATGCAAGATTATGGACGAGCAATTATTTTAGGTGAGCAGACCTTTGGTAAAGGTACCGTACAGCAACATCGTTCATTGAATCACATCTATGATCTGTTCGATAAAGAGTTAGGCTATGTTCAATACACAATTCAAAAATTCTACCGGATAGATGGTGGTAGTACCCAGAATAAAGGTGTTGTACCTGATATCTCATATCCTACGGCGATTGACCCAGAAGAGACTGGCGAAAGCGTAGAGGATAATGCCTTGCCGTGGGACAGTATTGACAGAGCAGCTTATGATGTATTGAAAGTGCGTGATGAACAAATTAACAAACTAGAACTACTTCATACACAGCGTATAAGTACGGATAGAGAGTTTGGTTTTATCGCAGAAGATATTGAGCAATATAAGCAAGAAAAAGACGACAACTCATTGTCATTAAATGAAAAAACTAGACAAGCAAAAATTGAAGATAGAGAAGCTAAAAGGCTAGCTCGTATCAACCAACGTCAAAAAGCGTTAGGCGAAAAAGAATTTGCCTCGCTGGATGACGTTGATAAAGATTATGAAGCACCAGACGCCTATTTAGATGAATCCGTCGCCATTATGGTTGATATGATTAAGGCTAAGTCATCTAGTTGATAACATTGTAAATAAATAAAAAGGCGAGCTTGATGCTCGCCTTTTTATTTTTATAAATTACTGTGATTCACATCAAATATTTCGCTTTATGTAGAATCTGATTCTACGCTTAAAGAAAGTGAGGTGAATTTGTGATGAAAATAATCATATTAATTCTTACTTGTTGCAGTTTGTTTTTTTCGACGCTAGCGACCGCAACAAGTGCAGAAACAGACAGAAAAAATAATGACCTAACCCAGTTTGATTTTCCTTTAATGCTAGGGGACTGGTATCTAATTAATCCTGCCCCTGAAGAAGGCGATGCTGATTTTTTAGCTATAAGATTACATATCTCATCAAATTACCAATTTGCTATTGAGATCCAAAACAAAGATGAAAGTGTAAATTACTGGAAAGGTGACTATTCGCTTAGTAGCGACACTTTAGTTTTGGGTTTGAAAAGTGACACTCCACAAACGTATAGTTATCTAGCTAATCATAATCAGCTGATGCTTAATGGCATACAGTTTATGAAAGGCTATCCACCGGCTTTAGTAGGGCGATGGAGAAGTGAAGAAATTAAAGGAGATGATATTCTTGCTAGCAATGTCAGCAGTGTAAGTTTAACGCTTCAACCAGATTTTATGTTTTTATTTATGTCAGAGTCAGCGAGCGGCGCTCTTGCTGCTTATCAAGGTATCTACTATTTTGAAGGTGATAATTTAGTACTTATGTATGAAAAGGGTGAACACAACTCTCGTTATACAGTAACCAATAATACGCTCATACTCGAAGGAACCGATGTCGATATGTACGCAGTAATGAATAGAGTTGAGTAGATAAATCTAGAAACTGGTTAAATATTGACTGATTGATAAGGCACTTTGTTAGAAGTGCCTTATTTATGTCTGTGATACCTTGTTTTTTACTTGAAACACCCCTACATATAGAGATATACATTATCTGGCTGGATATTAAAAATCCGGTTTGTTTGATGATCGAATCTATTTTCTGGAACTACTCTTCACTAAGTAAGAGCAAAAGGAAGAACAATGTCTCAACAACCCCAAGAAGCACCAACCGCAAAGTATCGCAAAGATTACCAATCACCGTCACATTCTATTACTCATATCGATTTAGAATTTGACCTTTATGATAAAGAAACAATCATCACAGCGGTCTCTAAAATTAAGCAACTGAAGGGAAGTGATTCACTTACATTAGAAGGTGAACAGTTAAAGCTGTTAGGCGTTTATGTTGATGGTAAGCAGTGGTCAGATTATAAAGAAACAAATGGTAGTCTAATCATAAATGGGCTTCCAAAGGAATTTGAATTAACAGTTAAAACAGAAGTAAACCCAGAAGAAAACAGCAGCTTAGAGGGTTTATATAAGTCTGGTGGTGCATTCTGTACTCAGTGCGAAGCAGAAGGTTTTCGTAGGATCACCTATTATATGGACCGTCCAGATGTACTTGCAGTATTTACGTCAAAAGTTATTGCAGAAAAATCACTGTACCCATATTTGCTGAGTAACGGCAATAAAATTGGGTCTGGAGAATTAGAAAATGGGCGTCATTGGGTACAATGGCAAGACCCACATCCAAAACCAGCTTATTTATTTGCTCTTGTTGCTGGTGACTTTGACCTACTATCAGATAGTTATAAAACGGTTTCTGGTAGAGACGTTGCTTTAGAGATTTATGTTGATAAAGGAAATCTCGATAGAGCTAATCATGCGATGTTATCTTTACAGAACTCGATGAAATGGGATGAGCAACGGTTTGGCTTGGAGTACGATCTTGATAACTATATGATCGTGGCTGTAGATTTTTTCAATATGGGAGCCATGGAGAACAAGGGTCTCAATGTCTTTAATTCAAAATTTGTATTAGCAAATGAAAAGACAGCAACCGATACAGATTACCTCGGTATTGAAGCGGTAATAGGGCACGAATATTTCCATAACTGGACTGGCAACAGAGTAACTTGCCGTGATTGGTTCCAACTGAGTTTAAAGGAAGGATTAACCGTATTTAGAGATCAAGAGTTTTCATCTGATCTTGGTTCGCGTGCTGTCAATCGAATTAATAATGTCAGAATTATTCGCGGCCCACAGTTTGCGGAAGATGCTAGCCCAATGTCCCATCCGATTCGCCCGGACAAAGTTATAGAAATGAATAATTTCTATACGCTTACCGTATACGAAAAGGGCAGTGAGGTCATTCGTATGATGCATACGCTTTTAGGTGAGTTAAGCTTCCAAAAAGGTATGAAGTTATATTTTGAACGTCATGATGGTACTGCGGCTACTTGTGATGATTTTGTTGCAGCTATGCAAGATGCGTCTGGTGTAGACTTAACACAGTTTAAGCGTTGGTATAGTCAATCTGGAACGCCGACGATCAATGTTATAACTTCATATAACAGTGACCAGAAAACGTATAACCTCATAGTTGAACAGTCTACAAAACCAACTCAGGAGCAACAAGAAAAACTGCCTCTACATATACCATTAGATATTGAGTTATATGACGTCGATGGAAATGTTATTCCGTTACAATGTAACGGTAAGTCCGTCAGTAATGTATTAAATATTACCGATGAAAAACAAGAGTTTACATTCGACAGTGTTGACGAAAAACCAATTGTTTCATTGTTGCGCGAGTTTTCAGCGCCAGTAAAACTTGTCTATGACTATAGTGATCAAGAGCTTATGTTTTTGATGGTACATGCGACTAACGAGTTTGCTCGATGGGATGCAGGTCAAATGCTGTTGGCCAAACATATCAAGATAAATGTAGACAATGTACAAAAAGGCGAAGCCTTTGAACTATCCGAAAGTGTACTAGATGCATTCAGAGGCGTTTTACTTAGTAGAGAATTAGATCCTGCCTTTATCGCAGAGATGTTATCTTTGCCAAGCCAGAATGAAGTTGCAGGGTGGTTTAAACCTGTAGATGTCGATGCTATTTATTCGGTATTGAAATCAATTAAAGTTGCTATCGCAACTGGTTTGGAAGATGAACTATCAGCAGTATATGGGTCTTTATCTCAAGACAGTTACAGTATCGAGCATGACGCAATTGGTAAACGAGCGCTAAGAAATACAGCGTTAGGCTATCTTTGCTACTTAGCACAAGGTAACGAACTCGTTAAACTTCAGTACCAAAATGCGAATAACATGACTGATACTATGGCTGCACTGTCATCCGCTAACCAAGCTCAGCTTCAATGTCGTGAGGATCTTATGAATGATTTTAGCGAAAAATGGACTCATGATGGTTTAGTGATGGATAAATGGTTTGCTATGCAAGGTACAAATCCATCTGAAGATGCGCTTGGGGTCGTGAAGAAAACGATGAATCATGCAGCATTTACTATGAAGAATCCAAATAGGATCCGTAGTTTAGTTGGCTCATTCCTAACCGCAAATCCAGTTCATTTCCACGCAAAAGACGGTTCAGGTTACCTTTTCGTTGGCGAGATTTTGACAGAATTAAATCAAAGCAACCCTCAAGTTGCCTCTAGACTCATTGATCCTCTGTTAAAATATCGTAATTACGATGAATCTAGACAGATATTAATGCGTGCAGAGTTGGAAAAATTGTCTAAATTGGAAAACCTAGCAAAAGACTTGTTTGAAAAAGTGACTAAAGCACTTGATTCGTAGTTGAAAAAGAAAAGAAGATAGCCAACTGGTTATCTTCTTTTCTAAACTAATTAAACGTCAAAATGAATCAGTATACTTTCCGCCTTGATATTCCATACCATGTATTCCTGCAGCATTATTCTGGTGCAGCGAGTAGCGTACTTGTTTACACCGAACAAGGCTTAAAACTACAAGTACCAGCAATGCGTTTAAGGCCATTTTTAACTCAAATTGGTGTTAAAGGTCGCTTTCGTTTAACGACCAATGAACTCAATAAATTTGTTAAGTTAGAAGCTATTTAGATTTGTTAAAATTCAGTGAGTTAAATATAGCCTTTACTCACAAAATTAGATATTTACCTCTCTTTTTCCCATCAAATTATTAACTTAAATTCAATATATCTCTTACAATAACCAAGTACCCTAGAACTTTGTGTTCTTGTTCCCACTAAATAATAATTTGGAGCGCACTATGACCGCACGCGAGCCTGTTGTGCCGGTTCTACTTGAAAAAGTGTATCAACTTATTCAAGACAAACTTGAACTTGCTCAAAAACCTTTAGTTACTCAACTAGCGAAACACCTTTTTAACAATATTTCTCAGGATGACCTAGCAAATAGAAATGATGCCGATCTCTATGGAGCTGTTGTTAGTTTGTGGCACCATATTACCGAAACAAACTTTAAGAACATTTCTGTTAGGGTATTCAATCCTAGTTTGAGCCGCCACGGTTGGCAGTCAACTCATACGATAATTGAAATAGTCGTTCCAGATAGTCCGTTTCTCGTGGACTCTACTAAGATGGCGTTGTCAAGACTTGGACTCACTTGTCATTTCATGCTGAATGGACCCACACAGTTCAAGCGAAATAAAGAAAGTGAAATTTCAGCGCTCAATAGCGGTGAAGGGGATTACCAGTCGCTTTTCCATATTGAAGTGGATCGGCTGAATAACAAAGACGAAATGAGTACGCTGAAGACTGAACTAATAGAAGTCTTAACAGATACCGGATTGGTCGTTAATGACTGGCAGGTAATGTCAGATAAACTTCAAGACGTTATAAATAAAACTGAAAAAAATCTCAAAGCTATCCCGTTAGAGCAAAGTAGGTTAGATGAAAGCCTGCAATTTATGAAATGGCTTGGCAAGCATAATTTTACCTTTATGGGCTACAAAGAATATGACTTGGTAGAAAGTACCAATGGCATGCAACTTGAACCGACTAAAGAAAAGGGCTTGGGTTTATTTCGAGTATCAAGACGAATTAGAACGGTAGAACTTTCTAAGTTTGCAGAGTCTGCTCAAGCAGAAGCGACAAAACCTTATTTGTTGATATTGACCAAAGGACATGCACCTTCACGAATTCATCGACCTGCGTATACGGATTATGTAGGTATTAAAAAGTTCGACGCGAAAGGAAATGTAATTGGAGAACATAGATTTACAGGTTTATACACGTCAGCGGTATATAACCAAAGCGTGTTTAATATCCCTCTTATAGGGCAAAAGGTCGAACGAATTCTGGTTTCTAGTGGTTACAGAGTAGGTTCGTATTCTTACAAAGCACTGCATAATATACTAGAAAACTATCCAAGAGATGAGCTACTCCAAGCGAAAGAAGAAGAGTTGTTAAAAATTGGACTGGGTGTTGTTCAGATGCAAGACCGTGATCTTGTTAGGCTGTTTGTTCGTAAAGACCCGTTCGGTCGTTTTTTCAGTTGCATGGTTTATGTGTCTAAAGAGCGTTACAACACGGAAGTTAGAAAATTAACTCAACGGATCTTGCGTCAACATCTTAATTCAGATCAAGAAGTGGATTTCACAACCTATTTCTCAGAAAGTCCGTTAGCAAGAACCCATTACATTGTTCGTGTGGACAACAACAATTTCAATACTGATGTAAAAGCAATAGAGCATAATTTAATGGAAGCTTCTTCTACTTGGGTCGATAGGTTAGAGCACGCAATCGTAGCAAACTTGGGCGAAAACAAAGGTCTGTCATTTGCGAAGCAATACAAAAATGCGTTTCCAAGTTCCTATAAATCGGACGTTATGCCAGGAACCGCCGTATCAGACATTGAACGATTAGAAAATCTGAGTGATGACCATAAACTTGGTATGCTGTTTTATCGTCCTCAAGAAGAAGGGATCAACTCAAAAGTTGTCCATTTAAAACTGTACCATCGTGATGAACCCATTCACCTTTCTGATGTAATGCCAATGTTGGAAAATCTGGGACTTCGTGTTGTTGGTGAGTCGCCTTATGAAGTTAGAAAGGCGAACGGCACCGTGTATTGGATCCTTGATTTTTCCATGCTTCACAAAAGCGATGAAAACATTGATCTTCGCGAAGCTCAAGATCGTTTTCAACAAGCATTTGCGGCAATTTGGGCTGGTGAATTAGAAAGTGATGGCTTTAATAGATTATTGCTTGGCGCTGGGTTAACAGGACGAGAAATAACTATCCTACGAAGTTATGCTCGATATATGAGACAAGTAGGTTTCCCATTCAGTCAAAGTTATATAGAGAATACCTTATCTGATCATGCTGAACTTGCTAAAAGCTTAGTAAAACTATTCGAACGACGGTTTGATCCAAAATGTAAAGGAGCGAAAAAAGGACAATCGGATCTTATTCAGTACATTACCGAGCAGTTAGATCATGTTGAAAGTTTGGATGATGACAGGATCATACGACGTTATATGGAAATGATCTCAGCAACGTTGAGAACTAACTATTATCAACTGGACCAAAATAAAAAGCACAAACCATGGTTATCGTTAAAACTTAGGCCAAGTGAAATTTCAGAGATACCTAAACCGGTTCCTGAATTCGAAATATTCGTATATGCACCGGATATAGAAGGTGTTCATTTACGTGGGGGTAAAGTAGCTCGTGGTGGATTGCGTTGGTCAGATAGGCAAGAAGATTTCCGAACTGAGATTCTCGGGCTAGTAAAAGCGCAACAAGTCAAGAACACAGTCATTGTTCCTGTAGGAGCCAAAGGTGGTTTTGTTTGTAAAAAGCAGCCGACACTATCTTCACGGGATGAAATTTTTGAAGAGGGCAAACGCTGTTACAAAAAGTTCATTCGGGCATTATTAGATGTTTCTGACAATATTGTTGAAGGGCAGCTTGTTCACCCTGTGAACGTTGTTCGCCATGATGAAGATGATCCATACCTTGTTGTCGCGGCGGATAAGGGGACAGCAACATTTTCCGATTTAGCTAACTCAGTGTCTGAAGAATATAATTTCTGGCTTGGTGATGCTTTTGCATCTGGCGGATCTAATGGCTATGACCACAAAGCGATGGGTATTACAGCCAAAGGGGGATGGGAATCGGTTAAACGTCACTTTAGAGAAATGGGGATTAACTGCCAGACAACCGATTTTACCTGTATAGGTATAGGGGATATGGCTGGTGATGTATTTGGCAATGGGATGCTGCTTTCTAAACATATAAAACTGCAAGCCGCATTTAACCATATGCACATATTTATTGATCCTAACCCTGATTCTGCTAAAACTTGGAAAGAGAGGGATCGTTTATTTAAACTTCCAAGATCAAGCTGGGAAGATTATGATCAAAAACTGATCTCAAAAGGCGGTGGTCTATTTTCTAGGCGATCCAAATCGATCAAACTTACTCCCGAAATTCAAAAAATGATCGGAACACGTAAAGTAGCTGTCGCTCCTAACGAGCTTATAAAAATGCTGCTGCAAATGGAAGTTGATCTATTATGGAATGGCGGGATCGGTACGTATGTTAAAGCATCCATTGAAACTCACACAGATGTTGGCGATCGTGCTAACGACGTGTTAAGAATCGATGGACGAGATCTAAAAGCAAAAGTTGTTGGCGAAGGTGGTAACTTAGGTATGACCCAGCAGGGTCGTATAGAGTATGCCCTGACAGGTGGACGTGTTAATACCGATTTTGTCGATAACGTTGGTGGAGTTGATTGCTCTGATAATGAAGTCAATATTAAAATCTTCCTCAATGGTTTAGTCGCGCTCGGCGACATGACAACAAAACAGCGCAATGAAATTTTAGATAAAATGGAAGATGAAGTAGGCGAGATAGTATTAGATGACGCTTACTGTCAGTCTGAATCTATATCGGTAACGGAACAACAAGGCATTTCACTTGTTAAGGAACAAATACGCTTTATTCATACTCTTGAAAAAGCAGGTCATCTGGATAGGGTATTAGAATATATTCCCGATGATGAAACCCTGTTAGAACGAGAAAAGCAAGGAATGGCATTTACTCGCCCTGAATTATCGGTACTTGTCGCGTACGGTAAGATGATTTTAAAAGAAGAGTTAGTGAGTGATGAAATTGCCTCTGATGCCTATCACAAGCAATTATTGGTTAAATATTTCCCTGAAGAGTTACGCCGTAACTATATCGCCCATGCTGAAAATCATCCTCTTAAACGAGAAATCATAGCTACAGCCCTTGCGAATCAAATGGTTAATGAAATGGGGTGCAATTTTGTCACTCGTCTTCAAGAAGAGACAGGTGCGAATATAGTCAAAGTTGCCAATGCTTATTCTGCAGCTCGTGACATATTTGATTTTGAGAAAACTTTAAAAGATATTCGCAGACTTGATAATGTCACTACTGCAAAAGCTCAATATGAATTAATTTTCCATGTACGACGTACTTTACGACGTTTATCACGTTGGATGATCAGGAATAATTCTGGCAGCTTTAGCGTTAATGATCTGATTAAAACGTATAAGAGTGATGTAATCGCTGTAGCAAAAACACTCGATAATTGTTTGGTCTCAGATGAAGTCAAGGAACATGATGATTTAGCTCAAGCATGGATAGAACAGGGGGTGGAGAAAGGTCTAGCGCATCACGTATCTCGTCTTTCAAGCCTCAATTCTGCGCTTGATATCTCATCGGTAGCGAAAGAAAATGGCAGCACTGTCGAAGATGCAGCCAAGTTGTACTTTAACTTAGGTGATCGGATATCGTTACATTGGTTCTTGAAACAGATAAATACCCAAGGGGTGGATAACAACTGGCAGGCGTTAGCTAGAGCTGCGTTTCGAGAGGATCTGGATTGGCAACAGAGGCAGTTGACCGCTTTAGTTCTTAGTTGTAACTGTAGCAGTGATAAGTTTGAACCTATTTCGGCTCTAGAATCTTGGATAAAGACAAACCATTCATCCTTAGAACGTTGGGAAAATATACTTAATGAATTTAAGGTTGGAACCGTGCATGAATTTGCGAAATTCTCCGTTGCCTTACGAGAATTAATGTTATTAAATTTGAATTGTTCCAAAAATAAGTAAATAATACAGCCCCGTTTATACGGGGCTTTTTTTATCGGAGGCATACATGCTCTACCGTCTTGCTAGGACAGGCTTTTTTCAACTCGATGCCGAAAGGGCACACGATCTCGCTATTCAAAATTTTAAACGTTTTCAGGGTACACCTGCCGATCTATTTTACCGTCAGCATCTACCAGAAAGGCCGGTAGAATGTATGGGGCTTAAATTCAAGAACCCTGTGGGTCTTGCTGCAGGTTTAGACAAAAATGCGGAGTGTATTGACGCATTTGGTGCGATGGGTTTTGGTTTTATTGAAGTAGGTACGGTAACGCCAAAGGCTCAACCAGGAAATGATAAACCAAGACTGTTTCGCTTAACACAGGCTGAAGGGTTAATTAACCGCATGGGTTTTAATAATGCCGGTGTTGATAACTTAGTCGCCAACGTGCAGAAAGCGTCTTACGACGGTATCCTTGGTATTAATATAGGTAAAAATAAAGACACACCTTTAGAGAAAGGCAGTGATGATTATTTAATCTGTATGGAAAAAACCTACCAACATGCTGGTTATATTGCGGTTAATATTTCTTCTCCAAACACTCCAGGGCTGAGAACACTGCAATATGGAGAAGCACTTGATCAGCTTCTTTCCGATCTCAAGCTCAAGCAATCAGAATTAGAAAAGAAGCATGGTAAATATGTGCCAATTGCTCTAAAGATTGCACCAGATTTAAGTGATGAAGAAATTATTCAAATCTGTGACTCATTAGTTCGGCATAATATTGATGGGGTTATCGCTACCAATACAACATTAGACCGAAGCATTGTGAAAGGAATGAAGTATGCGGATGAAGCGGGCGGACTAAGTGGGCGTCCTGTTCAACAGCGCAGCACCGAAGTGGTTCGAAGTTTACACGCAGAACTTGGTGATAAATTACCAATCATCGGTGTTGGCGGTATTGACTCATTTGTTTCGGCAAAAGAAAAAATGATGGCTGGAGCCAAACTGGTTCAAGTCTATTCTGGATTTATTTATAAAGGGCCTGGTTTAGTACGAGATATCGTCAAAAACATTTAGGTTTTTACAAAGAAAGTCAAAATTTGAAATTTTAAATAAGAAAGAGGAATTTGATTTCCTCTTTTTTTTGCTCCGCACTTGTAAAATTATTTCGTTAGTTGGAATAGGTAACACTAGATTACCTACAAAACGGAATTTATAATAATCAAGAGACGGAACGATGCTAAAACCTCGCGATACATGGAATTGGTTTTATGATGAGCAACAAAATGCTCTGATGCTTGACCTCGGAAGTGACATGCTGTTTAAAGTTAATCTTCCCAAAAAACACCTCGTAGATTGTGCCTATACTGACACCGATTTTACGGTAGATGATGCGTCAGCTTTCATGGCTTTCAAAGAGAGCGTGACTAATCTAAACCTATCAGAACCACGACAAGCCGAACTAGTATTGAATTGCGTCGCTTCAAAGCGGTTCCATAAACCTGTACAACCTAAGAGTTGGTTCTTTGATGAACAAGCAAATGATTACCTTCCGAATGAAGGAGATATAGTTCATCTTAAGAATAGCCATGGGGAAGGGTACTTCATGGTTATTGATGTATGTGAAAATGCCAGTCTATGTGCTTATATAGAAAATGACGAATTTCCTTTAGACGGGCGTAAAGTGCTTAAATTTAGCGAATCTATTAAGGTTATGCACAACCGCATGGTGTGTGTAAACCACTTATTTGAAGTATTACCAGTCGCTTTGGTAGGCTAAAACCGCATTCGTTCCCTTGTTTTATTTTCCCCATCGACCCTTAGTGGTCGATTTTTTTACCTATCATTCGGCTACCCAGCGTATTTCTAGCAAAATAAAAGCAAACCATACCTAGTTCATATCAATTTCCCTAAATATCCTGCTCTCACCAATGAGACATCGATGCCAAAGATAAATTTTTTTTATTTTTGGTCATCTAAATTAACGAATAAACTGTCCTGTTTGTAATCAAAAGTTCCCGTTTTATCGGGGAATGTAATTAATTTACCAGCAAAAATATAAACTGGTATAGTCCAAAATGATGATGAATAAGTATTCACTACGAGCAAAAGCTAATAAAATGGTATTCCAAATAAGAAAAGTAAATGCTTACTTCATTTTTGTTGTAAAAATAGTTTATGCAGGAACAATGAAGATTATGTGCTGCTAAATTGACCACCTGAACGATGTAAAGGATATTTTTCGGTGTTTTGTGCTTAATTGAATTATTAATCAGGTATAATCAAGGCCATTTTTTTGCTGACTAAGATAGATATGAACCAATATTTAGCGATTACTTCAAATGGCTTAGAAAACTTGCTTGTTGAAGAGTTAAAAACGCTCGGAATAGCTGATTTAAAACCCGTACAAGCAGGGGTGAAATTTAAAGCCACCAACGAACAGATATACCGTTGCTGTTTATGGAGCCGTATTGCTTCAAGATTTGTACGCGTACTGTCGGAATTTAATTGCCAAGACGATATGGATCTCTATCTATCTGCTTCTGCAGTGAATTGGTCGTCACATTTTACAAGTTCGAAAAATCTCGTGGTTGATTTTAATGGCACGAACCGAGAAATTCGAAACAGCCAATATGGTGCAATGAAGGTTAAAGACGCCATAGTTGATAGTTTTACGAAAAAGAATTTAGAACGCCCATCAATTAGTAAAGAACAGCCGGATATTAGAATCCATGTCCGTTTGCATCGAGAAAAAGCTATTTTAGGTATAGATTTGGTGGGCTTAGGCCTTCACCAAAGGGGATATAGAACCGAGGCTGGAAAGGCCCCACTGAGAGAAACGTTAGCGGCAGCTATTGTAATGCGTAGTGGTTGGAAAAAAGGCATATCCCTGTTAGATCCTATGTGTGGTTCAGGTACATTATTAATTGAAGCGGCGCTGATGGCTGCAAATATGGCACCTGGTGTTTTACGTAGCAAATGGTCTTTCGAAGAACTCAATGACTTCGAACCTGAACTATGGGCCGAGATAAAGGCAGAAGCAAATGTCCAAGGACGAAAGGGTGTCAAAAATATTGACACTAAATTCTATGGTATAGATAACGATAAACGTATGTTAACTATTGCTAAACAGAATGCTAAGCGTGCTGGATTAGAAGGTGTTATAGAGTTCTCCTTAGGCGATGCTGCAACTCTAGCTCGCCCAGAAGGATACGAGTCAGGTGTTATACTTTCCAATCCACCTTATGGTGAAAGATTGGGAACTGAGCCGGGTTTAATCGCCCTTTATACTTCCTTTGGTGCACAGCTTAAGGAACACTTCGCAGGTAGTAAGGCTTCGATATTTTCAAGTTCTGATGAGTTACTAAGCTGTCTAAGGATGCGGGCAGACAAGCAGTACAAGCTACAGAATGGTGCGTTACCTTGTCACCAAAAAAACTATTCAATTAGTGAAAAACGAGCTGAAGGGAGCGTAAATACAAGTAATAACGTACAAATTGCTCCCGATTTTTCAAATAGATTAAAGAAAAACATCGCTAAGATAGGAAAGTGGGCAAAACGAGAGCATTTAGACTGCTACCGTATTTACGATGCCGATTTACCAGAATATAACGTCGCGATTGATGTTTATCTTGATAATCTCGTTATTCAAGAATATGCCGCGCCTAAAGATATCCCTGAAGAAAAATCTAAAAGACGCCTAACAGATGTGATACGTGCAGCGATACAAGTGACTGGCGTAGATGCAAACAAAGTGGTTCTTAAAACTAGAGAGAAGAAAAAAGGGACGTCTCAATATCAAAAGCTAGGCGAAGGCTCTAGGACATTTGAAGTAAATGAATACGGTGTTAAGTTGCTGGTCAATCTTCACGATTACTTAGATACGGGCTTATTCCTTGATCATAAATTAACTCGTCGTATGCTTGGTGAACTGGCAGCTGGCAAAGATTTCCTAAATCTTTTTGCTTATACAGGTTCAGCAACGGCTCACGCGGCGTGTGGTGGCGCTAAATCAACAACAACGGTTGATATGTCTAAAACCTATATTGAATGGGCTAAAGAAAACTTAAAGCTTAATTCGAAGGTAGGCCGCCAGCATAAATTTGAACAAGCTGATTGCTTACAATGGTTACAAAAAGCGCAAGACAGTTACGACCTTATTTTTATTGACCCACCTACCTTTTCTAATTCGAAAAGAATGGATCAGACATTCGATGTTCAACGAGACCATATCGAATTAATGAAAGATCTAAAACGCTTGCTACGTGCAGATGGCACGATTGTATTTTCTAACAACAAGCGTCATTTTAAAATGGATTTAGACGGTCTAAAAAGTCTCGGTTTAAACGCAACCAATATTTCGTCTAAGACATTACCAATGGATTATGTGAGAAATAAACAAATTCATAACTGCTGGCTAATAACGCATGCTGAAGCATCGTAATTTAAAACTTTACAGTACAGAAGGGTGCCATCTTTGTGAGCAAGCGTTGGATATGTTGCTCGCACTTAAGGTTTCACCTCAAGTCATTGATATTGCATACAATGATATGTTATTTGAGCGTTACGGGGTCACTATTCCAGTGTTAAATTATGCTGATAATGAGATTAATTGGCCCTTTGATAATGAAAAACTTAAATTTTGGTTAGAAGAAAATGGCATTACTTACCATACATAATGGTCAACTGGCTTTTGGCGATGTACCGCTACTCGATGGTTCAGATTTCGCTTTACAAGAAAATGAAAGGGTTTGTTTAGTAGGCAGAAATGGCGCCGGTAAATCGACGTTAATGAAGATACTTTCTGGTGAAGTCATAATGGATGACGGCAAGTATCAAATCACACAAGATGTTGTGGTTTCCCGTCTAGAGCAAGATCCCCCTAGAAATATAGAAGGAACCGTACTCGATTACGTTTCAAGTGGTTTAGCGGAAGTAGGCAAACTACTGACGATCTATCAAGATCAACTTGATCTTGTCGCTAGCGATCCGACAGAGAAGCACATTAATCGCTTAGCTAAGATTCAAGACGAACTAGAACATGTCGGTGCCTGGCGTTTTGAAGACCGTATAAAGAATGTATTGGCGGCATTAAAATTGGACGGACATACGAAATTAACGGATTTATCTGGTGGCTGGCAAAGAAAAGCCGCATTGGCAAAAGCACTAGTGTGTGACCCAGATGTTTTATTGCTAGATGAACCAACAAACCACCTGGACGTTACCACAATTGAATGGTTAGAAGGGTTTCTAAAGGACTTTAGAGGCTCAATTATTTTTATTTCTCACGATAGAACCTTTATTAAATCAATGGCGACTCGGATCGTTGATCTTGATCGAGGAAAGTTAAGCTCTTTTCCTGGCAACTACGATCAATTTCTAATTGATAAAGAAGAAGCTCTAAGAGTTGAAGAGATGCAAAATGCCGAGTTTGATAAAAAACTAGCTCAAGAAGAAGTTTGGATACGACAGGGTATAAAGGCCCGAAGAACTCGTAACGAAGGCCGTGTTCGGGCGCTTAAGAAGCTACGACAAGAACGAAGCGATAGATTAGAAGTACAAGGTAAAGCGAATATTCAGATAGATACTTCTAACCGTTCAGGAAAAATTGTGTTTGAAGCTGAGAATCTTAATTTCAGTTACGAAGGCAAGCCAATTGTATCGGATTTCAGCTTTAATATTATGCGTGGCGATCGAATAGCGTTAATAGGGCCAAATGGTTGTGGTAAAAGCACGGTCTTAAAACTGCTTCTCGATCAATTAGAACCACAATCAGGCTCATTACGATGCGGAACCAAACTCGAAGTTGCGTATTTTGATCAGTACCGAGAAACACTGGATCCGGAAAAAACCGTAATAGATAACCTTGCGGATGGCAAGCAAGAGGTCACTATCGGTGGTCGTGAAAGGCATGCTTTAAGTTACCTTCAGGATTTTTTGTTCTCACCTAAAAGGGCAAGAACGCCGGTAAAAGCGTTATCTGGTGGTGAAAAAAACCGTCTACTATTGGCCCGATTATTTACTAAATCAAATAATTTATTGGTGCTCGATGAGCCAACCAACGATTTAGATATAGAAACTTTGGAACTTTTAGAAGATTTGCTTGCCAATTATGAAGGTACGCTTTTACTTGTAAGCCATGATCGACAGTTTGTTGATAACACGGTAATGACGAGTTGGATTTTTGAAGGTAATGGCGTGATAGAAGAGTTCGTTGGCGGTTACCATGACGCACAACAGCAACGTACACAAGCCATACAGTCTCGTAAAATTGAGCCGGTTGTTACGAATAAAGTGGTTGAGCAAGCTCCCAAAAACACTCAGTCACGCAGTAAACGTAATAAATTATCGTATAAGCTACAACGTGAATTAGAAGAGCTACCAGCGAAACTAGAACAGTTTGAAGAAGCGATTGAATTGCTACAACAGACTGTAAATACTCCAGAATTTTTTGCTCAATCCGTTGAGCAGACACAACGCGTATTAGACGAACTAAGTGCTCAAGAAAAGCAGTTAGAAGTAGCGTTCGAAAGATGGGAAGAATTAGAAGCTATGCAACAGGAAATAGAGAATTAAATGAGTAGTAAGACATTTAAGCTATCCACTTTAGCGATATTAATATTGGGTGCAACGCAAGCCAACGCCGCTCTTTATAGAGTGGTTGAGGTATCCTCTAGTGGTTCTGAAAGTTACTCGGCTGCTATAGAGTCTGGTGAGGTATCAGGGACAGAACTTGGCTGTTTTGGCTCGACAAGTTGTGGTGTTGATGACTATAAATTAGCTGGGGACACTCGAGAAGGGTTCGCTGGTTTTTCCTATAAGCAGGAAGTCCCATTTGGAATTGACAATCGTTTTTATTATTTAGACCGAGATGACATAGATAGCTATTGTGACAATGAGCTAGGTTACTCAACATGTGAGAGTTGGTCTTACAACCGTTGGTTCGGTTACGAAAATATTGCGGGCCTTTACCGTGAACGTCAAGCATGGAATTTAGGAACATATACGTCAAATGCGTCTGGGTTTTTGCAATCTACAGTCGTAGAATCGCCATCAACCACTGCGCCTACAGGGACGTCGTTAATTTCTAATAGCAAGAACGTTGTTATTAACGCTATTGAGGGTACCGGAACAAATACTAAAGTTATCGGAAACACCAATAGTGGCTATTTCTCGAATGGCAGCAATGCGATTTTAAAATATCGTGACCGTGGTTTTTATGATACGACGTTGTTACTACCACAATCTACAACTGATGGCGCTCATAAGATAGTAGAAGAAATGGGCCGAACGATGGCGTTCGACTCATTTGAATTTGGTGGGGAGACATATGTAGTCGGTTCTGGCTCTGTTGCGCCATTTAACTATACTGATGACGATAAAAACTATTTAGGGGCCGTTAGCAATTGCGTCGGTTACAGCGAAGCCGCTTTGTATTCTGAATGTCAAAACTTCGCCTTCGCTATGAAGCCGTTCGTGTGGCAGGTGAGTAACTTAACTGACAGTAGTTCTGCTACTGGTTTTGCAGCCGCGCTATGGAATGGCATAGGTAACAGCACCGGTATCGATACTTATTCTACGGCAAACAAAGACGATTATTCAGCTCAAGGAACTGTTCGTTCTGCTACATTGAACTCTGACGGCAACCCAGTATTAGTCGGTTATAATACGACAGAATACAATAGTCGCTTGTTGATGCAAGCTGCGGTATTTTATCCGAAATCAGGTTTTTCGGCAGTGGAAGAAAACGCTTGGGAAACGACATTTATTACCAATGCTACCGTTCGCATCGATGATGACTACATCTACAGCAATTCTGTCGCGAAAGACATCAACGATAATCTATTAGTTGTTGGCGAAGCTAAACGTGACGGTAATAAACCAGAAGCCGGCGCAGCCAATAATCGATTGTTTATTGCTGATGCAAGTTCTGGCAGTCCTTCTGCAGAATATTTTAGTGGTGGAATCTTCTTTTCTGGCGCAGGTGGTGAAGCAAACGCTATAAACAACCTGAATGAGGTGGTGGGTCAGATAGATGCAGAAACGAACCGAGAAATTAACGGTAAAAAGCGTAGAAGACGGGCGTTTATTTATCCTTATGAAGGAACCAATTCAGACGTAGAAAGAATGGCCATATTTGCTGATCAGGCTTGGTGGTTAGATGACCTGACTAATGGTGGTGATTACAGTTCGGCTAACAACCATTTTAGGATTGTTAATGCAACGGATATAAACGACGCAGGTGTTATTTCTGCAACTGCATTGAAATGTAGTATAGGTGAGTACGACTCTACAGCACATAACGCTTATTGTGGCAGTGGTTCATCAGAAGAGAAAATCGTAGCCGTTAAACTGATACCTATTTCTGGTGCTACGAGTGCTCAGATTGAATCACGTTCTCTAGATTCAGAAACGGTTTCTAGGTCGGGTGGTGGTTTTGGTATTTTTGCTTTGACACTACTTGGTTTAATTAGTTTCAGAAGAAATAAATAATTATTGTCAGCTACCGACACGGGTTCAAATTTTTTGAGCCCGTGTTTTTTTATGCTTGAGAATCGGTTAAGAATGAACCAATATTAGTAGTGGAGTTGAAAAACTCTATGTAAACACTAATACATTAGGAACCATCTAAAGGTATAAGGATTGACAATATGAAGAGACAAAAGCGTGACCGCCTTGATAGAGCACAATCACAAGGTTATAAAGCAGGACTTAACGGAAGGTCAATGGAAGAGTGTCCATATCAACAAACAGATGCAAAATCGTTTTGGTTAGGCGGATGGCGTGATGCTAGAGATGATAAAAACTCTGGTTTATACAAATAACAACTAATTAATTTTATTATGGCCCCTTAACTGGGGTCATAATAAAATGCATAACGCACTATAACTAAATGCATTAAAGTAAAAAAGACAGCCCCAAAGGGCTGTAGCTTTGAATATTTGTACCTAAAAACTTGATGTATCTTTGAAGAGACCCACTTTAAGATCTTTCGCTACATAAATTTCTTTTCCATCAACGAGAACACGGGCATCGGCTAATCCCATCACTAATTTCCTATTAATGACACGTTTCATGTTGATTTGGTACGTAACTTTTTTAGCGGTAGGTAATATTTGTCCCGTAAATTTCACTTCACCTACACCAAGCGCGCGGCCTTTACCTTCACCACCAACCCAGCCAAGAAAGAAGCCAACTAATTGCCACATAGCATCAAGACCTAAACAACCTGGCATTACAGGGTCACCTGGAAAGTGACAATCGAAAAACCAAAGATCAGGAGTAATGTCTAATTCAGCTTCTACATAACCTTTACCAAATTCACCGCCGTCTTCTGTCATTAGATTGACACGGTCCATCATTAACATGTTCGGCGCAGGTAGTTGTGGGTACCCCTCACCAAACAATTCACCACGGCTCGAGGCTAAAAGGTCTTCGCGATTATATGAGCTACGTCTGTTCTGCATTTTTTATCTACTCCAAATTATGGTACGTGCATATTAGTGAACACGTGTAAGCTAATCAAGTCCGATCAGTTGCTTAACCATCGACTTTTTAATCTTTGTAACAATGATTCGTGGTTGTCTCGACGATTAAAATAGGCAATACGATCTGATATTCTATTCAAGATTGCGTCGTCATCTTCGCCACGAAATTGTTTCCCTGTAATTAATACTATCGCCTCATCAACATTCTCTATAGACCATATGTTAAATTGATCGTTACGTATGCTGGCAATGACGTCCTTATGTAAGGATAGATGTTTTAGGTTTGATTTGGGTAATATTACACCTTGATTACCAGTAAAACCCTGGTATTCACAGACGCGATAAAAACCTTCAATTTTTTCGTTAAGACCACCGACCGCTTGAACCCGACCGAACTGATCAACAGCACCAGTAACAGCGAGCTGTTGGTTAATTGGTGTATCTGATAGGGCACTTACTAAAGAGCAAAACTCGGCTAATGATGCACTGTCGCCATCCACTTCACAGTAGGATTGTTCAAATACAATAGAAGCAGAATAAGGTAGTGGTTCATCAAGATCTAGTGCTGTACTAACCAACGCTTGCATAATCATCATGCCCTTAGCGTGTAGATTGCCTCCTAGTTCAGCCTTACGTTCTACATCTGCGATATCACCGTCACCAAAATGGATGACACAAGATATCCGAGCAGGCTCACCATAGGAAATAGGGTGACCGGGTATATCAATAACCGTTAAACCATTAACTTGCCCAACTTGCTCACCACTTGTCTCGATAATTACTTGGCCTTCTAAGATATCGTCTAATGCACGTTTAGGTAGGTAAGATTCTCGATAGTATTTATCATCAATCGCTTTATCTAAGTCAGCCTCCGATATATCACGATTAACAGAGTAAATAGCAGCTTCACTTAGTAATGAGTTATGCCATTGAAGACACAATGGGATAGCATGTTGATCTTCGCATTCCCTTGTCCCTGCTGTTAACAAACGACGTATAGCTGACCCATCTAACATCGGTGTTCCAAACTTTCCTATAAGCCCTTTCAGATAAGATAAATAAGCTGGTAGTGATTCCTGAGAAAGTTTGAATTCCAATTCAACTTCGCTGAACATACAGAATCCAGACTGTATATCTGAGTCAAAATAGTCTAATTCACACATCTGTTCCCGATCACCAATGACTATCAGTTTTACATCAACCTGATGAGCAGGTGGCTCCATGGCAATATGCTTAGGATCAACACTTACCGGAGAAACATATTCTCCTAATAAAGCTGATTTCAAAACCATCCAAGCCGAAGGGTTAGCCATTATCAAATTTGCTGAAACAACAAGATATCCACCGTCAGCTTTTTTTAATAGTCCTTGTGAAAGCGAATCAACAAGACCATTTTTAGCTTTGTATTCGCCAAGTATTGCTCGCATCTCAAGTGTTTCTGCTTTAATAACAACACGTTCATCAGGGACTAAGTGTTCATCGCGTATAGCATCTAAAATGGCATTACGATAGATCGCATTATCCGGTGAATTTATCAGTAGAACTTTAGTCCAGTTTCGCAATTGTTCGAATCGAAGCATTGCGGCTCTTAACCTAGGCTGAAGGTCAAAAAAGGATAGGGGGACAAAGATGAAAATTCTTGGACAATATTTTCATACTCATCAAACTGTGGTGTGACGGAGCGCCAGTCTTCTTGATTCATTTCGACTTAATATGGTGAAAAGGGCGTTGATTATATATAAAAAGCGTTGCGCCTAATAGTTATAATCCTAGTTAACAGTTTTTAAGCTAAAAATACCTTAGAGGCTTGTCACTATAGGGGGTTATGGGTTACGCTGTAACCACTAAGGGATCTGGATAATACTCATGAAATACCAACAACTTGAAAATCTTGAATGCGGCTGGAAATGGCAATATTTGAGTAACAAATGGAAAGATGGTACGCAAATCACAAGGCATATTGACACAAGTGAAGTGGATAGGGCTGTCCAGATGCTAAGGGATATTGAGCATGAACCTATTCTAGTTCTGGATTGGATAGATCACCACATGTCTTTTGAATTAGAAAACAAACTTAAGCAAGCAATTCGAGCGAAAAGAAAGAGACATTTTAATGCTGAGCAGGTGCATACTAAGAAAAAGTCTATTGATCTAGACTATCGCGTATGGGAAAAGCTTTCTGGTAGAGCAAATGAACTCGGATGTACATTGTCAGATGCTATTGAATATTTGCTTAGCGAAGCGTCACGCACAGAGAAAGCGAGTAGAACGGTTAGCAGTTTAAAAGAAGATCTAAGCAAGTTGCTTGGTGACTAACTAAGGGGACGAGTATGTTGTATGTTGTTTTAATTGGTGCTTTGCTTATTTTTTGGTTAGTCGGTGTTGACAGGCCTAAATTGAAGCTCGAATTTAAAGATGGTGAACTTATAAAACACAAAGGCAATTTACCGCCAGCATTTGGTCATAGCTGCAAAGAAATAGCACACAAAAATCCGTTTAGTGGCACAGTAAAAGTTTATATGACACGAGCTGGCGCTAAATTGAAATTTTCAAAAGGCATTCCCAACAAAATTCAACAACGAATTAGGAACGTATTTCCTCATCAAGGGTTTAAGTCGCATGGTAAAAAGAAAGCCTAGTTAATCTTTGATTGGCAGGCCTAGCCATATGTGTAGAAAAGGCCCTCGGTGATAAGTAAGTATTGATTGCATTTCATATTTTTATTCCATTCTTCTCAATAGAATAGCTATTGACGACTTCGTTAATAGCGCCAATACTGTATTAATAATCCCAAGGATTAAAGGGAATCATTCAATGTTTTGTTTACCAAAATACGGTTTAGCACCTAATTATAGTTTTAAATGGCTGGCGCTTATCGCTCTATTTACCACTTCTAACTCTTTCGCTGAAAACAAAATTTTGGTTGCGGCTACATTAGAATATCCTCCCTATGAATATACCGAAAATGGAGTGGCTCGTGGTATAGCTATAGACATAATCAAAGAGGCCGCACTCAGAACGAAAACCTATGATATCGAGTTTGATTTTTTACCATGGAAGAGAGCTGTTTACACGGTAAAATCTGGACATAATGACGTTCTTTTCAATGCAGGAAAAAATGAAGAACGCCAACAATGGGGAAAATATGTCGAGAATATCCTCATTTTACAAGAATACGTACTGTTCAAAAAAGAAGTTCAAGCATTAACGTTAATTCGAACTTTGACAACGTGAAAAATCATTCAATAGCTGTTCGACTAGGCTATTTGTATGGCAGCGGTAATTTCAGAAATGCGATTGACCAAAATAAATTTTCTCGGGTGACTTTTTCAAAATCAACACAACAGAGTGTAGATATGCTCTTGAGCGATCGAATTGATTTATTTGTTGGAGATTATCTGCCGGTAATGCATTACATTAAAAAGAATGGGCTTGAAGATAGAATCGACATTGTTAAAAATTCAATTGATAAAACAAATGACCTAATAGTACTCACATGGCCAACATATATCTTGTTTAACAAAGAAAGTGTTACGGATCGATACGTTGACGATTTTAATAACGCTATGACTGAAATGAAACTTGATGGCTTTATCGACAACGTGTTTAAACGTTACAACTAGAGGTAGTACATGCAAGAAAGTGTGTACGAGCTTCAGAAAATCTAAGATGTCACATAGAACAACTTAAAACTTTTTAATACCATATTTTAATTACTATATAAGTGCGTATTACGTACATTATGTTAAATGAACTGTAGTCACTGAACTGTCTACTTGTCATTTTATTCTCCAAATCATATGAAAAACAACATTCGAAAGCGTTCGCTGCTTACACTATCTACCTAGTCATGTAATACTAATATTAGTTTACTGAATAGTTAATTAGGAAATACAGATATGCTAGAGAATTTTAAAAAGAATTTAAGAGGACACCTTACCGGAATAACAGTTGGGTTTTGGATTACCACTACATTGGTTGGAATGAATAATCCAATAAATTTCTATGGTACATGGATTTGTGTTGCCATTGCGATCAGTTTAACTTCTGCTTTGGTTATAACGCACAAGAAACCAAGTGTCGATTAATATAGGGAATACCAAAGGGGGCATGTTAACGGTCCCCTTCTTATGTACGTTAAGACTCGCAGGCTTATTCATCACGACAAGGGTAAAAGTGGCGTTACATCTTCGATAGTTTTATTTTCCTGTCCTTATTGACCACACAGAAATTACCGCGTTTTGTACGGCACTTGGAGCAACGTTCACATAAAACGGGTGACTTATCCCCTCTTCTCCAACGCTTAATTAAGTTGGGCTCTGACAGCAATGGTCTCGAAAGTGCAAAATATTCTATATTTGTATTGTTAGAAATAGCTTTAATAGCATCAATACAAGTCAATCCACCAACCGTTATTACAGGTACATTAACTTCCTGGCTAATCGCGTTGCCGTACTCATGAAAATAGCCTTCTTCTTGGATAGTATAGCCATCGAAAGACTGGCCGATCATAGCACTGGCTTTACCATGAATGTTGCCAGAAATGATTATTGCGTCTACTCCAACCTGTTCTAAAGCCATACAAATTTTACGAGTTTCATCAAAAGTTAAACCTCCTTCGAAAAACTCCGTTGCCGTAAGTTTTACAAAAATCGGAAATTCATCTCCTACTAATTTACGGCACTCTCGGTAGATTTCGAGTAAAAATCTCATACGGTTTTCTAAATTACCACCATATTCATCTTCGCGTCGATTGTAATATGGACTTAAAAATTGATTAATGAGATAGGTGTGGGCTGCGTGGATCTCTACACCATCAAAACCGGAATTTTTTGCTCTAAGCGTTGCCTTAGCAAAGGCATTAACGATGTAGTCTATCTCAGACTTAGTCATCGCTTTGCCTTGAGTTTGTGTTCCTATTTCTGGAACGTCACTAGGGGAAAAAATGGTTCTTTCACCAACATTATATGTGGTTTTAGTTCCGCCATAAGCAAGCTGCATAACAATCTTAGAGTCGTTGTCATGAACTAAGTCGGTTAGTTTTACGTACTCTTCGATAAAAGAATCGTTGTACATTCCCATCATACCAGCATTGGGTTTTTCTTCTTCAACGATATTTGCATAGCCAGTTACAATAAGCCCGACTTCACCTTTGGCTAGCTCTTCATAAATAGCATAGAGCTTGTCCGTCATATGGCCTTCTTCTGTGGCCATATTTTCCCAGGTAGCACTTCTCATGAAGCGATTTTTTAGTTCCAATGTACCTATGCGGCTTTGTGTAAACAAATTGCTCAAGTCTTATCCTCTATATTGTTAGTTTGGCTTATTGTAGGCGTGACAAATGAGCCGTGATAATACAGCCAATATTGATAGTAATTCTTAATCTAGATTAACTTTATAGTAGTGGGATGTTCCCAAAGCAGAGCTTAAATGCAGGAACCCTATTCTAATTTTAGAAATTGATTTTCACATGTTCTTTAGAAACAATGTGAAAATCAATAAGGTATGATTGTCGATATGTTAGAGATGTTAGAGATGTTAGAGATGTTAATTAAGCCAATTTGAATTCTGAAACTTTCACTTTTTGTTGATCTGATTGTTCTTTTAATTTTTGGCTTGCTTGTTGATTTTTTAATGCTTCATTACTGGTTGCTTCGCCTAGATCTACGATATTGTGCATGCTTGAGTTAACTAAAGCCGCTACTTGTAGTTTATCTTGCGCTGTATTTGCTATCTGCTGGCTACTGTCTTGTATCTGACCTAAGACTTCATCAATTTGCCTTAGTTGTTGCTCGTTTTTTTCAGTCTGAGTAAAGCAAGTCGAAGCCATCCCCTCGCCTTTAGTCAAAATAGTCACTGTTTCATCTGAGGCCGCTTGTAACATGTGAATGACTTCGCGGATTTTAATTGTTGAATCTTGTGTACTACTAGCTAATGCACCGACCTCGTCTGCCACTACAGCAAATCCTCGTCCCTGATCTCCGGCACGTGCCGCTTCTATAGCAGCATTAAGTGCCAGTAATTTAGTTTGCTCAGCTATTCCTTTTATTACATCTAGAATAGAGCCTATATCATCAGACTGTTGTTTTAATTGTATTCCCTTTGCAACAGAGTCTTTCATTGCATGTTGAAGTGATAACACAATATCGTGGGTGATTTTAACATCGGCACGCCCAGAGCTGACTAAAGCCGACATCCCTACTATTTCGTCTCTCGTGCGATTAGCAAGTACAGATACTTCCTGAATGCCGATTTCCATTTCTTCAACCGAATTAGCGACCGAATCAATTTGAGATTTTTGATCCTTTATTAAAGAACGAGTATTTTCGCTAGAAGACAAACCAACATCAGATCCTGTTGCCAACTGCATAGCATTGTTGACTACCTCACCTATGATTGAATTTAGCTGAACGGTTAATGCGTTGATTTGTTGGGCTAATTGCCCAAATTCATCATCAGATTTCACATCAATGTTTTTAGAGAAGTCTCCACCAACTAATCTCTTTAAATGTGTGAGTGTACGTTTTAATGGTCCATTGATGCTTCTTATAACACTCCATACTACAAGGACTGAAATGAAAATAGAAATCGTCAAGACTAATACCATTTGTAGTGACGCTTCTTGACTACTTTCTTGGGCGACTGCTTTTGCGCTAGCTATTTTCATTCCTACTAGTGAGCTGGCTTCGTCTAATAACAAAAGTACATCATCTGTTCGCTGATTTATTATCGATAATTGCTCATTTTGTTTCTCTAGTAGAGAGATACTGGTTGATAATGTGTCGAATAATCCTTTAGGTTCAAACGCGTTAACGATCAATTCGTAATACCCATCTAGTGGGAAGTCGCTTTCTGAAATGATTGACGTAATTTGCTCTCGTTTTGAGGTCATAGATTGATGATGAATTTCTACTTCTGCAAGATAACCAGCTTGTTGATCTTGTGATTTTGCAAAGAAAGCTTTTTCGAGTGACCGGCCTAGTAAATTGCCATCATTTTGTAAGCCTTCAGCTAACCAACCGATGTCAGGACTGACCGAATCGATAAACATTTTACTGTCATCAGAGAAAAACTCCCATTCATTTACGAAGTTATCTACTTTTTCTTTTTGTAAAAGGTCTGATTCTATCCATTGTTCCCGAATTTGAAATTGTTCATTAGCCGCTTGAATCAATAGCTCGGATGCAATACTTACTTTTGCCAACACCTGTTCAATATCGTGATAACCTTTAATATTTTCATTTAGTGATAATGTTGTTTGGTTATAGGTATCAAAAAGTTGCATTGTTTTTTGATGTAAATTGCTTCTATTTTCATTATCCAAAGAAGCACTATGTAAACTAACAAGCCGAGAAATATTAAGAACAAGACCAGACAATCTATTTGATTTCTCTGCCATAGGTGCGAGTTGATCGACGGTCTCGTTTAAGTGAGCTTCAAGCCCCTTTATATTACTTTGGCCAATTAAAGCCGTTGTAACAATCAACATAAAAAGAACAATGAAGCCAATTAGAATTCGTTTAATCACAGATAAATGCATAATTAGTTAGACTCGAAAATTAATGAACGCGGGGTATCAAAATTGTTAATAATTAGTATAGCGACAGGGTAAAGAGTAAAATGAGTTTTAATTGCAAATACACCCTTGAAACGTGATCAAGGCAACATTCATCATACAAATAAAGTTTTTATGATGTTACACCGAAGGAATGTTTTCGATAGTATTGAAAGGAGCGAATTTCTCTATCTTTTTATAGGGCGCCGGAAATAAGGACTTAACATAGAACAAAGTTTTTCTTTTGATATTTGCTATATTGATACAAATAACCAATCGCATTGTTAAAATAAATATGTTCACACTGGCATTCCGTTGTTTTTTTATTATGCTGTTTCTTTCTTGCTCCAGATTCGCTCAATGCGAATCGTTACGTATATTTACTGAAAATTACCCCCCATACAACTATGTAGAAAACCGTGAGCTTAAAGGTGTATCTGCCGATATTGTTCGAGAAGCGTTAGATCGAGCCCATATTGATTACACTATCGAAACTACCCCTTGGGCTAGAGCGATAGAATTTGTAAATAACACACCTAATGCGTTTATTTTTTCGATTCAAAGAGTCCCACGTAGGGAAAATCAATTTGTTTGGGTAGCTCCACTGGTTTCATCGTCACTATCTGCATTTATAAAAAGTAATCAGACAGAAATAATCATCAGGAATATTAAAGATTTCGAAAACTATATCGTTGGAACGACACTATCAAGTGCAGTCGAAGAGTTGTATATAGAAAACGGCGTATCGTTAAAAAACATGGCGCGTATTGGCGGAGAAGAAGCCTACATCCGAAACTTTAAAAAGCTTAAATTTGATCGAATAGATATCTGGCCTACTGACGATAACGTTGCATATTACACCGCCAATAAATTTGGTAGCGATAATAAAGAAAATGAATTAGTAAAAGTATTCTCTTTTAATGAAGGTCGGCGAATTCCTTACTACCTTGCAACTAATTCTTTAACAAATTCTGGTACAGTAAACAAAGTGGCTGCGGCTATTAAGTCATTTAAAGAAACCGATGAATACAGGCTGTTGCTAAAATCATGGTCCGATTCCTTGAATATCGTTCGTAGCCCTTAATTGTAAAGGCGACAAACGATATACGTTTAAACTAAGCACTAATTCACGAGATAACTCGCTTCAAGATAACATTCCTTAACGCGCTCTTTTTTTACATAAACACTCGTTACGCTGAGAAGCTTGGCGTTAATGCTTTCAATGTAGTGGTATATCGAATAATGCGGCTTGAAGCACTTTGTTAGAAGGTGCTCTAAAAAAACCAACGCTGATATAAGTCGAAAAACTTGACTAGGTAGCTGATATTTTAGGCTACTCATCGAATCAAAATACTCTGGATAACAAAAGGTTAACTCTTGAGCTGCCATTTTGTCCATACCTACCGAGTGAAGAATATTACTGACATCTTCCTGATATTTACTGTTATCAATACGTTTATACATACACTAACCCCCCAGTTAAAGTATAACGTTGGGGAAAATAATACTCTTTTACGTATAACAGGGTGTAAGTGTTCTGTCAGAACGGTATCAAAGTTGTAAACAAATATTTCTTTTTTCTATCGAAATTATCTACCGCAACATTTTTTGTATTTTTTATTACTTCCGCACGAACAAGGGTCATTTCGTTCTGGTGTTTTTTCAACACGTTGAGGCTTTGGTTTGTTTAGAACGGTGTCTAACTGTTTAATATCTTCATCTACATCGCCGTTAACTTTAATTACAGCAAATAGCCCATGCTGGTGAACGAGATCTTGTAGTTCATTTTTACGCTGCTCATTGTTTACGATTAGTGACAACGGTGAATTTTCTGTGCCGGGTTTTAGCGAAGCATTTGTGTTGTAACCATCTTTACCGTAGTTAGACATAATATCGGGTGTACCGCGATAGAAAAACTTAGACATAATGTACCTTACAGGTTAAAAAGCGGCATCTTAACAACTAAATCAAGGATAAGCGAAATAAGTTTACGTTATCCTGTCACTTAATAACGTTAACCAATGTAATGGCGCTTTTTCAGGCCATGCTATTAGCATAAAAGTATCAAAACGACGCTTTATTAGCGGAAGTTGATATAGCCCACTATTTTTTGATTTTGGTCGGATTTTGATAGTTTTATTCGAGCAGGTAAAGATTCGATTCTAAATAACCAGTCACCTTCATTTGCATACAGTTTCGCGTCAGAATTTAACAATTCTAAGGTTAATTCATCCTCATTAGGCATCATCGTAATTCGAAAGGCTTTAGCTTCCTCTTGCCAATATAGTGTGATTTCCATTGCCTCTATTTTCACGGTGCAGTCTTGTTCAAGATGACATAAAACGTCATTATTTGAGTGGGTTAGACTACGCCAAGTAAACGCACTGATGAGTATAGTCATCATGAATAAAATTTGAGCTAAACGCCCTTTTGTTAACTTTTCTGCCGCCATTTTTTATATTCTCATGTAACAAGCTTCAAACTTTTAGTAATAAATGATCTTGCAATGTGAAAATTGCAGGTTAAATCGTTGTCATTAAAATGTTAATTACATTATCATGTCGTGTGAAAAATCCATTCCAAACAGTGTTTTGATAGAACAGTAAGATAGATTGCGGGTTTTTTCATCACTTTTAGGAATGTATTACGACACAAAGTCGATAAAAAGCAAATAGTCACTTTAAAATTGGAAGAAATATAATGAGCCAAGTACAACAACTTGAGCACAACTATAACTATACAGTCGTACGTCAATTCACCCTAGTTACCATACTATGGGGAATCGTCGGTATGTCTGTCGGTGTGTTGATTGCTGCTCAGTTAGTTTGGCCACAGCTAAACTTTGATACGCCGTGGTTAACCTACAGTCGTTTACGCCCGCTACATACTAACGCTGTAATTTTTGCGTTTGGTACCAGCGCCTTGTTTGCAACTTCATATTATGTAGTTCAACGTACATGCCAAACACGTTTGTTTGGCGGAATTCTCGTACCCTTCACTTTCTGGGGATGGCAAACTGTTATATTACTCGCTGCCATCACACTCCCTCTTGGGTATACAACTAGTAAAGAATATGCGGAACTTGAATGGCCAATCGATATCCTGATTGCTGTCGTTTGGGTCGCTTACGCTATCGTGTTTTTTGGCACTTTGGTCAAACGAAAGACATCGCATATATACGTTGCTAACTGGTTTTTCGGTGCGTTTATTTTAACTGTCGCCGTTTTGCATATTGTTAATAGTTTAGCTATCCCAGTATCGATGGGTAAATCTTACTCATTATATTCTGGAGCGACAGATGCGATGATACAGTGGTGGTATGGTCATAACGCAGTAGGTTTTCTACTAACCGCTGGTTTCTTAGGAATGATGTATTACTTTGTACCTAAGCAAGCTGGACGTCCGGTTTATTCATATCGTTTATCTATTGTTCACTTCTGGGCTTTAGTGTCTTTGTACATTTGGGCTGGTCCACACCATTTACACTACACAGCATTACCTGACTGGACTCAATCTCTTGGAATGGTGATGTCGCTGGTTCTATTTGCTCCTTCTTGGGGTGGTATGATCAACGGTATTATGACGCTATCAGGTGCATGGCATAAATTGCGTTATGACCCTATTTTACGTTTCATGGTTGTCTCTCTTTCATTCTATGGCATGTCAACGTTTGAAGGCCCAATGATGGCCATTAAGACGGTTAACGCCCTATCCCACTACACAGATTGGACAGTCGGTCACGTACACTCTGGTGCGCTCGGTTGGGTAGCGATGGTGTCTATCGGTGCTGTCTATCACTTGATACCAAAACTATTTGGTCAAGAAAGAATGTATTCTGTTAGCTTAATCAACGTTCATTTCTGGTTAGCTACCATAGGTACTGTACTTTATATTGTTGCTATGTGGATTTCAGGCGTAATGCAAGGCTTAATGTGGCGTGCAGTCAACGCAGACGGTACGTTAACGTATAGTTTCGTTGAGTCAGTACAGGCATCTTATCCGTTCTATACAGTACGTTTCATTGGTGGCTTTATTTTCCTATCAGGTATGTTCTTGCTAGCTTATAACGCTTATAAAACCATTACTGCACCTGAAGATAGTTTAAAAGCTATCGAGCAACCGGCATAAGGAGATTGATTAATGAGTTCAAACTCAAATAATCGCCATGATCTAGTCGAACGGAACGTCGGTTTGCTAGCGATTTTAATTATAATAGCGATCAGCTTCGGTGCTTTAGTGGAAATTGTGCCACTGTTTTTTCAAAAGCAAGTTAACGAACCTGTGGATAATCTAAAGCCCTATACAGCACTGCAAATGGAAGGTCGTGACCTCTACATCCGAGAAGGTTGTAGCGTTTGCCATAGCCAAATGATTCGTCCATTCCGCTCAGAGACAGAACGCTACGGTCACTACTCTGTTGCTGGCGAAAGTGTTTGGGAACATCCTTTCTTGTGGGGCTCTAAGCGTACTGGACCAGATTTGGCTCGTGTAGGTGGACGTTATTCTGATGAATGGCACCGAGTGCATTTGTTGGATCCAAGAGCTTTGGTGCCAGAATCCAACATGCCAGGGTTTCCTTGGTTAGCTGAAAACGTGTTAGATGGCGAGTTAATTCAAGCTAAGCTAACCTTGTTCCGCGATCAATTTGGTGTGCCATATACTGATGACCAAATTGCAAACGCTAAATCTGAAGTCGTTGGTAAAACCGAGATGGATGCGCTTATTGCCTATCTTCAATCTCTCGGCCACGCGATGAAATAAGGAGGAATGCATATGAGTATAGCTACTTTCCATTCCATCTGGACCGTTGTGCTATTTGTTAGCTTTTTTGGGGTCGTTTGGTGGGCTTTCGGTAAAAATCGTAAAGCTCGCTTTGAAGAGGATGCAAACTTGGTGTTTGCTGATGAACAAACGACGACAACCAAAAATAATAAAGGAGTAAGCAAATAATGACGTCATTTTGGAGTGCGTGGATTATCATTCTCACAGTAGTCACGTTAGTTTTTTGCGCTGTGATTTTGGCTTGGGCCTTAAAGAACAACACTGGTGTCGAAGAAGGCGCCGAGATGGATCACGAGTATGACGGTATTAGAGAGCTAAACAACCCACTACCAAAATGGTGGAGCTTTCTATTTATTGGCACGTTCATTTTTACCATTATTTATTTGGCATTATTCCCAGGTTTGGGTAGCTTTAAAGGCCTTCTTGGTTGGACTAGTTCTAATCAAGAGGTGAAAAACATAGAAGAGTCTCGTGCGCATATTGCGCAAGCACATGCGAACCAAACACTAGATGAATATGCTAGAGCATTGGACGAAGCAAATACATTCTATGGTGAAGCTTTCAACAAACTTGCCTATAACTCAAATGGTGAATTACGTTCTATCCCTGAAATAGCGACAGATTCTGAAGCGCTTAAAGTTGGTCAACGTTTGTTCCTACAAAACTGTTCTCAATGTCATGGTTCAGATGCAAGGGGACAAATTGGATTCCCTAACCTAACGGATAAAGCTTGGCTGTATGGCGGTGAACCTGAAGCTATCCTAACGACTATCATGAATGGTCGAATTGGTGCTATGCCAGCTTGGGGAGATGCATTAGGTGAACAAGGCGTTAAAGAAGTCGTCACTTATACGTTGGGGCTTGCTGGTCGTAAAGTCAATGCACGTGAGGCCGCTGCTGGTAAACAACGCTTTGTTGTTTGTGCAGCTTGTCACGGGACTGACGGTAAGGGTAATCCTGCATTAGGTGCACCTGACTTAACTGATAATGACTGGTTATTTGGTGATTCTCGAGCAGAAGTAACTGCAACAGTAGCCAATGGCCGTCAAGGTGTTATGCCAGCTTGGAAAGACATACTAGGAGAAGAGAAAGTACAACTTGTCGCCTCTTATGTTTGGAGCTTAAGCAACACGGATAAATAATCCACTTCTAAGATATAGCCCCTGCTTTTGGGGCTATTCTTTTTTATAATAACCTCTTTCTGTCTTACAGACATTGCCCATTGAGATTCACATGATAAAACCTTGGTATAAACAATTCTGGCCGTGGTTTCTAATTACATTGCCTTTATGTGTAGTGATAGCCGGCATTACAACCCTAATCATTGCCTCCCAGAACTCAGTTTCTCTCGTTGCCGAAGACTATTACAAAAAAGGCAAAGGAATAAATATAGACCTTTCTAAAATTAAACAAGCTAGCTCTATTGGTCTATCTGCTAGCGTCTCATCCAACTCGGATATGGTTACTATAAAATTTGATAAAGGTGAACTTGAGGTCTATCCAGCGCTCACCGTAATATTCACTCATAGAACGCTTGCAGACAGAGATTTCCAAAAAGTTGCCAGCTCCGATGCCTATGGGTATTACCGAATCAACTTAGATCGTGAACTTAGCGGCCCATGGTTTATAGAAGTACAACCACATACACAAGAATGGTTATTACAAGGGAAAATATCCTTCCCTGCTGCTAGTCCAGTCCTTCTTGCTAACTAACAACTGAGAATCACTATGAAACACTCGTGTTATCACTGCGGTGAAGATGTACCAGCGAACACGGATTTTATTGTAGAAATACTAGATGAACCTCGAAAAATGTGTTGCCCTGGCTGCCAAGCAGTGGCTCAAACAATTATTGATAGTGGCTTAGTGAGTTATTATCAATATCGAACTGAAATGGCAGAAAAAGCGGATCTTGTACCAGAACAACTAAAAGCGCTTATAAACTATGACAATGAAGACGTTCAGTCTGAATTTGTACGAAAAAATGATAATGCATCCGAAGTGACGCTCTCTTTAGAGGGGGTCACTTGTGCTGCTTGTGCTTGGCTAATTGAAAAACAGATAAACGATAAAACCGGGGTTAATTCAATTCGAGTTAATACCACCACTAATAGAGCGATATTAAGCTGGGATAATACTGAAACAAAACTGAGTGACCTGCTCTCGTACATCCATAATCTCGGCTATAAAGCGGCTCCATTCGAAGCGGATGCACATGAAGCTAACTACCACCAATCGATGAAACAATATTTATATCGTTTAGGTGTAGCTGGTCTTGCCTCCATGCAAGTAATGATGCTTGCAGTCGCTCTATATTTTGAAGTCTTTAGTGATCTTGATTCTGAATTCAAGCAATATTTGCGTATCGTAAGTTTGCTATTTGCCACCCCAGTACTAGTTTATTCTGCGTTACCATTCTATTTAAACGCATGGCGTAGCATAAAGGGTCGCACATTAGGGATGGATGTCCCTGTTTCTATCGCTTTGATCTTTGCCTATGTGGCCAGTGTCGTTGCAACAGTGCAGGAAAAAGGTGAAGTATTCTTTGAATCTGTTTCAATGTTTACATTTTTCTTGTTACTTGGTCGCTTTTTAGAAATGAGAGCAAGAAGAAAAGCAGCGGCTGCAAGTGCCAACCTTCTTAAATTGATTCCCGCTATGGCAACCAAAATAGATGGAACTCAAGTGCCTGTGCGAGTTCTCCAACCTGGAGACAAAATTCGAGTCTTACCTGGTGAGCACATACCGGCAGATGGAATTATAATTAGTGGTCGTATTCATGTTGATGAATCTATGCTTACTGGCGAAGCCATTCCGGTTGTTAAATCTGTTGGCGACCTCGTTTACGCTGGTAGTATCAACACTGACGAGGTATTTGAGCTAAATGTGACGGCGACCAAAGCTGAATCGATGTTGGCCAGTATCGTACGTCTTCAAGATGAAGCGCAGATGTCAAAACCGAAAATAGCTCAAATAGCTGACGTTATTGCGAGATATTTTGTGGGGGCCATTTTAACCATCGCTTTCGCAACTTGGTTATATTGGCAGCAGCATCAACCAGAAGATGCATTTTGGATAATGCTCTCTGTTTTAGTAGCCACCTGCCCTTGTGCATTGTCACTCGCTACACCAACCGCTATCACATGCGCAACATCAAGGATGGGTGATTTAGGCTTATTGCTTCGTAAAGCGCATGTAATAGAAACTTTTTGTAAAATTAACCACTTGGTGATCGACAAAACAGGCACATTAACCAAGGGCGAAATTCGAATCGATGATGTTTCCCTCTATTCTGTTTACGATAAAGAAACTTGCTTATCAATCGCTGCTGCATTAGAAGAGCACGCCAATCATCCTATAGCAAAAGCTTTTAAACAGGTCAGTACAAATAACGCGATTATTACTGAGGTAAAAAACGTTATCGGCTTTGGTATCCAAGGAGTATGGCAAGAAAAGACATGCAAAATAGGTAACGCTAAGTTTGTACTTGGCAACGAGAATCTGTCGGTTCCCTCTTCCATTTTTCTTTCAGTAGACGATGTGCATGTCGCGACATTCAGTTACAGTGATCCCATAAGAGATGAGAGTAAAACTTTTATTGCTCAACTTCATACTCTTGGTGTTAAGACGACACTTTTAACCGGAGACTCATTGATAAACGCGAATAAAGTAGCAACAAAAATCAACATGGATACCGTTGTTGCGGATGCGACTCCAGAAGACAAACTCGCTTATTTACGAACCTTAGGAAAAGACGATATTACACTCATGGTAGGTGATGGAATAAATGACGCACCAACGTTATCTGGCGCTCATTTATCAATTGCAATGGGTGGCGGAACAGATGTCGCAAAGGCTTCAGCTGACGTTGTATTGCTTGGTGATAAATTGAGCAAAATTATAAGCGCTCGAAATCTTGCCTTGAACACTCGAAAAATAATTAGGCAAAACCTTGCCTGGTCATTAGGTTATAATCTATTAATACTCCCACTTGCTGTAACCGGGTATGTGGCCCCCTATATTGCGGTTGTAGGCATGTCTGCAAGTTCAATTATTGTCGTTACAAATTCACTAAGGTTGTTAAAAAAAGATGGGTAGTTTGTATATATTGATACCAATAGCCGTTGTCTTCGTGTGTATCGCCGTAGGTATTTTTTTATGGGCGGTAAAAAGTGAACAATTTGAAGATCTTGAACGCCAAGGTCAAAATGTCTTGTTTGATGATGACGAATTAGATAAGAAAAAAATGCTCACAAGTGATTGGATAGGAGCGTTGATAGTTGGAGTTTTAGGTTCTGCACACTGTATCGGTATGTGTGGCGGAATTGCTTCGGCTATGAGCATTAACACTGTGACTAAGTCCAACCGCGCACTGACCACTATCCTTTATAATATGGGGCGTTTAATCAGCTATGTCGTTGCTGGTGCCTTTGTCGGTGGCACCGTTTCCAACGCTGCAGCACTCGTATCGGACTACGCCATTTTAAATTGGTTAAGAGTGTTGTCGGCTATAGTCATGATTATTCTTGCTCTTTACATTGGTAAATGGTGGCATGGTTTAGTTTATGTAGAAAAACTCGGTCAGCATTTATGGCAGTATCTCGCTCCTATCAGTCGGAGCTTGCTGCCACTACCCACACCTTTTCACGCCTTACCATTAGGCCTGCTATGGGGGTGGCTACCCTGTGGATTAGTATACTCTGCGTTAACTTGGTCAGCAGTTTCCGGTAGCGCCCTAAATGGAGCAATGTTAATGCTAGCATTTGGCATCGGTACGTTACCATCTATGCTTCTTGTTGGCGTAGGAGCCTCTTACATAAACAGGCTGAAAAATTCCGTCTATTTTCGTCAAACTGGCGCTGTTTTACTTTTATCGTACGGCATCTATATTTTAACCGGAACGGTTAGTTTATTAGTTTAAGTTGATTAATTTACTGATTTATATGTTAATTATTTAACTATCCTTTCAGCGATAGCAATGCTAAAATATTGATGTATATCAAATAGTGACTTGGAAGTTATGATTTCAGAAAAACCAGCAACTAAAAGAATTCAGTCCGGTGGATGTGCCATTCACTGCCAAGATTGTAGTATTTCTCAACTCTGCATACCATTTACCTTAAATGAAGCAGAGCTCGATCAGCTGGATCAGATCATCGAGCGTAAAAAGCCTATCCAAAAAGGACAGGAGCTTTTTAAAGCCGGAGACGACCTAAAGTCTCTCTATGCGATTCGTTCTGGTACCATAAAAAGTTATACGATAACCGAACAAGGTGACGAACAAATTACGGCATTCCATTTAGCAGGCGATTTAGTCGGCTTTGATGCCATAAACGGTAATGCTCACCCTTCATTTGCCCAGGCACTTGAAACATCAATGGTTTGTGAGATCCCTTATGAGATCTTAGATGATTTATCAGGGAAGATGCCTAAACTTCGTCAACAAATCATGCGTTTGATGAGTAGCGAAATCAAGGGCGACCAAGATATGATTTTGCTTCTATCTAAAAAGAACGCGGAAGAACGTTTGGCTGCATTCTTATTTAACTTATCGACTCGATTCTCGCAACGAGGCTTCAGCCCAAGAGAGTTTCGCTTAACCATGACTCGTGGTGATATCGGTAATTATCTGGGATTAACGGTTGAAACTATTAGCCGCTTACTTGGACGTTTTCAGAAGTCTGATATTTTAAGTGTTAAAGGGAAATACATTACAATCCTAGACCACGATGAATTAAAAGTTTTAGCTGGTATCTCTACCGAAGAGTAGCTATAAAAATTGCAAGCAAATCAAATACAAGTGGCTCTCTAATGAGCCACTTCATGTTTCTACCGTACTTTCATTTCTTTTCTTAAATTATTCTTCTCAAATAGGCTACAGTTAAAGTATATTGAATAACTCTTTGGTTCCATTCTATAAAAGGGAATTGTTATGAGTATATATAACAAAATTTTAGTCGTCGCGAATGTAAACAACGAACCTCAACCAGCATTAGCGAGAGCAATGCAACTTGCGCGTAAGAGTGTCTCAAAAAGTAACATTACCTTTTTCTTGTCCATCTACGATTTCTCGTATGAGATGACATCTATGTTATCGATAGATGAACGGGATGCTATGCGCAAAGGCGTTATACAACAACGCTGTGCTTGGATGAATGAAGTAGCGAAACCCTATATCGATGATAGTGTTAACTTTGAAGTTAAGGTTGTATGGCATAACCGTCCTTATGAGGCCATAGTTAGTGAAGTGTTCGCAGGTGAACACGATATTCTTATCAAGGCGACAAGAAAACATGACATCCTAGAATCTGTCATTTTCACACCAACCGATTGGCATCTGCTTCGCAAGGCTCCCTGCCCTGTTTTACTTGTTAAAGAACACGAATGGCCTGAGAATGGGCATGTTGTTGCGTCAGTACACGTTGGCTCTGAAAATCCCGTTCATATAGAGTTAAACGACTGCATTGTTGAGCAAGTAAAAAATCTTTGTGGCCGTTTAGACGCGAAACCATATCTTGTTAATTCTTACCCTGTTACACCTGCCAATATCACTATTGAGCTTCCAGAGTTTGATCCAACTACGTATACAGATGCGGTAAGAGGTCATCACCTCAAAGCAATGAAAGCGCTAAGACAAAAACACAGTATTGATGAAGAGTTCACAAGAGTAGAACAAGGTTTACCTGAAGACGTTATACCATCAATTGTACAAGAATTAAGTGCAGGTCTAGTTATATTAGGAACGACTGGACGAACTGGCATTTCAGCTGTATTTATAGGTAACACAGCAGAACATGTGATTGATAAAATCAATTGCGATGTGTTAGCTTTGAAACCCAAAGGATTTATCAGCCCTCTCGATCCAAATCAAACAGCATAAAACTATTAATCACAGCCACTTATATTCTGTGTGGCTGTGAATTTTGCCTAAGACCTACTTCTTTATAACTAAACTGCAAGTCTTCTAGATTTGTTGGCTCTTTACTAAGTAAATTACCTATTGTTAGATGTTTGAAACGTCAATGAACATTGACTCATCAATATTAGAAGAAGATACCTGCGCTTCATCAAAAGCATATTCCTTTCTTTTCCCTTCTCTGTCTAAAGGAAGGTTCTCGAAATCAAATAGTGATTTGTCAGCCAATTGACTAGGGCTAACGTTCTGAATAGATTTGAATATCTTTTCAACGCGCCCTGGTGTTTTTCTATCCCAATCTATCAGCATTGCTTTGATACTCTGACGTTGCAGGTTTTCCTGTGAACCACATAAGTTACATGGAATAATAGGGAACTGTTTATGGTCAGCATATTGAATTAAATCTTTTTCTCTACAGTAGGTTAATGGGCGTATAACAACATTCCTACCATCATCAGAGCGTAGTTTTGGTGGCATCGCTTTTAGACGCGCGCCATGAAACATATTCAAAAACATGGTTTCAACGATATCGTCTAAATGGTGGCCAAGTGCAATCTTTGTCGCTCCAATTTTTTCTGCAAATGAATACAGAGTACCTCTGCGTAAACGAGAGCATAAACCACACGTGGTTTTACCTTCTTCAATCTTCTCTTGAACAACAGAATAGGTATCTTTGTCTACGATATAGTAAGGTATCTCGAGGTTTTTAAAGTACTCAGGCAAAATATGATCAGGGAATCCTGGTTGTTTTTGATCAAGGTTTACTGCAACGACATCAAATTTAATTGGAGCTGCTTTTTTGAGTTTCAGCAAGATATCTAACATTGCAAATGAATCTTTTCCCCCGCTAATGCAAGCCATCACAACATCGTTTTCTTCGATCATGTTGTAGTCGATAATGGCATTGCCAACATTACGTCTCAAACGTTTTTGGAGTTTGTTGAATTCTAACGTTTGTTTTCTGGTATCAATTTGATTCATTACAAATTTCTCATGCTATCGCTCTAAGCGACGGTTATTCTCTACTGAAATTATTTTTGATCACCACTAAAATAGTAAACACGTTTCCCTAATAAAAGAAAACGTTCTTATTTGGTGGCATGTCTTTCAAAAATATAGTTGGGCGCGGATTATACTGTGTTTTGAAGAGAGTGAAAACACGCAATTTATAAGAGCTATTAACAACCAAGCCTTACATAGAATAAGTTGCTATCAATAACTTCACATTTTATAAGATAACAGTTCGTTTCAAGCCCATGTGACGTGTTGTTATACTTAGTTGGCTGAAGGTAACCAAGGTAGAACTCTCGTTGTCGGCTCAGGTAGTTCTATATAATCACCAGGTTTCAAGTCTGACAATCTAATTCTAGCCTTACCGTCTACAATATCTACCGATAAACCATTTGAAAAATTCACCATGCCAGCACTTTGATCACTAAATTCTAGTGTTAAACCTTCAACATCTGGAGTAAACCAACTTGCAAACATCCCGCCTAGGTCAGCCAACATGCTTTGCATTTGAGGTAATAGTTTCTCAATATCTTTATAATAAACTTTGTTTGAAAGTGGTTCTTTAGTCATTACAACCATAGAAAAATCGCATCGCTTATCCATGGGGGTTTTGGCAAAGACTAAAGGGTTAGCTGATTTAAGATTACTGTCCAATGGCACTAATAGTTCTTTGCCATTAACGGGGGTCAGTTCTTCGTACTTTGATTGTTTTTCCATCCAAGCTTTTTCAATAGTACAGAGCTTTTTGGTATCTGCATTAGTAAAGAAAAACCCCACTTTCACATCTTCATGCCCTTCTTTCGCGTTATTCTTTAGCTGAGAGTATAACTTTGAATAGGTAAACATATATTCTTGTGCCGCGAGAGACGGTGCAAAACTAGCTACACCCATTGTACAAAGTAATGCCAAGATAGTTTTATTTTTCATATTATTATTTTTATCCAATTATTGGTTTTCAAGTCGACCGAGCGACAAAATTTGTTCAACAATCAATCTATCCAGAACTTATTGTTAGCGCGAATCATCGTCTGAAGGTCATTAATATAATCCTGACCTCGTTCTGAGTAACTAAGCAACCCCTGGGTCAATGCCATAGCAGTATCGACGCTCGTTAGGTCTTTTCCGTTTGTGGCTAAATCTGATCGGATGCTACGTAATGCGGCATATGCTCGATTGCGGTTAACATTCATAAAGTAGCCATGCACAGATTTGGTTACTGAATCGAACTTAGCCACTTCGTGAGTCGCTCCTTCCTGTCGCTTAAGAGGTACTAGACCACATCCCGCTTTGTAACACCACTGACCAAAATAATTATTGGCTTGAATTGCAAAGCGAGACGTCCCCCATGCCGATTCATTTGCCGCTTGGGTAAGAACAAGAGCTTTTGGCAAAACATTCACTTTTATTAGCATTTCATTTAGCCAATCTTGTGTCACGCCTTCGGTTGGTATGCTCGAGTAATATCGCTCCCCAAGTTTACGTATATATTCGACATCGTTGGACGAAAGGGACTCAGTTCGAAATGACTTTTCAATACTTATTAAGCGCTCTCGTTCTTTCAATATTAATTGGTTTTGTAACTGAATTTGAGGGCCTAAAAAATCAAAGAACGCCTGTTTTTTTTCATTAACATCAGAAATGGATGCAAAATCAGGCGTGCTAGTAGGTAGGACCACCGTTTCAAAATCAGGATCTAGTCCTAATTTTTGCTGTCGTGCTATTAAAACTGTTACTGCTACTAAAACAATAGTGAGTATAAACAGCCATCTAGATGAGTTACGCATCAAAAGTGTCGGAACCTTTCTTGTGACCAGAAGTCTCGTTGTCTGAATCCGGCTTATTTTGGCCGCCCTCATAGGGTTCATCATTGTTATCAATATTGCTGTTTTCGCCGATAGTCTCTTTATCTTGGTTACGATTGAGCTCTTGTTGGTCTTCATCGGTAGCAATGATTTTCAATGAAACACCAAACATATTGCGATAAATGATGCCTTTTGCGTGGAAGAAAAACGGCAAGGTAAAAATAAGGAAAAATCCATAAAATATCGCTGACAAAAACATTAACGTAGTTAGAAATAAATAAATGCCGCCGAGCGGAATAAGTTTCTTATTGACTGCACGAATTGACAGAAAGAGAGCCTGCATTGGAGGTATACGTTTTTCGCATATCAATAGTATCGCATTGCTAAATGCCACCGAAAAATACATTGAAAGCATTGGCAATAGCATGCCTGCTACACCTTGTATGATAAGGCTCATCAGTGTTGCGAGGATAACCGGAACCGTAAAAGCTAATCCTTTAAGGATATGATTTGGTTTGGTGAACAATCCCGCCGTATGGCTCATTGCCATCAGTGATACGCCTGCATAAATAGGCGCCGAGATGACTTCGTAACTAAAGTTTGCGATGAAAATCGCTTCTATTATGCTTTGATCAAATGTTTCAGGATTTTGAAACATTTGTAAAATAATAGATGGATCGCCAAGTTGTAATTTTAACGCGATATAGAAGATAGCAACCTGAACAATTAAAAGAGCAATAATTGCAGGAGAGAACGAAACAAAGTTCTTTACTGTGTACTTCCAAGCTTCTTGAAGCACTGCGCCCGCTTTTAGCTCATACTTACCTGTTAAAGCCGTTTCAATAGAACCGCCCAAGTTAAAGTTTTTCTCTATGTTTTTAGTCATTTTTCATTCCGAGCGCGGTATTAAACTAACGACGGCGCTCTTGGTTAATGCAAATATGCCGGTTAGTATACTGAAATAGTTTACATTCTTGAAACACTAACTTGTTTATGTTTATTAACGTGAAGATCGTACGCAAAAATAGACAGAAATGAACAAAATAATATTAGTAATTAAATTGTCATTTTTCGAGCTAAAAAGCCTTTGAAATTTTAAGATAGAAGACTATTATTCGCTCAACATTTATGCTGAACACTTCTAAACTATTTTTTCTATTAGAGGTATGACAGATAGAGTACCGTTTTTCAATGTTACGGAGCAAATTAGGCGTTGAATCAAATAATATCCCCCTCTACACCAGTTGTAAGCTTAACCGGAATTTCTAAAAGTTTTGACGGGAAGCAAATCATAAATAATCTTGATTTAAAGGTGAATCACGGTGAGTTTCTTACTATTTTGGGCCCTTCCGGCTGCGGTAAGACAACCGTTCTCAGACTTATCGCGGGTTTTGAACAAGTAGATGTTGGCACCATCTCCATTGAACGTGACATTGTAACCGAAATACCTTCAGAAAAGCGCCCGGTCAATACAGTTTTTCAAAGTTACGCGCTATTTCCGCACATGACGGTGTTTGAAAATGTTGCGTTTGGACTTCGAATGCAAAAAGTGTCGGCCTCAGAAATAGAACCACGGGTCTTAGAATCCTTAAGAATGGTTAGGCTAGAGGAATTTGCTTATAGAGAACCTCAGCAATTATCCGGAGGACAACAGCAGAGAGTCGCTATTGCACGCGCTGTTGTAAACAAACCTAAGGTGCTTTTACTAGATGAATCGCTATCAGCACTCGATTATAAACTGCGTAAGCAGATGCAAATCGAGTTAAAGCAACTACAACGCAAACTTGGAATCACCTTTATTTTTGTCACCCATGACCAAGAAGAAGCTCTTTCCATGTCAGACCGAATAATCGTAATGCGTGACGGGATGATCGAACAAGATGGGACTCCTAAAGAGATTTACGAAGAACCTAAAAACCTTTTTGTTGCCCGTTTTATTGGCGAAATAAACGTATTTAAGTCTAAAGCAGTAAAACGTATCGATAAAAAACGAGTTCTAGTAACTATAGATGGCATTGAATCCATTATTTATTACGAACAGGAGTTTTCGCCTAACGAAGAACTACAAATCCTGTTGCGCCCGGAAGATTTAAGACTAGAAGAAATTAAAGAAACAGAGTCTAAGGGGATTGTTGGTTATGTACGCGAAAGAACATATAAAGGCATGACATTAGATTCTGTAGTCGAACTAGTAAACGGCGAACGAGTTATGGTTAGCGAGTTTTTTAATGAAGATGACCCTGATGTTGATCACTCTCTTGGTCAAAAAGTGGCTGTTACATGGGTAGAAAGTTGGGAAGTGGTATTAAAAGATGAACAGCAAGATTAGCCTTCAAAAAGCGATTATTTCGTTAATCGTAATTTGGTTAACGCTATTTGTAATGTTACCTAACGTTATGATTATCGTTACCAGTTTTCTTACAAGAGATGAAGCGAATCTTATTGAGATGACTTTTACTCTCGATAATTATGCTCGTTTATTCGACCCGTTGTATTTGAAAGTATTGAGCCACTCTTTTTATATGGCCATTATTGCAACGGCTCTGTGTCTCGTTATCGGTTACCCATTTGCCTATATCGTTGCGAAAATGCCAATTAAAGCGCGCCCTTTAATGTTGTTTTTAGTTATCGTTCCATTTTGGACTAACTCTTTGATACGAACCTACGGCTTAAAAATTGTGCTTGGGACACAAGGAATACTAAACAAAAGTTTGCTCGCTCTAGAAATCATCGAAAAACCGATCCGGTTGATGTATACGGAGACAGCCGTGATGATAGGTCTAGTTTACGTCCTTTTACCATTTATAATCTTGCCTTTGTACTCAGCCATTGAGAAATTGGATGACACCTATGTTGAAGCGGCAAGAGATCTTGGTGCAAATAAGTTGCAGACCTTTCTCCGGGTAACGCTACCTCTTACCATGCCGGGTATTATTGGTGGCTGCTTGTTGGTTCTTTTACCCGCACTTGGGATGTTTTACGTTTCCGACCTACTAGGCGGAGCTAAAAATCTGTTGATCGGCAACGTTATAAAAAGCCAAGTACTGAATAGCCGAGATTGGCCGTTTGGTGCCGCTACTAGTATTGCGTTAACAGCGGCTATGGCAATAATGTTGTACGTTTACTATAGCGTTGGAAAAATGATCAACCGCAAAGGAACAATGTAAAGATGAAACGCATTATTAACTTCAGTTTTGTTAGCTTAGTGTACTTGTTCTTATACCTGCCTATTATTGTTCTTATTTTAAATTCATTTAATGCCAGTAAATTTGGTATGAAATGGGGTGGATGGACACTAAAATGGTATGAATCATTGTTGAACAATGACAGTTTAATGCAAGCAGCTTGGCACTCAATAAATATAGCTGTGTATTCCGCCACCGTCGCCACGATAATAGGAAGTTTAACTGCTGTTGCTTTGTTTCGTTACCGCTTTAAAGGCAAGCGCATGGTAAATGGTTTGCTTTTCATCGTAATGATGTCGCCAGACATTGTAATGGCTATCTCTTTATTAGCGTTGTTTTTAGTTATTGGTGCTCAACTTGGCTTTGTTACCTTGTTTATCGCGCATATAACGTTTTGCCTGCCGTTTGTCGTTGTCACGGTCTATAGCCGTTTAAAAGGTTTCGATGTTAAAATGTTGGAAGCTGCAAAAGATCTTGGTGCCGGTGAATGGGTCATCTTAAAACAGATACTACTGCCTTTAGCAATGCCTGCTGTCGTAGGTGGTTGGCTACTTAGTTTTACACTATCTTTAGATGACGTGATTATAAGTTCGTTTGTTACCGGCCCTGCTTACGAAATATTACCGCTTAAGATATATTCAATGGTCAAGGTTGGTATCTCTCCGGAGGTGAACGCTCTAGCCACATTGATGCTTGTGGTGTCACTCGTTATGGTGATACTTTCGCAAGCCATCGCTAGAGAAAAATTAAGTAGATCTAATTCGATTGCAAAGTTATAAACTTCGTTTAATATTCAGCGCGAACGATCTACTAGATAAACCACTATTCAAAGAGTATTGCTCTTTGAATAGTACAATCAACATAGTTGGAAAAATGATGAATAACTGGTCTAAAATTTTTTCGAGCGCCCTTTGCGCCGCTACACTATCTGTAAGTGCTTATGCCGCAGATAATGAACTCTATTTTTATAACTGGTCTGAATACATTCCCAATTCCGTCTTAGAAGACTTCACAAAAGAGACTGGAATAAAGGTTATTTACTCAACATACGAGTCAAATGAAACTATGTATGCCAAGTTAAAGACACAAGGTAAAGGCTATGACTTAGTTGTGCCCTCAACTTATTTCGTGTCTAAAATGCGTAAAGAAAATATGTTGACTGAGATAGACAAATCCAAGCTAGCTCACTTTAAAGATCTTGACGAAAATTATCTTAACAAGTCGTTTGACCCTGATAACTCTTATTCTATTCCTTACATTTGGGGTGCAACCGGTATTGGTATAAACACCGATATGATGGATGAAGATTCAATTAAAAGCTGGGATGACTTCTGGGATCCTAAATGGGAAGGCCAACTAATGATGATGGACGACTCTCGTGAGTTTTTCCATATTGCATTGGTACGGTTGGGTTATTCTACTAACACAACCAATCCCGATGAAATTAAAGCCGCGTATAACGAACTCAAAAAGTTAATGCCAAATGTACTTGTGTTTAATTCCGACTTCCCTGCTAACCCATATTTAGCCGGCGAAACAGCGGTAGGTATGCTTTGGAACGGCTCCGCTTATATGGCACGCGAGGAAGGTGCAAATATCGATATTATCTGGCCAGAAAAAGGAACGATTTTCTGGATGGATAGCTTGGCAATACCAGCAGGCGCTCAAAACGTAGACGCAGCACATAAGATGATCGACTTTCTACTTCGCCCGGAAAATGCCGCAAAAATAGCTTTAGAAATCGGTTACCCTACTCCGGTTAAATCGGCTTATGACTTATTACCTAAAGAGTTTGCACAAGACACTAATATCTTCCCACCTCAAAAAGTGATGGATTCTGGTTTTTGGCAGGATGAAGTGGGTGAAGCAAGCGTACTTTATGAAGAATACTTCCAAAAGCTTAAAGTTGAACAGTAATAAGGTTTTGTGAACCAAATTAAAGCGGCGAAAGCCGCTTTTCTAATAGTTAAAATATACTAAGCTCTTTTGGCTTCAATATGAGTAAGTAGCTCATCTACTAGTTTCGGTACTTCGACACTCGCATTCCCGTATCTTTTTTCCTCAAATTCGCTCTCGACAGCCGATGGCTCTAGATTAATCTCAATTGTGTGAGCACCATGCATACGTGCATCATGAACAAAACCAGCAGCAGGATAAACTACACCTGAGGTTCCTATCGAAATAAACAAATCAACTTCTTCTAAAGCCGAATAAATATCCCCCATACGAAGCGGCATTTCCCCAAACCAAACAATATGTGGTCTCATTTGTACTGGTATTTGACAACAGTGGCAGAGTTCACCGGTTTCTATATCACCTTTGTGTTCTACGACCTGACCAGACTCTGAGCATCGTGCTTTAAGAAGCTCACCATGCATATGAATGATATTTTTGGTTCCCCCTCGCTCATGTAGATTGTCAATATTCTGAGTGATAACCGTTACCTTACCATCGATTTCTGCCTCTAAACGCCCCAAAGCGATATGAGCCAAATTTGGCCTAATATCTTCACTTTGAAGTTTTTGACGTCGTTTATTATAAAAATCTTGGACCAAATCAGGATTTGCATGAAAGCCCTCAGGCGTTGCAACATCTTCAATCCTATGATTTTCCCAAAGACCATCCTGTGCACGGAATGTTTTGATACCAGATTCAGCGGAGATACCAGCACCTGTTAAAATAACGATATTTTTATATGGAAATGACATGAGCTTCCCTTCACTTTACTATTTACCTATAAGTAAAGTTTAGCACTTAGGAAATACCACTAATAGAGATAGGGTTTTAGACTATAGTCGAAAAAAACGGCGAAATCGCCGTTTTTTATGAGAAATGAGATCTCGTAGCCTAATCTTCGTTGATAGAGCTAATCTTGTGTATCGCCAAATCTGCGCCTTTAAACTCATCTTCTTCGGATAAGCGGATCCCAACAAACTGGTTAAGTATACCGTAAACCAGCCCTGCCCCGATTAATGCAACAACAATACCCATTACTGTTCCTAGGATTTGTACTGTAAGGCTAATGCCACCTAAGCCACCTAGAGCAGATTGGCCAAAGATACCGGCAGCAATACCACCCCAAGCGCCACAAACACCATGAAGAGGCCACACACCTAACACGTCATCAAATTTAGTTTTATTTTGCATAAACGTAAACAACCATACAAAAAGCCCACCCGCAATAGCTCCAGTGATCAAAGCGCCGATTGGGTGCATTAAATCCGATCCTGCACAAACCGCAACTAAACCAGCTAAAGGGCCATTATGAATGAATCCAGGGTCATTTTTACCTACAACAAGTGCAGCAAGAATACCGCCTACCATTGCCATTAATGAATTCATCGCAACAAGACCACTAATGCCGTTAAGAGATTGTGCAGACATGACATTGAATCCAAACCAGCCAACAGACAGAATCCAAGCACCTAGTGCTAGAAACGGTATGTTAGATGGGGCAAAGTTTGTGTGTTTCCCTGCACGGATGCGACCCTTTCGCATTCCCAAAAAGATAACCGCAACAAGTGCTATCCATCCACCTACACCATGTACGACTACCGAGCCTGCAAAATCATGAAAACCTGCGCCAAATGTCGATTCAAACCACGACTGAACACCATAATTACCGTTCCAGATGATGCCTTCGAAAAATGGGTAAACAAAGCCGACAGTAAAAAAGGTTGCTATTAGAATCGGATAAAATCGAGCACGTTCAGCAATACCACCAGAAACTATCGCTGGAATAGCGGCTGCAAAGGTTAATAGAAAGAAAAATTTAACTAATTCATATCCATTTCCCGCAGACAATGTTTCCGCACTCGAGAAAAAATTAGCATCATATGCAACCCAATAGCCTATAAAGAAATAAGCGACAGCAGATACACCAAAATCTGCAAGAATTTTCACCAATGCATTGACTTGGTTTTTCTTTCTTACGGTACCCACTTCCAAGAAGGCGAAACCAGCGTGCATCAAAAACACCATAATCGCACCTAATAGCAAAAAAAGCGTGTCTGAACTTTGCGTTAATATTTGTACTGCACCATGAACTTCGTTAGCAGAAATACTCATTATAAATACTACTCCGTGTATACCGCACTATAGTTGTGCGTCGTATCTAATTTCTAACCAAAAATGGTCACTTCATTATTCTGGTAAATGTCTAAGCAATTAATGTTCCATAAATAATGTAACTACCAAATTGCGATATAGAAATTTATCTTATTGATAAATAGAAATATTTAATAATTGGCGCCATTTCCCCGGGTCGTCCTCATGTACTGAGTGCACTATAATGGTGCTTATCGCACTTTTATTGCACTCAATCGAAACGAGCAAGATGCGCAAAAATGGGTATATTTAGGAAGTGAAGTTTTTGTGGGCTCTTTTTTGTTAAGGTTTTTGCAATTACTAAACATGAGCGTTGATAATTCGCTATTGGTATTTTCATGCTACGCAAAAGCGACATCAGCAATCTGGACAGGCAGTTTATTTATGTGGTTCTGATACCACATGTTTTTTGAGGAATATACTGAAGGTTGAACCAACACCTACTTGTGATTTTACCTTTATTTTTCCACCAATTTGGTTAATTAAATTTTGAGATAACGCCAATCCCAATCCAGTACCATCTGATTTGGTCGTGTAGAATGGTTCAAAGATTTGACCAATATCATCAGAGCTAATTCCGCAGCCTTTATCTTGAACATGTATAATAACGCCTTCAACCTTTGCGTCTATTATCCAGTCTTCAGTAAAGACACTTAAAAATCCCCTTCCTAGCATAGCCTGCGTAGCATTCATGAGTATATTAATAAGAATTTGTAATAGCTGATTTCGTTTACACTGGACTAACTGACTATCTGAGAAGTGCGTTACGTAGTTTATAGTCGTTTTATGGGTACCCGTTCTAACCAGTATTATAGCTTCTTTCACAACATCCGAAACTTTTTCATCAGAGAGTGCTTCTGCCTCATTTCCAGCGCGACTATATTGAAGAAGGCTAGAGGTAATATAGGTAATACGATTTATCTGATTAACGATGTTATCAAGTTCTTTACGAATAGAAGGATCGACATTGGCAAAATCCATTTGCAAAAGTTGTACATTGCCCAATATTACTGTGATGGGGTTATTTATCTCATGGGCTATACCCGCGGTTAGCTTTCCGAGTGCGGCAAGTTTCTCATTGTTAATCAGTTTGTCTCTAGTTTCATTTAGTAACTCTATGTGCCCTTCTAATTCTCTGGTTTTATGATTTAATCTTTCAGTTCTAGAAACCACCTTGTACTCAAGTTGATCAGCTGCATTTTGTAGTTCTTTTTTTCTTGCCTCTAATTGATCTAACATGCTGTCAAATTGGATACTCAATTCCGTTAATTCGTGTTCATGGTCAAGTTCAAGATCGCCGATACGTTCATTTTTTCCATTTTTTACCAACCTTACTGTACGTGAAATCCGTTGAATTGGATAAAACAGGTCATTTGCATTTTTATATACCAGCCCGCCTGACACTAACAATACGATTAAAATAGTTCCGAAGATTTCGATAAGGTTTATGACATAGGTTTCAACAAACGGCCAAATCTCATAGCCAGTATATAGAATACCCACTATTATATTTTTATGGTCGTATATCGGTTGATAACCCGATATATACCAGTCATCGAATACAAAGGCTTTATCTATAAAGTCTTCTCCTTTGGTTAAAACCGCCTCTTTAACCACATTGGAGACTCTCGTTCCAAGAGCACGTCCACCATTGGTTTGGGAGAGAACATTCGTACTCACCCTAAGGTCACCCAAAAAATAGTTACCGTGCCGTGTTCAGAAGACTTATCATGAATATAGGGATAAATCAGGTCTCTATATTCATCCACAACGGAATGGTTATTATTGAACAATATTCCGCCGTCAAGATAGCCCATTAGCCTCCCATTCTCATCTCGCACTGGATAAACAGCTCGACTGACTAATCCCTCAGTAAGGAAAGTCTTGTCTTGTTGAATCAATACCTGTGCTTTGCCCGACAACTCAGGGGAAAATTGATCAAGCTTTTCCGAGGTCAGTACATCAAAAAAAGCGGGAGTTTGTGTATAACTAATATATAAAAACTCATTGTCTATTTTTTCTAACGGCACCCAGTTTACGAAATCAAACTGCTGAAATGGCTCTTGTGATTGAATCCAGTAATTGATCTCTTCAGAAGTGCTATTTTTGTCAAAAAGTTGTTTCTTAAAAGGGTATGAATTGGCGTAGCTACGAATCAAATCGTGCTGTCTTTCTTGCATTATCGTTATGCTATTCTGAACAATATTGAGTTTTTCAGACACATCATTTAAAGCACTTTGCCAAGTGTAATTAACGGTCCAGTAGAAAGACACTGCGACTAACGAGATCAAAGTGGTGATGATAGGAAGTGAAATCAGAAAAAATAGCCGGTATCTAAGAGTGGTTCTAATCTTTTTCTTTAGATTGCTATACATGATATCACCTGTTTATGAACTCCATTCCTTGAACTTTCTATCTAATGTTTTTCTAGATATTTTTAATTTTTTAGACGCGGCGGTTTTATTCCCGTCACAAACATCGACAACCTTAATTATGTGCGCTTTTTCGACGGCTTTTATTTCCCAGTCATCTGGATAACCATTCGTATCATGCTCAGTCAACATAGGCAGCGAAATACTGCCCGTGTTACTGCTAATTTTCATCATCTGTTGACGAGGAATAACGTCCTTTGAAATCTCTTGCCAATGATAAGAGAGCGGCTTGCCAGTCAGTATCGAGCGTTCTATCAAGTTACGGAGTTCTCTTATGTTTCCTGGCCAATGATATCCGTTCAGGGAATCTATCTCATAAGCATGCCATTCTGGAGCCGTTACCCCCTGCTCTCTTGCTAAAGTCTTTGCAAAATATGGAATTAATTGAATGAGATCGCTAGTTCTTTCTCTTAATGGTGTTACATAGATACTTAGAACGTTGAGCCGAAAGTATAAATCTTGACGAAACTCACCGTTTTCCACTTGTTTTTTTAGATCTTTGTTGGTCGCTGAAATGATTCTAACATCAGTAGTGAAAACTCTATTTGCACCTAATGGTCTAACTACTTGCTCTTCTAAAACTCTCAATAGAGCTGATTGGATACTTGCAGGAAGCTCGCTTACTTCATCTAAAAACAGCGTTCCACCATTTGCTAATCGCAACAAACCCTCACGACATTCTCCTGCGCCCATAGGGTTACAATATCCAAATAGTTCATTCGCTAGATTTGTTGCATCCATCCCACCGCAATTCAATGGCGCAAATGCCCCGTTACGCTCGCTTCTTAAATGAAGCTCTCGTGCAACGAGTTCTTTTCCTGTGCCTGACTCTCCCTGAATTAAGACGGCAGCTTTAGAGGGCGCATATTGGTTTATCTGTTTATTTAATGTACGGCTTTGTTTTGAATTACCTATGAGCGTATCGGATTGATATCTCAAGGCATCCCGCTTGAGTGCGGTATTAATCCGTTTTTGAACTCGATTGTCTACACATCGCTTAACCGCTGTATAGATCTGATCTAAATTAAATGGTTTAAGTATAAAATCACTTGCACCAAGTTTTAATGCTTTGATAGCCGTTTGTAAATTTGCATAACCAGTAATAAAAATAACATCTGTGCTATCAGCACTATCTTCAAATACTTCATACCAATCAATTCCAGACCGGTCAGGTAAATTGATATCGAGCATGATCACATCGTATTGATTTTTCAGCCGCAGTTGTTCAGCCTGCGAAACGCTTAAAGCTGTATCTATTTGCTGAAACAATTTCCTTAGTGCCTTCTGAAGCAGCTCGCAAATACCCGGATCATCATCAACGACTAATATTGAAATTCCTTGATACTGAATATCAATAGGCGTGGTATGGTCTGTGGTATACTTAGAGGTTGTTGGCATATAGGACAGCTAATTAAAAGGTTTAGAAAGATAAGAACATAGATATGCATTGCATAGGCAGAATTATATATAATCAGCTTCACTCATGCTAGCAGCTATTCAATTAATTGAATAAAATATAATCGAGTTCTTTATTAGTGATTGTTTAACAACGATTTTTAATTACATATTATTTTAAGAAAACAAATGAACAACAATTCAATAAGTTGGGTAATATTAGCCGGTGGGAAAGCTTCTAGAATGGGCGGAAGCGACAAAGGACTTTTAATGCTCAATGGCAAGACCCTTATAGAAACCGTGCATTCTCGGCTGTTTGACCAAGTTGACCAGATTCGAATTAACGCCAATCGGAATCAAGATCGCTATGGCAATTTTGCAAAGGTACACGGTGACGAGATTGGTGGATTTCAAGGTCCATTAGCTGGTATTCACGCATCATTAATCAGTGCAAATACTGACTGGGTAGGATTTACTCCTTGTGACACTCCAAATATTCCAAGAGATCTTGTACAGCGTCTAAGCCAGAACTTAGACTCCAAGGTAGATGTATACGTTGCTCATGATGGAAAATACGCGCAACCGGTATTCAGTATTTGGAATGTGCGTTCACTTCCCAAATTAGAAGATTTTCTGCACGCGGGTGATCGTAAAATAAAGCTATTATTAGAACAGTGCAACACTCAATATGTCGACTTTTCCGATAAACCAGAAACTTTCATCAACCTTAATACACCAGAAGAACTCACTCAATTCGGTAATAAAATGCAGATACCTGATTTACCTCTGCTCGGATTCGCAGCATACAGTGGAACCGGCAAGACGACGCTACTGGAAGCCATGCTTCCAAAAATTAAAGATCGTGGAGTGCGAGTTGCCGTGCTTAAACATGCCCATCACGATTTTGATTTAGATACACCGGGCAAAGACAGCTACAGACTTCGTAAAGCAGGAGCCAACCAGATGCTTGTTGCGTCAGGTAAAAGGCATGTATTGTTTACTGAAACGCCCGATGAAGAAGAGAATTTTGAATATCTATTGAATATGTTCGATCATACTAAATTGGACCTTATTCTGGTTGAGGGTTGTAAGACCCTCTCTTTTCCTAAGATAGAACTTCATCGAAATGCCGTTGGCAAACCTTGGTTGTATGACCAAGACGACTCAATAATTGCAATTGCTGCTGACGTTAAAGTTGAAAGCGCTTTACCACAACTAGATATCAATGATATTGACGGAATTACTGAGTTCGTAATTTCTTATGTAAACCAGTTTAACAAGGGTTAAAAATGGCCAGAACCATTCTTTATTTATACAAAAAACAAGAAAAAACACTTACATTTTCTTATGAGAAACATAGAACTATTCAAGAAGCAGTTGCAGAAGCGGAAGGGATAGATATTTCGGATTTTCTAAAAATGGAACAGCAAATAGAAGCGGTTTCTTCTACTAAAGCGGTTAGAGATTATCGAGACAATTACTTTAAAAAGCTGGGGTTTGGAAAAATAACGTTGGCTAAAAAAGAGAATCGTGGTGTAGGCGAAAAGTAACAACGATGGGGCATTACACCGCCTCACACCCGCGAAAGTAGGTATCTAAAATCAGCAAGATTCTCATTTATATTGGAATCTTGCTGATATTTAGGCATTCAGAGGACAGGATTATAATTTGCCCGGAATGTTTCAATTCTACTGTTTGATGTTTAGGAACGCAGCTCCGCGAACACCGCCAGAGTCACCATGTTTCGCTTTCATGATTTTAGGACACTTAGCAACAGACATAAGATATTTAGGAATTCGCTTTGGTAACTCTTGGTACAGAAGATCGTAGTTAGACAAACCACCGCCAAGCACAACCACATCAGGATCAAGACCTGTAAACAGGTTTGCAAAACAGATAGCAACAAGCTCCATAAAACGCTCTACATGCTCGACTGCATTAGCATCGCCCTCTGCTTGCGCTTTTATAATATCAATCGCTTTCTTTTTCTCGCCATAATAATGAGCATAAAGAAGTTCAAAGCCTCGGCCTGAAAGATAGTTATCTAAACACCCTTTTTTGTCGCAACCACAATCCAATAATGGTGCGGTACCAGTATCACCCAAATGGAACCATGCATCGATTGGTAGACGCATATGCCCTACTTCACCGGCAACGTTATTGTGGCCAGAAAAAATCTTACCATCGAAAACAAAACCACCGCCAAAACCAGTTCCAAGGATCAAGCCAGCTACCGATTTTTCGTTTTGTAGTTCTTCATCCCACGCTTCTGACAGTGCAAAACAGTTAGCATCATTCTCTATGAGAACTTTACGTCCAATTGCCTTTTCTAAATCAAAACGTAATGGTTTACCTTTCGCTGCTTTGATATTGACCGTTAATACGGTTCCATCGTCAGCACTTTCCATTCCAGGAAGACCCAGCCCGACTGTTCCTTCCGTTTCAAACTGCAGATCGTATTTCTTTACCATACCCGAAATAGTGTCTACCAGTAGTTGGTAATCATCACTGGGCGTTGGTACGCGTTCTGTCGCTACACGTTCTAATTTATCGTTAAAAGCACCAAATTCTATTTTTGTGCCGCCAACGTCAAAGCCGTAGTACATGGTTCTCTCCTAATTGCAGATTCCAAATAGGGAATCAAAAAATAAATGATAAAACCTTAGCATTATCCACAACACTACTCCTACATACCGTGACCTGAGCCTAGTTTTGCTGGGCAAAAATACTTAGTTGGTCAGTGAGTAAGCACTTAAAATGACACTTTGGAAGATAAGTAATTTGCAAGTGCTGGTCTCGTCAAATCAGAACGCATTCTGGTTTTACTTAATAAGTAACTTTCCTTAAACAACTCAAACCATAAACGTAGACCGTCCGCGGCACGCTCTTCTTTAACTAGGTCTAAAACAAAACTGGCGACTTCCGCTGTAGATAAATGATTTTCATTTTCAGATTTTCGCATTACATACTGTGATATGGTCTCTGGTTTGATCGATATTACGGGTAAGAGCTCTAAATAAGAGGACTTCCGAAAGATTTTTTTGCCTCTCGCCAACTGCTATCAATAAAAATCAAGAGTAACTTCTTGTCACCGTTGTGTACGTTAAATTCTGTAATATTGTTTTTATTTAAAATAAGTCTATTGTCGGTTATGTATTCTTCAGGAAAAACCACAACTGGTTGGTATTTCGGCGAATTAAGTAAGGTTAGCAGTTCTTCTTCTGGTTCCGTCCTGTTCCACTGAAAAGTGTATGTATCCTTTATGACATCAGCAATTAGTCGTCCTGTGTTGCTCGGTTTTAGTACCTCATTTTTTGACATTAAGATTAAGGCTGACACACCACAACTGATATTCGGTTGATATGAGCATATACAATATTGACGTTCAATTTGGCAGTACTTACAGCGTACAACTTTTGAACCTCGTGCATTAAACGCTTTTGTTGATATTGAATGTCGGTGTTCAATGAGTTTATGAACAGAATGTATGCGCATGTTTAATTGTCGGTGATTTTTTAGTAGAAAGTTGCGCCGATTGTACTTAGAGTAACGGTAATTTCAAATACATTAGGAATAGCTCATGGAAGATCCTTCGATTATACGGCTAACTTTTTTTATTGGAGCATTTTTACTGTTTGCAGTATGGGAGTGGCGTAAACCTAGAAAGCAACTCACTCAAAAAAAATGGATACGTTGGGTTAATAATTTGGGTTTAATTTTTTCCAACAGTGCAATGATAGCAGTTGTTATGCCAATACTTGCCTTCCAAGCCGCCCAAATAGCCGATGCACGGTCACTAGGTTTTTTCAATGTTGTTGACTTACCCTTCTGGATTACGGTGTTAATTTCAGTGTTACTATTGGATATGGCTATCTATATTCAACACTTAGTTTTCCATCGAGTTCCCCTGCTGTGGAGGCTTCATAGGGTTCATCATGCTGACCAAGATATTGACTTAACAACCGGTTCTCGATTCCACCCTATCGAAATCATACTCTCTGTTTGGATTAAGATCGGTGTGGTCATGTTGCTCGGTGCACCTGCATTAGCAGTGGTTATTTTTGAAGTTGTATTGAACGTTAGTGCCATGTTCAACCATAGCAATGCAAGAATGCCGTTAACATTAGATAAGTACTTAAGAAAAGTCATCGTCACGCCTGATATGCACCGTGTGCATCACTCAATTGTTATTCGTGAAACCCACTCTAATTTTGGTTTTTTCCTTTCAATTTGGGATAGGTTATTTAAGACCTATATAAGCCAACCAACTGGTGGACATGATGGCTGTGTAATAGGTGTCCCGCAGTTTAGAGAGGGGAGAGAACAGATTCTTGATAAGATGTTGACACAACCATTTAGGAATTAACGCGAAAAGGCTCTTGCAAGAGCCCTTTTTTATAAAAAATTAGCCAAAATTTCTATTTTTAATCTTTAAATACGTGGTCTTGGAGCATCGCTGAGAGTACGTCAGTTGCGCTAGAATAAAGTTCACCCATCCCTTCTAAAAGTATATTTTGCGGAGAATTTAGTCCATCCACTTGGATCTCAAGGTTCACATCTTTACCGTCGCCCACAGTATCATGGTCAACAATGGTTGCAGTTACATGATCTTGAAGAAACGCTTCTAATGTTTCTCCCGTGTCTAAAAGGTCCAAGAGATTTATCGTGTCATTATCAGCGGTGCTGAAATCTAAAATAGTATCTACATTGTTATTTAGATTCGTTTCTGTCCAAACAAATTCATCTGCCCCTGCTCCTCCAGTAAATGTATCTTCACCTGTTCCACCGACAAGAATATCTGCACTACTTGTGCCAATTAATGTCGTATCGTCATTGGAAGCAACAATAAGTAGTGGATCGCTCTCGTTTGTATTTTCATCGCCAATGATTGAATCACCATCAACCACAATATTAACAGTCGTCACCGAACTTTCGACGGAAGTAGCATTCGGTTCTTCAGCGATGGCAACAATGGAAAGTACTGCAGAAGTTGTCAAACCATGAATTTCAGCAGAATCCAAATTAGCGGCATCAATAATCCATGATCCATCACTTAAGGTAGCCCCAGTCACTGTCGCGGTGTCTGGTAAATCAGATATTCGAATGATGACACTTTCTTGAGTATCTTGAGTATCAGCAGAGGCAGATACTAAGCTCGCATTTAACCCAATAAGGGGAATGCCTACTCCTGCGAGAGTACTTGAAACATTGGTCCTAATCTGTTGGGTCTGCAATGCTAATTCAAGTTGAGGAACACCAGAAACAACTGGTGCAATGGTGATACCTGCGGTATCCGTGTCTTCTAAGATAGTGGTGCCTACAGAATCATAATTCCCACCATCATTGGTCACCATGGTAAAGGTATCTGTCGTTTCTGTGTTGCTACTACTAACGGAATAAAAGATACCTTCATTTCCTTCTTTAGCACTTAGCAGTTGGTTCACTTCTGAAATTGGACCTTTAATAATGATCTGATTAGGATTAGAACTGTCTACCGTCGTATTTAATAACGAGTTCGGTATCTGTGCCGTCAGTTCACCATGTAAAGTACTGAGTGTTACTGTTATTGGGGTTGTGTCAGGGCGCGATGCGTAATCGCTATCATCCACGCTTAATCCAACTAACTTAGTGATACTACCCTCTGTAACAGAAAGACTATCAAACAACGTGTTTTCTGGTGCGTCATTAACGGCATTAACAGTCACATTAAATTGCGATTCAAACTTACTTGCTGCAGTTCCAGTGCCATTATTACCGTTATCATCGACGGATACCGTAATACTGGTATCACCATTAAAGTCACTATTTGGCGTAAAAATAACCCCTTCAGAACCGGAGGTCGCGCCAGTATAATTACCAGCCAGAAGATCGTTTATATCCGTGATGTTTCCTGACAAGGTCAGCTCACCAGACAGCGTGCTAACTACTATATTAGGGAATGCCGATTGCGCTTGGTCACTAATCGAAAGTACACCGTCAGTATTAGTAAGAATAACCGTGTATTCTCCGTTTTGATCATACGTATCATCGAGTTGGTCTACATCTCCAATAACTAAACTAGTAATGTTAACCGTTGTGTCCTCGTCAACTTCAACATTGGTTGGTAACGTTAGCGTTGGCGTATCGTTTATTGGTGTAACCGACACTTCGAATTGACTATCGAATGTGTGGTCGGCATCACCAGTGCCATTGTTGCCGTTATCATCCACTGACACTGCAATGTTCGTATTTCCGTTAAAATTACTATTTGGTGTAAAAATAATCCCTTCTGAGCCAGCGGTCGCGCCAGTGTAATTACCACTCAGTAGATCGTTTATATCAGCGATGTTTCCTGACAAAGTCAGTTCACCTGAAACGGTTGTAATAACAACATTAGGGAAAGCTGATTTTGCTTCATCACTGATTGACAAAACACCGTCAGAATTGCTGAGAGTCACCGTATAAGTGCCGTCTTGATGGCCGTCCACATCTGGGTCTGAATCATCAAACTGATCCGGATCGGCTATAACTATGCTAGTAATATTTATCGCTGTGTCTTCATCACCTACAACATCCGATGGTAAGGTGAGTGTAGGTGCATCATTTATTGGGGTAATATCTAGAGAAACCACACCTGTACTAACTTGCCCACGGCTACCGTTATCATCTGCATACACATTAACGGTAATCTCTGCACTATCACTAGACCAATAGTCATTGTTGTAATCTGTATTGGCGAGATCCAACGCGATAGAGGTCACTTCTTGGAGTGTTGTTGTGATAATCCAACTGCCTGTATAAACGCCATTAACAACCTCAGCGATTGCTGTGTAGTCATCGGTTGAGATACCAGGAAGGGTTACCTGTACCAATTCAGGCACGTTATCGATTTTAATATAAACGGTTTCCGGGCTATTTTCGTTGTAGTTGCTACCCGGGTCTATCGAGTTTTCATTGTCAATTACGCTGGCATCGATTTGTATAATAACTTGTCCGCCTTCTATTCCTGAGGGCGAACTATCAATACGAGTGTCAATATCATCACCGACCGCAGCAATATTCACTTCAAACGTGCCCGAGGTTTCTCTCGGTACTTCTGTGTCCTTTTCTTGAACGTAAACCGAGTAACCTAGATTTACCGTACCACTGAAATCTTCTGCTGGTACAATCACTACATTATCTAGCGTCGCTTCAATTCCCAAATCAGCTCTGATCTGAATACTCCATTCACCATCGCCATTATTCTTAACCGAGAAATTATTACCTAGTGATTTTATTTGAAAGTCATCAGGTACATCTGTAATTTTGAATGAAACGAACTCTTCTGATTGATCTACGTCGCCTAACGTGAACTTAAGATTGTCTAACCTAATGACATTATCTTCAGTGCCTTTAATATTGTTCGCCTTAACAGCAACGTCATCTACTACTGAGACAACATCAAATGAGATTGTTGCTGAGTACGAATTATCAACTGCAGTATCGTCCGGTAAAGGCGTAAACGCACCGTCATTCGCACTGACAAAACTGGTGCTATCAACAATCGTACCGGTTAAGGTCAGTTCAACAGAACCGGAAAAATCCGTTTTTGGAGTGAAAATGATATTTTCTAAAACTGTCTCTATCGTTATACCATTGCTTGCGATTATCGTTATCGCGCCGGTATTAGCATCAATTGTGACATTGTCACTATAGGCGCTATTGTCTACCGACAAAGAACCACTTCCTAATGGCGGTGTAAGAGTAATACTCTGAAACGATTCAATACCGCGAGATTGGTCGGTATCATTATCTTCCCAATTAAGATGGTTCAAATTAAGCTTAATCGCACTGTCTTCATATGCGGTATTGTCTGCAATCACCGTTGGTTTAGATTCTTGAGCGTTGGTGAAATCTGCATCGGTTACTGTTTGAACGATAGCGTATTCACCGCTTTCATCGCCATCAACAAAGTTTGTTTCATCCAGGCCATCCACTACAGGTGAGATTCTAACTGGGATATTAAGGGTTGATTGGGTTTCGTCACCTGAATCAAGATCGGTGACAACAATTGCTACGGGTAAGGTAAATTCTCCAGCATAATCTTCTGGCAGATTTAACATTAACCCAGTTAAAGCTTCATCGCTTAATAAACCCGTTGTTAGGTCTATGTCGCCTACGTTTATAACTGCTGTGTATAAACCGTTATCAAAATTATCTTCACCACCACTAGTACCAAAGCTAATACCAGTACCTGCAGGGGCGCTAGAAAAATCGAAAACGAGAGCGATTTCATCATTGATGCCGCTATTACCATCGCTTAATAGGCCCAAATCTGTAAATACAACCTTGCCCGACAGAAAATCTTTTAATTCGATTTGTGTATCTTCAGCACCCGTCACCACAGTTGATGGTTCTATACTCCCAGAAGCCGCCTTTGTCTCGAATCCTGTAGCAGGTTTAGTAAATTGCAGAGTTATCGTAGTGTCTTTTTGAACTGGACTACTATTCTCCGTTTCATAACTTGTCACATAGTCCACAACTTCTGTATGAATGATGACGTCAACAACAACTGGGTCTCCATTTGAGTCAAGTAAACCATCTGGTGCGTGAATAGAAAATAAATCTTCGTCGGTAATAGTCCATGTTCCATCCCCATTATTTATTGCACCAGTAACGTAAAGTTGGTCTATGAGGTATTCAAAATCAGCTAGTACAGCTGCATGGTCCGGGTGATTTGGATCGTTAAGTGCGTCTTTATCCAATCCAAAATCAAACTCTACAACGATCTGGTCGACTTTTTCATCGGAGTCGGCGTCTAAATCCTGTTTAACTCCAACTCCAACATCTGCACTAGTGTCTTCACTATTTCTAGAAAAACTAATACTGCCATCTGTAATCGTATAAACTGACTCGCCATTGACATCACTTGGCGTCAGACTTGTGTTCAGATCTAGCTCTGTATTTGCCTCAACCACAGGAGCAACCGAAACATTAACGGCACCGTTGTACGTTGCTTCTGAGACGATTGGTTCGCCGTTAACATCCAACGTATCAACGTCCGTCTCAGCAATTGTGACTTTGGTTTCCAAAGTGAAATCTTCTGTCGAATCTTCTGGTAGGTTTGCTGTGATTTTTAAGTTGGCTGCGGTTAACGCACCACCATCTTTGGCCTCTATAATAATGCTACTATCCGCTGTAAACGAATAATATGATTGGTTGCCTATACTGACTGTTTGCACAGGAGAACCATCTAGATAAGTGACTAAATAGTCGCCACTTACCAATATAGTCATATCTATATCGCTGCGATCAGTAATACTTTCTAGTTCTAATTTGGTGACATACTCATTATCTTCAACATCTAATTCGTCGTTATCGGCTAATTGTTGTTGATCACTGCGTGGATACCAACGAACGTTAATATCACTGTCTTCAGAAACTGAGACTTGATTTATAAATGAATTATCTCCAGTCAACGGATTTTCAAACCCTGAAATAACTGGTGTTACCTCAATAACGATATTTTTTTCTACTACCGTCTGATCACCATCATTTTCTGTCACGATGATTTTGGCGGTTAAATGAATATCATCAGTATTATTTTCAGCAGGAACAATCATAACATCGGCGTTATCGATATTTGCTTCGTATTTTGGCTTGCCATTTTCAGTGCCGATATAGGTTAAACTAATCTCATTACCGGTATTGATGTCGATAATTTTATAGTCTCCATTAGAACCGTCATCTGAAATCACCACGGAAATCGTTTCAGATCGACCAAGCAACCCTTCATGGTCTCCTAATTCACCACTGACAACAGAGAAATCAAGTTTTGCACCTTGATATTCGCCATCAGCGTCGCCAATGGACTGCCCCGTATATTCATCAATCGGTGTAGACGTTCTAATTTCACCCGTAGCTTGATCTATTATCCATTGGTTAGTTGATTCCGTACCGATGGCAGGAAGGTCCGCAACACCTTTTATATCAACGTGAATCGTTTTCTCAGCAATAGTGTTGTTGGTATCAGTGGCATCGGGGTCACTCTGTAGATTAGCTTCATCCACTATGGTGAGTTTTACGTTGAAATCAAAATCTACGTTGCTGTCTAAAGGAGGAGTAATAGTTGTGTATTCATCTTGGATAACATCGTAGCTAAAAATAAGATCGATCGGAGCCGCGGTAGGATCAATAACATTACCGTCTGAATCGACCTTTACCCCTTTTCCATTGTCATCCACAATTAGCGTTATTTGTGTTGAGTCTGTATCTTTATAACTAAAGTAACTTCCCTCTGGCAAATCTATTAATTCAATATAAGCTTGCTCTGAACTGTCGGTAAGATCGTCTAGTTCTACAACCGTAATATGATCTTTAAGTTGAAAAGCGTTGTCTTCGATAACGTTGACACGTTCGACTTCAAGGGTTGCATCGTCTGCTACTGGCTTTATATCAACTATTATCGTATTAGTCGATTCTGCGGTAGGGATTACCGCGTTACTTTCAGGCTCATTTGATATAGCTTTGACCGTTAGCTCTATTTGCCCACTAAAGTTATCCGCAGAATTAATATAGACGTTATCAATTTCATCTGAGGTAAATCGATATATTCCATCTGGGTCTGGACTGATCTCTGTACCATCAACGGTTTCTAGAACATGCAAGTTTGGAATAGTAGTAAATTCCAACTCATAATTGATCGTTTCTGGTGTGTTTCCAGTGACTTGATCTTGTGTAAATGCGCCAAAATCCAGTTTAACACTTGAACTATCTTCTACCCCGATTGGGTTTTCTTCAAAACTATCAAGCCACTCTGGGGTGTCGGCGATGCCTTGAACCACAACATTGATCTCACTAGAAACCGATTCGTAAATAGTAGACGTTGTTCCATCGGCATTGATTAATTGTCTCGAAATCGTGACCGTGACGTCAGCCTGAATACCACTAGCGTCCGTTGAAAAGTGTCTATCTGGAATAAAGAAAATATTTGTTATCGATAACTGGTCTACGTTATTGCTCGACGTAGTTAATTGGGTTCCACTGATCTCGTTGCCATCAATTTTAATATAATTTGAACCATCATAATAATAGAAAGCACCACCTTCAGGATCGACAATAGTTATAGATGAAACACTTTCATTTGCATCAATATCGCCTACATTCACTGTCAATAGAACACCAATAGGAGGGTTATCACTGCTCCCATAATTGTCGTTAGGTACTATTAATTGACCAGAATCTTCTTTACCGACAATATTGGTTTCTAATAGAGATGACACCTGATCCTTTATCACCAAAGTTAAATCACTTTGGTCTTGATCCCCATCGCTATCAGTTGCTGTAACAATCAATTTGGCGACAACATCACCCACAAGGTTTTCAACCGAGCTATTTGCAGAAAAACTAACCTTTCCATTAGACTTAACCGTTAACGTACCTATCTCTTGCCATTGACCGTCACTCTCTTTCATCGACACAATGATGGATTGAGTCGTACCTGAAACCGAGATGCTTTCTTGTCCATCAAGTTTTAACGTAGCCGCATCTGACGATGTAATGTCTGTTATCGAAGCACCATCCATTCCTTTATCAATAAACATCTGTATGTTGTCTATCGAATCACCCTCGTCAACCGTTAATGTTCTATCTCGTAAAGTGGGCACTTGGTCGACAATATCTATAAGTAAGCCTATCTGTTCACTCGTATCAGAATCAAAGTCAGTTGCAGAAACAGGAACCGTAAGCGTAATTTTGTCTGTGTTGTCACCAGGATGATCTATAGGAGCAACAATACTGAAGGTTACCTTGCCAAAATTAGGGTCTGTGTAATCTGAAATGACGGTAAGCTCAATGACATTTTGATAGTCCGGATTGTTTGCGTCATCGTTAAGGTCTATCACACCAACAAAACCATCAGCAATTTGTTGGAAGGTAATTTCTCTTCCACCTGACGTTAAGCCCGTTATCAAATCGCCGTTCTCTGCAACAAACGATACATTATCAATATCAATATCAAACGACTTAATATTATCCGAACTCGCTTCAAGTATTATTGTGGTACTGTCTGACCTCGAATTTGAACCAATTTCACTTACCGTTAATTTAGAAATTGAATTGATTTCAGGATCTTGTCCATCCAACAGTGTAAGACCAAACCTTGCAGAGTCACTATCTCCATCTGTGTCGGTTGCAGTCACTTTGAAGTTTAAAGCAATCTTATTGTTCGCTGGGTTATCCAGCGGCAGATACTGGTCTACTTTCAAGTCGCCAGTGATTTCATCTAATGTGGCTTCAAGGACTTTTGTCGTTGTTCCATCTAGATATAACGTAAAGGTTGACCCAACTGTCGAAGAGGTCAGAAGTTCCCCGCTGCTTGTTAAGCTTGAAATATCCGTCGTTAATTCAATCGCTACCATGTCGATCGCGTCAACGCCTTTGTCAAATGTGACAAGCTCATCTATCGTGACCTTTGCTGGTGTCGACTGTGACATGTTAGTGCTTTCGGTTAATGATGCATCTTGGTTAACGATGACTTCAGGATTTTCACCATCTTTTATTTTTATATTAATTGTCGCTGATTTGTCGGCATCGTCGGTTGAATCAGCGGTTACAGTGAATTTTAAATTACTGCCCTTACCGTCCTCTTGGTCGATAGCTTGGTATTGAGTAACTTCATACCCACCGGTTTCGTTATTAAATTTCAAAACGAGAACAGGATTAGAAGTATTGTTTGCTGTGACAAATGTAAAAGTATTTCCGTTGTCCGTTGTCGGCAACAATGTCAACGCATCACCGTTTGAAGTCCAGCCCGATACATCAGTACTAAGCACAATCGAAATTTCTGAGCCATCAACTCCCTGAATGATATTGGTGGTGCCTGAAGTAGTGCCATTTGTGCTATCGAAATTACCGGCACTGTCCAGTTGTTCCGTCAGTGTGACACGGCTGTTGGTCAGTTGAGTATCAACACCGTCTTTGATATTGACTACAATATTAGCGGTTTTATCGTTGTCGTCCGTAGAGTCGGCCGTCACTTTAAAGGTAAGTTTACTGCCACTACCAGAGACCTGATCTATCGGTAAACTTTGAGTAACGTCATAGCCACCGGTTACTGGGTTAAATACCAAATTCAATACAGGCGTTTGTCCATCTTGTGTTACCAGTGTGATGGTATTTCCATCGGCACTCGTGATCTCTTGCAGCGCTTTACCTTGAGATGTCCAATTAGATACGTCAGTAATCAGGTCAATCGAGATTTCTGAGCCATCAACCCCCTGTACGATATTTGTTGTGCCTGCGGTAGTGCCATTTGCGCTATCAAAATTACCGGCACTGTCCAGTTGTTCCGTCAGTGTGACACTGCTGTTGGTCAGTTGAGTATCAACACCGTCTTTGATATTGACCACTATATTAGCGGTTTTATCGTTGTCGTCCGTGGAGTCGGCCGTCACTTTAAAGGTAAGTTTGCTGCCACTACCAGAGACCTGATCTATCGGTAAACTCTGAGTAACATCATAACCACCGGTTACTGGGTTAAATACCAAGCTCAATACAGGCGTCTGTCCATCTTGTGTTACCAGTGTGATGGTATTTCCATCGGCACTCGTGATCTCTTGCAGCGCTTTACCTTGAGATGTCCAGTTAGATACGTCAGTAATCAGGTCAATCGAGATTTCTGAGCCATCAACTCCCTGAATGATATTGGTTGTGCCTGAAGTAGTGCCATTTGCGCTATCAAAATTACCGGCACTGTCCAGTTGTTCCGTCAGTGTGACACTGCTGTTGGTCAGTTGAGTATCAACACCGTCTTTGATATTGACCACTATATTAGCGGTTTTATCGTTGTCGTCCGTGGAGTCGGCCGTCACTTTAAAGGTAAGTTTGCTGCCACTACCAGAGACCTGATCTATCGGTAAACTCTGAGTAACATCATAACCACCGGTTACTGGGTTAAATACCAAGCTCAATACAGGCGTCTGTCCATCTTGTGTTACCAGTGTGATGGTATTTCCATCGGCACTCGTGATCTCTTGCAGCGCTTTACCTTGAGATGTCCAGTTAGATACGTCAGTAATCAGGTCAATCGAGATTTCTGAGCCATCAACCCCCTGTACGATATTTGTTGTGCCTGCGGTAGTGCCATTTGCGCTATCAAAATTACCGGCACTGTCCAGTTGTTCCGTCAGCGTGACACGGCTGTTGGTCAGTTGAGTATCAACACCGTCTTTGATATTGACTACAATATTAGCGGTTTTATCGTTGTCGTCCGTAGAGTCGGCCGTCACTTTAAAGGTAAGTTTGCTGCCACTACCAGAGACCTGATCTATCGGTAAACTCTGAGTAACATCATAACCACCGGTTACTGGGTTAAATACCAAGCTCAATACAGGCGTCTGTCCATCTTGTGTTACCAGTGTGATGGTATTTCCATCGGCACTCGTGATCTCTTGCAGCGCTTTACCTTGAGATGTCCAGTTAGATACGTCAGTAATCAGGTCAATCGAGATTTCTGAGCCATCAACCCCCTGTACGATATTTGTTGTGCCTGCGATAGTGCCATTTGCGCTATCAAAATTACCGGCACTGTCCAGTTGTTCCGTCAGTGTGACACTGCTGTTGGTCAGTTGAGTATCAACACCGTCTTTGATATTGACCACTATATTAGCGGTTTTATCGTTGTCGTCCGTGGAGTCAGCCGTCACTTTAAAGGTAAGTTTGCTGCCACTACCAGAGACCTGATCTATCGGTAAACTCTGAGTAACATCATAACCACCGGTTACTGGGTTAAATACCAAGCTCAATACAGGCGTCTGTCCATCTTGCGCCACCAGTGTGATGGTATTTCCATCGGCACTCGTGATCTCTTGCAGCGCTTTACCTTGAGATGTCCAGTTAGATACGTCAGTAATCAGGTCAATCGAAATTTCTGAGCCATCAACTCCCTGAATGATATTGGTTGTGCCTGAAGTAGTGCCATTTGCGCTATCGAAATTACCGGCACTGTCCAATTGTTCCGTCAGCGTGACACGGCTGTTGGTCAGTTGAGTATCTACACCGTCTTTGATATTGACCACTATATTAGCGGTTTTATCGTTGTCGTCCGTGGAGTCGGCCGTCACTTTAAAGGTAAGTTTGCTGCCACTACCAGAGACCTGATCTATCGGTAAACTTTGAGTAACGTCATAGCCACCGGTTACTGGGTTAAATACCAAGCTCAATACAGGCGTCTGTCCATCTTGCGTCACCAGTGTGATGGTATTTCCATCGGCACTCGTGATCTCTTGCAGCGCTTTACCTTGAGATGTCCAGTTAGATACGTCAGTAATCAGGTCAATCGAGATTTCTGAGCCATCAACTCCCTGAATGATATTGGTTGTGCCTGAAGTAGTACCATTTGCGCTATCGAAATTACCGGCACTGTCCAATTGTTCCGTCAGCGTGACACGGCTGTTGGTCAGTTGAGTATCAACACCGTCTTTTATATTGACCACTATATTAGCGGTTTTATCGTTGTCGTCCGTGGAGTCAGCCGTCACTTTAAAGGTAAGTTTGCTGCCACTACCAGAGACCTGATCTATCGGTAAACTCTGAGTAACATCATAACCACCGGTTACTGGGTTAAATACCAAGCTCAATACAGGCGTCTGTCCATCTTGCGTCACCAGTGTGATGGTATTTCCATCGGCACTCGTGATCTCTTGCAGCGCTTTACCTTGAGATGTCCAGTTAGATACGTCAGTAATCAGGTCAATCGAGATTTCTGAGCCATCAACTCCCTGAATGATATTGGTTGTGCCTGAAGTAGTACCATTTGCGCTATCGAAATTACCGGCACTGTCCAATTGTTCCGTCAGCGTGACACGGCTGTTGGTCAGTTGAGTATCAACACCGTCATTTAGCGCAACTGTAACATCACTAGACACTTGACTACCGTCTGTATCGGTTGCCATAGCCGTTAAAACAAACTGATTTATATTACTTTGCAAGTTTTGGTCAATTGGTAAAAATTGAGTTACTTGATATGAACCACTATTATCATCTGAAAGGCTAATAACTAATACATCAAGCTCGACACCATTCTCAGTTACAAAAACTCTAATCGTTCTATCTTCATCGATGAGTTCCCATGACGTGTCGTTGCCTTTTGACGTTAGCGCTTCAAACATTTGAGATGCAGCATCGCTAATGGCCCACTCAACACGTTCTATAGCGTCGGTGCCTTGACTGAATTCTAGGCTATCACTGCTAGATATTGCGTTTGTCTCACTGCCATCTAAGCCAATAATTTCTGTTAATGATATGGAACTTGAATCGTTACCAATAGTAATAGATTGACCATCTAGTATTGTGATATTTGCTTTTGCAAAAGTTTTATCTCCATCGGCATCAGTTGCTAGCAATGTCAGATCTAACTGGCTGCCACTGTTAGAAATATCATCTCCATCGTTTTGGCTTATATCCTGATCAATTGACAAAAACTGGCGTACTGTGTAATTCCCTTCGAGATCTTCAATTTTCAGTTCGAGTACATCAGCGCCATCGACTTCTCTTTGAACTAATATTGTTTTGCCGTCAGGAGATAACGTCCAACTTGTCTTACCATCGTTTGTTGTCATGTTGTCGAGAAAAAGAATTGTCTCTTGAGAGATATCCCAAACGACAGATTCAATACTATCTGTACCTGCCACAAAACCAGCGCTTCCAGATTCGCTGATCGCATTATTAACAGAGCCGTCTAGTGTGGTCAATTCTGTAAAAATGACTTGTGAATCAGGATTTAAAGCGACAGCGTCACTACCATCAACTATTTGATAATTAATAGTATTAGTAACCGTATCCCCATCAAAATCTACAGAAGTAATAGGCAGAGGTAGGCTTAATATATCGTCAAGATCATTCAGTTGCTCAAGCACCTGATATTGAGTAATGGTATAACTACCATCAAGGGATATCGTCGCGTCTAAAACTCGATTTTCTGGTTCACCAACAACAAACACTGAAAGTGTTCTACCATCATCAGACAAAACAGCTTCTAATGATTGATTGTTCGTCAATACGCTATCAAACAGCGCAGTGATCTCGTCATCAAAGCGGATATCCTGAAGGTAATCAGAACCGATATTAATAGCAGTACCTTCAAAGTTGACTGGATTTTCTGGGTTAAGCTCTTTTGTCTCAGTGTAAACAATATCCACGTTTTCTGCGGTTTGGGCCTGTCCATCTATAATAGTTGGCGTTAGCACTACAGGAGAAAGAAGGCCGTTACTATTGGTATCCTGTCCTTGAATAGCAAAGTCTATGGAAAGATTATTATCAGTAAACCGAACTAAACCCGCGTTACCAAGTGGGGTATTGTGATCGATAGGTTGTTCTAGTGTCGTCGTCAGTGATAATTCAACGTTTGCACCAACAGAATTACTCACCAAAGAGAAAGTGATAATGGTTACATCACCCTGAACACCAATAATACTATTGCTCGCTTCATCAAAACTGAATACAACAGGTTCTCCAGATGATGTTACTTCACTGTTTAGTTCAGCAAGCAGTGCTTCTAATGACACAGTCTCAAAGGTAAAAGAAGATGGATCAAGTGGCCTATTCCCAGCGTTGACTGTAGTGACGATCGTGGACGATTGTAGTGCACTCGCTGTGTTTAAAGTGCCTTCGGTAATAGAACTAGTGCCTTGCTCACCGCCCTCACCTGGACGCACGATTGGCGTGTCTTCGTCTTCTTCGATCTGCTCGGCTTGTTGGCCTTGTGTCTGAAAAAAGGTAGACGCGAGTGATTCGACATAAGTGTAATCAATTGTAACAAAGCCACCATTAGCGCTGGTTGCAGCTTGTCCACCTGCGGCTGCGGCTTCTAATTCGAGTGTTGGGTCAATACCATCTAATATAGCTGCTTGTATGTTGGCAATTTCATCGCCCTCTAGTATCGCAAGCTCGTTTGCTACCGCAGACGGGTCAACCGTGACATCACCTGAGATTGGTGCGATAGCGATATTTTGGCCATTATTTAATGCTTGTGGCGTTAAACAAGAAACACAGTTTTTATCAATGAGAACCTGTTGACCATTTATCTGAACAATAACTTCGGCATTCTTCGGTGTAATTAAAATATCTTGTGGTATCAACTGCATACCAGCTTCTGCTAATTTGGCTGCCTCTCCGGGTCTAACCAAAATAGCGCTTCCAGTAGAGGATTCAATAACGGCACTTACAGCTAAAATTTGTTCATTCATTCTTATACTTCCCAACACGTTTTTATGTGACAAACTTTATCGCTAACGAACTTGGTTGCAGACTAAGCAGATATACATACGCGTTTAATAAACAGCTAGATCACCAATAAATGCTAATAGCATGTTAAATCAGTGAGTAATATGTAACAGTATACCATTTCATAAGATATATTGAACAATAAAGTATTATTAATAAAGCGTAATAATGGTAGTCTTAGCGTCTATCGAATACAGAGAACCAAACAATGACAAAGCTAACATCAGACATAGAAGCAAACTTGCAGTTATTCGTAACTGAGACTAAACAGAATCAAGTAGTTTGGGGGCTAAGAAATAACGACGAAGATTGGCTAGCCTGTGATTCATCTGAGTTTGAAAATAGTGAAGTAATGCCGTTTTGGTCTAACAAAGAAGACGCGGCTATACATAATGTTGAAGAGTGGGCAGAATTCGAAATCTACGAAATACCACTGGATGTGTTTGTTGAAGATTGGCTAATTACGCTAGCAGAAGACGGAGTACTTGCTGGTGTTAACTGGAACGAATCATTGGAAGGTAAAGAGATGGAACCTTCAGATTTAGCCAAGCTATATCTGTAATTTATTATCTAATTGATGACTCGTTAGATTAAGCCCAGTTTAGATAGAAAAGCTCAGCGTTGTCGTTGGGCTTTTTTTGTTATAAAAAATGGAGAATATTCTGATTCCTTTATACACTAGATATAGGCTTAACCTATTCATTTAACGTGATTTATTTAACAAGGCTCGGTAATGAAAAAATTATTCTCAAACATATTTACTTTGCTGCTTACTATCACTCTATTTTCCCTGTCTATGAGCACACAGGCAAACGAATTGATAGACCGTCAACAAAGCTTGCAATCCGATTTAGCAAAGCTTGTCACCGCGCACAATAGCGACAAACCCTTTCTCGAAGATATTTTACGACGTAAAAACAACCATTTTCGCGATGACCTGCTGCTCAATATTAAAACAATGTCTGACAAAGAACAGATCAACGCCATTGTTATAGGTCAAATAGAATTACTTCGAGGACTATTGAAATATAGCGATGAAGACATTGCCTCTCTCGCTAAACAACTTAGAGCACATGAATACAAAGACAACGTTGATCTTCGACTCAAGGTTCAACGTCGAATCACCAAAATGGATACGTACTATCAACAACTTTTTGCCACACTAAATACAGCCGAACAATACAGTCTAGATATCGAACAATACACAACCGATTTCAAGTCCTCGCTAAGCAGGCGTGCTGAGTTTTTGTCTAACGCGATGCTATATTTAGACACTCAGAAAAGAGAAACTGAAGCTCGATTGGCTTATGTTAGTGACGAAGAAAAGGCATCGCTGACTCAACAGATCGTCAGGTACAATGAACAGATCGCCGTATCGGTTATTAGCCTAGAAGTTGCTACTTCCATCATGGGTAAAATAGGCATAGATGTCACCCAAACCAAACAATTATTATTGACAATTACCGGCGACATCAACGCGGATGTTTTAGATGTAAACGTAGCATTTGGTCTGTTTGAAAAGTGGCTAGCATCATTAAAGGATTGGGCGTTCGACAACACGCCATCTCTAATTGTTAAAGTATTGCTGTTTTTGTTCATATTGTATGTGACGCGAAGTATATCCCGTATCGTAAGTTCCACGGTTAAAAAAAGCGTAAAACATTCGAAAATGGATTTCAGTGTATTGATGCAAGACTTCTTTGTTTCTATTGCCTCTAAAACCGTTATTTTTATCGGTATCCTATTTGCTGCTTCGCAAATCGGCATTGAACTCGCGCCGCTATTAACTGGTTTCGGTGTTGCTGGTGTGATTATCGGTTTCGCGCTGCAAGATACTCTTTCCAATTTTGCTTCAGGGTTAATGATCCTTATATACCGCCCCTATGATGTAGGTGACATGGTTAAAGTTGCCGGTATCCAAGGAACAGTAAAAAACATGAGCTTAGTTTCAACTAGCGTGCAAACCATCGATAACCAACGATTAGTAATCCCTAACAATAAAATATGGGGTGATGTTATTAATAATATTACCGCGGAAACAATTCGGCGTGTCGATATGGTCTTTGGTATTGGTTATGCGGACGACATTGACGCGGCAAGAGAAGTATTTACTAATATTTTGCTCAACGACCCACGAGTACTAAAAACACCTGAAATAACGGTGAAGCTCCATACGCTTAACGAGTCATCAGTTGATTTTATCGTACGACCCTGGGTAAAAACAGAGGATTATTGGGACGTTTATTGGGATGTAACTGAGCAGGTCAAAAAACAACTCGACAACGCAAATATCAGTATTCCGTTCCCTCAACGTGACGTTCATATCTACAAACATGAAGCCGAATCTTAAGTTCTACCATCTCGGTCATCCTCGATGGCTGAGATGGCCGCTATACACCTTTTAAAACGAACAGATAACTGGGTTCAATCCTTTAATAGACTAGCGATGAATCAATTCGTTATTAGATAAAATCAAAAGCCTCTCTGTTTCCAAAACTGCCCTTCATCTTTTGCAAACACATCAAAGGTTTTATCTGCAATTGTTTTACTGTCTAACTCAATGGTCATCCGCCATGGGCCTAACTTATTTTCGATTGGAAGCCAGATTGTGTCACCAAGATAAAAGTGCCAATCATTGCTATTGATATGTTCTTCACCATCAAATGGTTCAAGTATCTCACCATCATCGCTAGTTATATTAGGGTGATAGATACAAAAACGGATTTTCTTACCTTTTGCTTTTTTAATATTGACAGTAAAACCAAACTCTATATCCAGTTCAGCAGGTACCTGTGTAGTAAATTCTAGTATTTTGGGTAACTGTTTGGATTTTGAATCCCATGTTGAATAAATCCCATAAGAAACAATATCAACAATAACGGAGCGTTTAGCCATATAAATGCGTTTTATTTAGTAAATTATCGACCTCTCACTATATCATTTTTCGTTTTCGAAAACCTTTGCTACTAGCCAATTATATTTTTGAAATCTCCCTTCCACTGCCTTCTTCGGTGACCAAAGCCGGCCAAATACTGATATCAAGTGCCATATTTGCTACATAAATCATTCATCAAACTTAAATTTTAGCGAAACATATTTGTCATGGTTTCATTTGAATATAGACACCAAACGAAATACCAAACGAACCACAATATGTTCGCTCGAAACTACTTTTAAATTTAGCTTCCAGGATTTTTAAAAACTACTTTTAATAAGAATGGTACTTAATTGAATAAAGGAATTCACGGACGCTTTTTCATACACAAGGGAAATAACAATGAAAAAACTATGGCTAGCCGGATTACTGTCTGCAACCGTATCTGGTAGTGCATTTGCTGCAACTGAAGTAACTTGGTGGCATGCAATGGGAGGTCAACTAGGCGACACCGTAAATAAAATCGCAACAGATTTTAATGCGTCACAAAGCGAATATAAATTAGTTCCAGTTTACAAAGGAACATATACAGAGGCGCTAACAGCTGGGATAGCGGCTTTTCGTGCAAACGAGTCTCCTAATATTCTTCAGGTATTTGATGCTGGTGCCGCAACGATAATGAATGCGCCTGGTGTAGCAAAACCAGTTCAGGATATTATGGTTGAGTCTGGCTATGATTTCGATTCTTCAAACTATCTATCTGGTGTGCGTAACTTTTACGCTGATAGTAATGGCAAAATGGTTGGTATGCCGTTCAACAGCTCAACGCCCGTTCTTTATTATAACGCTGATATGTTAGAACAAGCGGGTGTAGAGCCACCAAAAACATATGAAGAGATGGAATTGGTCGCACAAAAGCTCAAGGCCCAAGGCCATGCAGCATTTTCACAATCACATACGCCTTGGATATTCTTTGAGAACTTTAAGTCTCGCCACAATCAACAACTATCAGACAAAAACAATGGCTTTGACGCACCAGCTACCGAAATAATGTACAACACGCCAAACCTTCAAATGCACTTTACTAAAATGAAAGAGTGGTCCGATAAAGGTTACTACAAATATTACGGCAAAGATTGGGCTGCAAATCAGACCCCTTTTGAGCGTAAAGACGTAGCAATGTGGATAGGATCATCAGGGTCTTTTGGTGGGTTAAAAGAACGTATTGATTTTAAAATGGGAACGACATTTCTACCTTACTGGAAATCTATTAACGATAACCCCGGTGTTACCTTCATCGGTGGAGCGGCACTTTTCGCACTGTCAGGTCATGATAAAGCGCAGGACAAAGGGGTTGCCGCTTTCTTTAACTACCTAACCAGCTCAGAAGTACAGATGTATTGGCATAAAACCACTGGTTATGTGCCAGTAACAAATGCGGCGTATGAGCTCACTAAAAAGTCAGGTTATTACAACGAAAGTCCCGCAGCAGAAGTTGGAGTTAAACAACTTAGCTTACCCGGTGGAGAGTGGACTAAAGGTTATCGTTTAGGTTTCTACCCTCAAATCCGTGAAGTAATGTATCGCGAAACAGACAAAATGTTCTCTGGCGATTCACAAGTAGCAGAAAGCCTAGAGCAAATCGATGTTGAAGCTCAGCAACTTCTAAAACGTTTCGCTCGCACTGTTAAGTAGCACTTTATTTGCCCCAGTTACATTGGGGCATTTTTCAACTTTACATCACAGTTATAACAGCAGGTATTCTCTTGGAACGTCGACAAAATTTCCGACATTCTCCTCTGCCATATCTTTTTCTGGCACCGCAGATCGTCATTATCGCCATCTTTTTTATGTATCCAGCGGCCAAAGCTATTTATCTATCCTTTTTACTTGAAGATCCCTGGGGCATGTCATCCACCTTTGTTTGGTTCGAAAACTATCAGATGATATTCGAATCTGGCGAATACTTAAAATCCGTCGGATTTACGATATTTTTCTCGATCGTTGTTTCAATACTCTCACTCGCTCTTGCACTTCTTCTTGCCGTTAAAGCGGATAAGATCATCCACGGACAGAGTGTATATCGCGTCACCCTCACATGGGTATACGCTGTGGCACCAGCGGTAGCGGGCATTATGGGTTATTTTATATTTAACCCTCACATTGGACTTTTCGTTGGCTTTTTTAAGAGCATAGGCTACGACTTCCATTACCAAACTCATTCCACACAAGCAATTAGCGTATTAATAATTACTTCCGTATGGAAGCAAATATCCGTGAATTTTGTTTATTTTTTAGCGGGTTTGCAGTCTATTTCTTATGCCGTTCGAGAAGCTGCCATGCTCGATTGCGAAAGCGATATAAGACGATTTTGGACAATCACTTTCCCCTACTCGCTCCAACTGGCTTCTTCTTGTTAGTCATTAACATGACTTACGCTTTTTTCGATACTTTTGGTGTTATTGACACGATGACCGCTGGCGGACCCGGTGGTTCTACTACTTCGTTAGTTTACAAGGTTTACTCCGATGGTTTTGTCGGGGCAGATTTGGGTGGTAGCTCCGCTCAGTCCGTTGTTTTATTACTTCTGGTACTGTTTATTACTTATTTACAGTTTCGATTCGTTGAAAAACGTGTGCACTATTAAAGGACGCAACTATGAAAACTAATCACTGGTGCGACCATCTCGTTCTTATCCTTGGTGCACTCTTTATGCTTTTCCCGATCTGGTTGATCTTTGCCAGCTCTACTCATGACTCAGCGACAATATTGAAAGAAGGCTTACAATTATTGCCCGGCGAAAAGATGTTTGAGATTTATGAGAAAGCATGGACACAAAGCCAAGGTTTTTCGAATAACGTTACCGCAAAAACGATGATAATTAACTCAATGATTATGGGAGTAGGTTTTGCCGCTGGTAAAATCGTTATTTCCTTATGTGCAGCTTATGCCCTTGTCTATTTTAGACTGCCGTATGCATCGGCATGGTTTTGGTTAATTTTTATTACTTTATTACTTCCGCTAGAAGTACGGATTATTCCGTCTTACGAGGTGGTTTCAAGCCTTGGTATGCTTAATAGCTTTTCGGGGCTGATTATTCCTCTTATTGCATCGGCAACGGCTACATTCTTTTTCCGCCAATTTTTCAAAACAATACCCGATGAATTATTAGAGGCGGCGCAACTCGACAACGCTGGTCCTGTGCGTTTTCTTTTCGATATATTACTACCTCTATCTAAAACCATGATGGCGGCTATTTTTATCATTATGTTTGTGGTGGGTTGGAATCAATATCTCTGGCCGATCATGATGACGACAGACGAGAGCTACAACACCATGGTAATGGGTATCAAACAGATACTCAGCAACATAAATGAAACCCCAAAACCTCAATACAACTATGCTTTTGCCATGGTCATACTCGCTATGCTACCTCCGGTTCTTGTCGTTATTATTTTTCAGCGTTGGTTCGTAAAAGGTTTAGTGGAAAGCGAGAAATAGTGAAATTTTATGTTGCGATAGGCAACAACAAGGAATAAAAACATGTTAGAAATGCAACACCTCGTTAAAACATACGAAAATGGTCACCAAGCCGTTAAAGGTATTGATCTAAACATCGCAAAAGGCGAGTTCATCGTGTTGGTTGGCCCGTCAGGATGCGGTAAATCATCAATCCTACGTTCTATTGCTGGCCTAGAGAATATAACTGATGGAGAAATTCATCTAAATGGGCGACGTGTGGATACAGTTAAACCTGCAGAGCGAGACATTGCGATGGTGTTTCAAAATTACGCACTTTATCCTCATATGTCGGTGTATAACAACTTAGCTTACGGACTCAAAAACCGTGGTGTAAGCAAAGTAGAAATTGAAAATAAGATACAAAGCGTCGCAAAAACGTTAAAAATTGAAGATTATTTAGATAGAAAGCCAGCAAAGCTTTCTGGTGGTCAACGTCAAAGAGTCGCGATGGGTCGAGCAATAGTAAGAGACCCTCAATTATTTTTATTCGATGAGCCACTATCTAATTTAGATGCGGCCCTACGCGCTCACATGAGACTTCAAATTAAAAAATTACAACGCGAACTCGCTGTTACAAGTGTTTATGTTACTCACGATCAAGTAGAAGCCATGACATTGGCCGATAGGATTGTGGTATTAAATCTAGGGGAAATAGAACAAATAGGCACGCCTTCCGAAGTCTATCATCAACCCGCCAGCAAATTCGTAGCCAGTTTTATGGGTAGCCCAGCAATGAACTTTCTAAACGCGAAAATCAACAAGGGCCTACTGACTGTCGGAAACCAAACGTTAATGCTAGAAGAATACTCCGAGATTGCTGACCAAGAAATAACACTAGGAGTAAGACCTGAACATGTCGAGAGTAAACCGCTTGATAATGGATTAAGATTTGGTATGAAGATTAGTGCAATTGAACCCTTAGGCCCTAATCAACTCGTACATGGCAAATGTGATTCGCAACATATTATTGCGGTTACACCGGAGCGCCCCTTTGATATAAACCAGGAACTACCTCTGTGGGTAGACCAAAAAAATCTTCACTTATTTGACAATCTAGGTAAGCGAATTAAACCAATCTATTCATTGCCACTTGCTGTTTAGAACCTGACGTATCGCTTATCTATAAAAAATGTTTATTAAGATTACCTTTATCACTCTGGCATCCGCGTTTTAAAGGTAATCGAAACAAACATAGCATCGATTTGAAGGCGTTTTTCTATTTACTATGTTTACGTCGTTTGGTCTTCGCATTTTTTGTAACAACTCGGTATTCTTGGACACTCTCCACCACGGGAGCATATCAACCGTGCTTGAGTCTCAATACCTCTCTCTACCCAGTTAATATTTAATATTCTGGAAACCGTCGATAAACTTTTTTAATGTGCCGAGGGATAACTGCCGAGCCGCCATTTTCTACACACAGTGCCTTTAACTCACTGGCGATTTCTATTGCGTCCCCACCCTGCGCTTCTATGGCTGGGTTAAGATCCAATCCAGCGCACAACACTCGATTATTCATTGCAGGGTCGTTCACATTCACCGACTCACAGCAATATAGCCTTGGCTCATCATTTACATTTAAAATAGAAATCTGCGCAGACGTCCCCGTTTTAGGTTCTGATAACATTCTAAATACGGCCCAATGTTGGCAAGGATCATTGACCATCCTCATATTGCCCCAAGGCAGTGGAATACCATTGCCCCGGTAAACCGCCTTGAGCTTACCCGGAGCGTACGCATCAAAATAATGCCAGTGTGGGTAAGGTGAAACGACCGTCATTCTTCGCATCGCGACAGATGGAGACACTTCGATAGCCTTGTGTACATCGATTTCATAACCATACCTATCTAACAACTGTCGATATGGCACTTTAGGGCACAGCAACGCACCAGCGAAAAAACTGGATTCGAAGTCACGCCAAGCATGTAAAATATCTTGAGGGTTAATTGGTGAACCATTGGTCACGCTATCATCGGCTCTCCATGAATGGTTTCCCACCGTAAGAACACTTTTTAAGCCCTCTTTATTGTGAAGAACACAATTACCGATATACACGGCAAGATCATACTTCAAGCGTGTTGGGTGCTTCTTTAATAGTTTATTAATGTAAATCTTGCCCGGTGGTTCAAAATAAGAAGTGACAAGCTGTTTACTAACTAAACCTAATTCGTCCATGGTTTCAGTCGGCATCGAGTCTATCCAATGCACCTTAAGTCCCTGTGCTTTGACCAGATCCAACATATCGTCAACCGTTAAACCTAACCGCTTTAAGCCAACCTCTTCTGCGGCTCTTTCGAGATCAGGAAAGTGGTTTTGGTGATGCTCTTGATAAGCACGTATGAGAAGCTGAGCGAACTGACGACCATTTACTCCCGTCTGTGACAGAAGTTCTGGAATGGCTATTTGCAACATATCATTAGAAAATAAAAAACTCGGCTCTAATGCCATGCCGCTAATGCCCCCTTTACGACCTTTGTTAGGGGTAATGGCTTCTGATTCTGGTTCATCGTCTAAAAACCATCGTGGTTGCTTTTGAAAAACCTTTGCAATCACCTCCAACATATCGGCACTTGGCACTCTTTTTCCACGTTCGATCATTGATAGGTATGAGACAGAAGGTGAGTGTTCAGCATCAATTCTTACGCAGCGAGCAGATAAGTCTTCCATGGTTAAGTGATTGCGTTTTCTAAGATTTCGTATCTTTGTCCCTAGAAAATGTGACTTACGAATCAAGCTCTGTGACTGTCTCATTTCACACTATCCTTTTGTAAAATTCACACTGTAAAATTTTTGTTGTGAAATTGTAGCGAAAAATAACGTAGTCTACAAACTAAGCAAGGCAGTAATTGGACCAGTTGGTAGCTAACGCACAAAACTAACCTAGCCTTGTAGGCAGATTAAAGGACTAACTAAGAGGGCGAGACTATGAATATGCCAGCATACAGCAGCACAACTAATGATCATCAAAACAGAACATTTATTGCTGAAGCGGTCTTCGCCGTGGAAACAATAAAGAGTCAACAAACTAAAGAAAAACAGATAAAGGCTAAACTTCTTTTAGACGCTATTTTCCCGCTTGATCAAGGCGCCCATGCAGAAGCAACAAGCTATATGTTGAATGGACGGCACCTAATTATTTATTTCAAAGATGGCCGACATACCGGATTAAAAACAGCAGGAACCTTTGTCGCTTTTACAGGACATCGCACCCACCCTGATTCGATTCTACTGCGTGACAAAGAAGGTTGTTACATCGAAGTAAGCTTTAAGAAAGGCACCAACGAAGGGATGCAAAGCTCGGTTGAAATATCTGATATCCAATTAGAAACTTGTGCCACATTCAGCCGCAGCTATGGAGAACAGTCAACACATGGTATTCGTCACTGGGTGAGTCTTCTAAAAACCGATGATCAGGGCCAACCAAAAGCCAGTTTAGATGATAAAGATTTTACAGAGAAAAACGGGGATGATTACGTACTAACCTGCTGTTTCATTAAATAACGATAACAATACACTGCTAATTTCTACCATCCTCAATCATTTACCGTTTGATTGAGGATTTTCTTTTTCTAACTGTTTTTTTATTTATCTCTTTATACTCTTTGTAGATAAACCAAATAACTATCAAAACCACCGCCATTAAACCTACAGAAAATAACAGCAATAATCCGTCACAGACGATATCGGGTCGACAAGGTAAATAAATTTCGATTTCCATAACACAAACTCATAGTAGCAACAGAAGATAAGACCCGTTTAGAAACGATTTACTTTCCCTAGCCCCACAAACGTAATTGCCTGTTGATTTACTTTTCGTGTTATAGCTCTTTAGAAATCATAAACAATCTAGCATCAAACTCTAGCTGGTGATAATCAGGTTCCATATGACAGCAGAGAGCGTAAAATGCCTTATTGTGATCTTTTTCTTTTAAGTGTGCTAACTCATGAACGACTAACATACGAAGTAAAGGTTCTGGTGCTTGTTTGAAGACACTAGCAATACGAATCTCATTCTTTGCTTTTAGTTTGCCACCGTGTGACCGAGATATAAAAGAGTGCAATCCTAGAGCGTTATTGATTAGGTGTATTTTTCCATCATAAATCACCTTACTAATCGGTGAACCTTTCTTCATATATTGATTTTTAATTACCATCGCGTAGTTAAAAAGTGCTTGTTCACTTTTTATCTGATGGTTATTTGGATAGCGTTTAGAAAACCAAGAATTAAAATTTCCTGAGGAGACAAGTTGTTCAACCTGTCCAACGATATGCTCTGGATAGCCCTGAATATAGCGAAGAGATGGATTCATGATAGAAATTCGAATAACAAAAGCGTTACTATACGACAGTCTTGGCAAACAAGCCTCTATTTTTGTCTACAAGGCAAATAAATTAGGAACGATGGAGATAGCAAAGTGAAAAGATTAGTATTGTACGTGTCTGACAAATGCCCACACTGCAAAGAGGCCCAAAAATACTTAGACTCTAAAGGATTAAAGTACCGGCTCACGAACGCAAAAATGCAAAGAGGACGCAAGGAACTTCAAGCGATGGGTGCTCGTTCAGTTCCTGTACTTAAGATAGGAGATCAAATAATGATCGGTTGGAATGCAAAGAACTTTGAACGCATGTACGGATCCAATAACTGATAGACAGTAACCACTTCTTTGCATTTATAAACCATCTACTTCATTTTGCAGTTTCTTAGTCAACGACGATTTAACCAATAGGTATGAATCGTCGGCTAACCCTTTCAGCATTCCGTCGTTTTCACTATGGCCGATTTCTACAGACACCCAATGTTTTTTGTTCATGTGATAACCTGGGGTAATAGACTCGTATTGCTCGGTTAAAAACAAAACGTTATCAGGTATCGCTTTTAAGTTCATAAAGTCTTTGTCGTTCCGGTGGCCAATCAAGGCAAACATCTTTCCCTTCACCTTAAAAACTAGGGTGTCAGGCCCAAAAGGATAACTCAAATCAGAACCGGGTAAAGAAAGTAGGTATTTGCTCCACTGTTTAATATCGTCCATTTCTGTATTTCCCTTTCATATACTATTCCTAACAAAAATCTATGATATCCCGACTTTAATCACGTTTAAACAATCTTAATTAATAGCAGTAAAATTGGGGTATTTTGCTGTCCAAGTTACTAAATAAAATGTGTTATTATCCGGTCAACTTATTTAATATGGATGCGAAAAATGAAACTAACCAAGCTAACTCAACCTATCTTTGACCATATCTACCGTGATATTAATGAGTTTCGCTCGACATTCGATCTTCCTGTTAACGATAAAACATCAATGAACGACGCTATGGATACACTTCATTCTTCCTTAATAATTGAAGAACTGACAGAACTAGCCGAAGCCGACAGTAAAATTGAGCAAGCGGATGCTATCGTTGACAGTATTTATGTTTTGATGGGCCGTTTAGTACATCTTGGAGACAGTAAAGTTGAAGATAACGTCGCCATTAGCTATTTCATTGACGTACTACTTAACGCAGCAACGAACCTAGATATTGATTTCTTACCTTGTTGGGATGAAGTACATTCAAGCAATATGAGTAAAGTGTGCAAAGACCATTCTGAATACCTAGAAACAGAAGCATTTTATGCAAAACAAGGGATTACTTTAATGGCGGTTGCAAAAGGTAACTACGTAATAGCTAAATGTGCTGAAGACTTTGTTTCTGAGTCAAAAACAATCCGAAAAGGAAAGGTATTAAAATCCATTAACTATCGCCCTGCCGACCTTTCCTCTTTAGTCTAAACATATTGATTTTACTTTAGGTAAAAAAATGCGCCCTCTCCAATGCCTGAAGAAGGCGCCAATGCCTAACGAAAGTAGAACGAGAATGTATCGCTATTAGTATTGCCAATTGTGTGCCAACAATTAAATAATTTTAAACTATTGTTTTTATTGAATATTAAAAATATATAACAAATCTAGTTTTTTAAATATGCACTACTTCGGTGCTTTTTGCTCCATTCTGTTCATTGCTAGTCAACTAAAAGTGTCCTTTGCGAATCTAGATTATATTGGAAACGGATATCATAGTGCTTGCAAAAACATAGGCGTTTTTACGGATAACTTGTTCAGGAAGAAAAACAGTGTGGGTTGTAAGATTGGATTTGATTTAGGTAAAAAAATGCGCCTTCTGCAATGCCAGTAGAAGGCGCTAATGCCTAACGAAAGTAGAACGAGAATGTATCAATAGTATTAATGCCAATTGTATGCCAAAATTTTTATTTTATTATCGTATTGTTTTTATTGGATATTTTTAATCTCTGTCTGGTTTAAAACAGTATGAATGCACTAGAACGGTGCTAAACGCGCCAATATTGACTGTAAAGTTATGGAAAAAATGCTCGTTAATGGCTATAAATCAATCAATTACCTTAGCAATAAGCAAAAAAAACGCCGACCTAATTAGTCAGCGTTTTAAACTCTATGCGAGTATGACTTAATCGTAGACAAGTTGGTCGTCTTGATACCAAGTTTCTACAGGGCTCACCATTAATGCTGCCCTTTGGCCAAGTGCAACGTTTTTATTTGGAAATACAATCGCTTCTTGTTCGACTTTAGCGAACAAAAGCTTTTCACCATCATGTCCAAGAACTTGACCATGCTCAAACTGAGTGAAATTTTCTACATCATCACTAAAATTAAAGTCAAAATCGTCGGTTAACCGCTTAATGGTTTGTGTTACTCGATAGGTAACTAATGGTACAGCATCGACTCTATCTAACTCATCTGATAATAAAGCTCTCAAAGCATCATCAAAACCAGAAATTAAACTGAGATCGTTCTCCCCTAATGGCGATACTTTTCCAAGCTCCATCGTAAGTGCTTGAGCGCAAAAGCACTCTGCGCTATACCAACTAAATGTTGCCGCGGGGGCATTTGATAGTAAAACAGCTTCTACTTTCGCCTTCTCAATAAACTCTATCAGTTCACGGCTGCGGCTTTGCGCTTTAGCCACTTTAGGGCTCACAGCAAATGTATAGTGTTTAGAGCCTCTAATCGCACAATGTAAATCAAGATGCCAACGTTGTTTTTCTTGAGTACCTTCGAAGAATTTCGTTAACGTTTCTTTCAGTCCATCCGCGATTTTAGTTTCTAAAGACTCTTTCGAGTGCGGCTTGTTATCAAAAAGTCGATTCAAATTTTCATCTATAAAACGGGTATGTTGATTCGTTGCTTGGAGGTGCGCGTACAGAAACAAACACCTATGATTAACTGTTACTCTTTTCTCAATGATATCGCCAACCAATTTATCTAATAACTCCATCGGTGCAGTTTCATCGCCATGAATACCTGCAGAGAGCACAATAGATTTTGTATCATTTGTGACTTGATAAGGAATAACTTCAACTACGCCCCGCTTCAGCACACGGATTGTTGGGCCAGATGGTAATTGAACTTGTTTTTCTGGCATTTCGTTATCTAGATTTAAGCTGTCATATAAAAAAGATTGACGAAACAGCGTTTGTGCCATGAGTAACTCCTTCAATACATCAGGTCTTGTTATAATTGGTTGTACTAATAATTTTTGTAAAAAGATGACTAACAAGTCCCTATGTTTATTAACTTAAAATCGTTAATTACGCAAAGTTACCCTAGCCATTGTTCTATCTAGCCATCAGGGTAACTTTCTCGACTTTATGAATCAATCTCTAATCATTAAAATTCATATTTTCGAGACATACCTCAATGACTTAAGCTAAATCAAACCGTAACGCCAGCACTCTCAAAACTCGCCATATTATTATAGAACTCTGCTGAAGCTCGTATTAATGGTAATGCTAACGCTGCACCGGTACCCTCACCTAACCGCAGTCCTAGATCTAATAACGGTTCGGCATCTAACTCGGACAACAGTATTTGGTGACCTTGTTCTTCGGATTTATGGGCAAAGATCATCCAATCGCGGCATTCAGGGTTTATCCGCGTTGCCGCATAGGCAGCAGCACTAACAATAAAGCCATCAACAAGCACAGGTACATTCTGTTTAGCCGCCTCTATAAAGCCACCAACCATTTGTACTATTTCATAACCACCAACTTCCGCGAGAATTTGTTTAATAGATTTACCCTCGCACCTATCGACACCTTTACCTACAAGTTTCACTTTTAGGTTTCGCTGTTCTTCACTGATTCCCGTACCAAATCCAACACATTCTTCAGAACTTCGATTAGAAATGGCACTTAACAGGGCAGAGGCACTGCTCGTATTGCCTATCCCCATTTCTCCGAACATAATGATATTCGAACCTTGGTTAATCGTTTCTTTTACGATTTTAGCGCCAAACTCCAACCCCTTATCTACTGCTGCGATATTCATTGCCGGTTGATCCGCAAAATTATTAGTCCTCTGCCCTAACCTTTGCAACACTAGCTGTTCAGACTTAAATTCAACTGGGCAAAGAATACCGCAATCTATCACTTTAAATGCGATATCATTTGCTTTGCAAAAGCAATTAATTGCCGCTCCACCCGCTAAGAAGTTCAACACCATCTGGGCAGTAACTTCACTTGGCGCAATACTTATTTTTTCTTCCGCAATTCCATGATCACCTGCAAAAACAAGCATAGTGGGCTTGGTTATTTTTATCTCAGTGGCCGCTACTTCTTTACCTTGGCTTTGAATCAGGGCGAGTTGCAGAGCAATGTCTTCAAGCACTCCAAGTGAACCTAAAGGTTTTGTCTTTTGATCAATTCTATTTTGTATTATTGTTGTAAAATTTCTATTTAACATTCGGATTTCTTCTATTTTGGTCTGACGACAGAAATGATTTTATCGAGTGTGACAAACTCATTCCCACCAAGTCTTGCTAACGGGTCCAATTTTAACGCATCAATCTTGAGCCGTTCATCAATTTCACTGACAACAGAATCATCTATATAGATTTTCTCGATCTCTACAAACAGAAGCGATTGCGGAGTGTCGCCAATTTCATGAGTTTGGAAAAGTGTACAGCCAAAGGCCACAGCGCAAGAAGCTATTCGCGGTAGTGTAAAACCCGAAAACTCCGTGAGCGCTATATTGTTGATATCCACTTCTGATTGGCCATAATCTAAACTCGCAGCCGTTTTAGTCATCACCTTTTCTGTACCTACACTACCAATATGAATCACTACTTTTCCAGTTTCCAAAAGATTACGAGTCGTATCTTTAATTTCACCGGTCGATTTTTTTCCAACAGATAGCATGAGTAAAGGGGGTTGACTAGAGACGGCCATAAAATATGAAAAAGGCGCTAGGTTGAAGGTGTTATTTTCTGATTCTGTTAGTGCCCATGCTATTGGCCTTGGTACGACAGTTTGAGTCATCAATTGATAAACTTGGCTTGGAGGAATAGTACTAAGGTCAATGTTCATAGCGGGTCCTTGCTAATTCAATATTGCCAAACAATACATTATTACGTCTATGCCATTATAGTATTCGACAAAATCATTGATGGAAATATTTGACAAAAAAAGAGTGTACCTTCTGGCACACTCTAACGCACTAAAACAATACAAGTTTTCTTTATTTCATTAAGCCAGTTTTACCTGCCACATCAATTATTAAGGCTTTAAGTTCTGACGCAATATAATCTAACTGCTTTTTTTCATGGGATTCAAATGGGTGGATGAGTATTTTCTCCGCTCCCTTTCGAGATATAATAGTAGGCAAACTCAATACAACATCATGTAGACCATATTGACCTTGTATTAGTGTGCCAACAGGAAGTACCGATTTTTCATCAATCATAATCGCTTGGACAATTCTAAATACGCTAGCCGCAATTCCATGTGTGGTGTTCTGTTTTTTGGTGAAAATCTCAAATCCCACCTGCCTTACTTCATCGAGTAACTTATCGGCATCAATTTTATCAACCCCGTTAGTTTCACAGTAGTAATCTGCAGGTTGTCCAGCAATACTAATCAAGCTCTTGGGTGTGAAGCAGTGGCTACCATGCTCGCCGAGAACGTAGCCGAATACATTTTTAGGATCAATGTCCGCTTTTTTAGCGACAATGGTCATTAACCTTGCGGTATCAATCAGACAGCCTGCGCTGATTACTTGTGACGCTGTGTAGCTCGTATTTGCCGCGATAAAATAAGTGACAATGTCACATGGGTTAGTAACAATAATAAGAATAGCATCCGGTGCGACTTTCTCGACCTGTTTTGCAATATCAACGCAGATTTTGCTATTGATTTCTGCAAGATCAAGTCGATTCTGCCCTTCTTTTATTTGCGCACCGGCTGTGATCACAACAATATCTGACGCCTTTAATATTTCATAATCGTCGCTGGCTTTTAAACGCGTGTTTTTACTGAAAGTTAATGCGTTTGTATGACTAAAATCTAAAATCTCACCTTCAGCTCTCTCTTTATTAAGATCGAGCAACGAGAGCTCACTGACGCTGCCTAATGTAAGGAGGTAATTACAAATACCAACACCAACAGAACCTGCTCCAATAACACCAATTTTCATATTTTCTCTCCGTGAAAATAACTAAATTCCTAGCAAATAGACGATAACCTAGTTTCGCAACGATTATCAAACAATAAAACTGCCTAAAGTGAGATTTAGAAGAATGTTCTGCTAAATGGCATAATCATTAAATACACAACAACCCCTTATAATGTGACACTACAAATAAGGGCTATACTTATAAGTCAGCACAATCATTAATAGGAGGTATTGTATGCTGTTAAATCAAACCTCTCGGAAATCGAAAAAATCAAAGACCGCTAATAAAAACAAAAACAAGTCAAAAACGGCAATTCCAATTTCCCTAACATAAACCTCATCGCTTAGTATTGCCCTGCAATACTAAGCGACCATCAGAGCTTGGTAAGCCGAGTCAAACATCAAAAGTATCAAATTGACTAATAGTTTTAATAAGATATTGTTACTACACGCGAGTAAGTTATTGAAAGTGAGTATCAATGGACAATTTTGGCGATGGAGCAAACGCGATTATAGCGGGAGCATCCGGTTTGGTTGGTAAGCAGGTGTTATCCCAATTATTAGAACTTTCGTCTATATCTAACGTAACCGCGCTAGTAAGAAGCCCGCTCTCAATACAAAATAATAAATTTGATCAGATCCAGAACTCTGAGCTAACTGTGACTCATTGGAGCAACCAATCACCTTCACCTGATTTTGGATTTATTTGCCTCGGTACCACAATTAAACAAGCAGGAAGCAAGCTCGCTCTTGAACAAGTAGATGTTGAGCTAGTCACTCAAGTAGCACAAACAATGAAAATTCTTGGTGTTAAAAGAATCGCGGTTGTATCGAGTTACGGCGCCAATACCCATTCGTTTTCACACTACCTAAAATGCAAAGGGAGAATGGAGCAAAATTTACTCAAGTTACAATTTGAGCGCGTGGTATTTATGCGACCAGGCCCATTAGCTGGAATTCGTCAAAACCCGAGGTCCGATGAAAAAATATTGCAGAAGCTACTCTGGATAGTGAAACCTCTCCTAATCGGGCCGTTGGCCAATTTTAAACCAATTCAAGCCAGTACGGTTGCACAGGCGATGATTTTCTCACTTGTTAAACCGACTCACCACCCAGCGGATAACTATTGCACATTAAATTCAAACGAAATTCATGCGCTGTTAACAAGGTATCAAGTCCCAAATTGAACGCTTAATTGAATAACATTAAATAAACTGAAAAATACTATTCAAAATGAAATATAATCGCCGCAAGTACGTGACACAACGCGGTTAATTAGAGTCTATGACAAATTATAAAAACAACGAACAACCAACCTTTTTTTGGTTCGATTACGAAACATGGGGAATAAGTCCCTCTAAAGATAGGCCAAGCCAATTTGCAGGTGTTCGTACAGATATGGATTTTAATATAATTGGCGAACCTCTGGTCATTTATTGCCAACCACCTCGTGATTACTTACCTTCACCAGAAGCTGCGCTTATTACTCGTATCATTCCTCAAAAAGCACTTCAACAAGGGTTACCTGAGCCAGAATTCATTAGACGTATCCACGATGAGCTTTCCACACCAAACACGACGAGCTTAGGCTACAACAGTATTCGCTTTGATGACGAAGTTACTCGCTACACTCTTTATCGTAACTTTTTCGACCCGTACGCTTGGAGTTGGAAAAATGGTAATTCTCGCTGGGATCTACTTGATGTGATGCGAACTTGCTACGCTCTTCGCCCAGAAGGCATAAACTGGCCAACTGATGAAGAAGGCAAGCCTAGTTTTAAATTAGAAAAATTATCTGTCGAAAATGGCATTGAGCACGAAAATGCCCACGATGCGATGGCAGATGTGATTGCTACGATAGAACTAGCCAAAAAGCTGAAACAAGCACAACCGAAGTTATTTGATTATCTATATAGTATGCGCCACAAACGCAAATTAAATGAACTGATTGATATCGTTAATTTAACACCACTAGTGCATGTTTCTGGTATGTTTGGTGTCGACTGCTCAAATACGAGTTGGGTCGTGCCGATGGCTTGGCATCCAAAAAATCAGAACGCTATCATTATGGTTAATTTAGCGATGGACCCAACACCTCTTTTAGAGTTAGATGCTGATCAAATACGTGAACGAATGTATACAAAACGTAACGAACTTGAGCAGGGAGAGCAACCTATCCCTGTAAAATTGGTACACCTCAATAAGTGTCCAGTATTGGCACCTGCTAAAACGCTTACAGCCGAAAATGCACAACGAATTGGTATAAACAGAGAACAATGTCTTCAAAACCTTGCTCGACTAAAGCAGCATCCCGAAATTAGAGAAAAACTGATAAATTTGTTTTCTGTTGATAAAGAATACGACAATAGCAGTGACGTGGACAGTCAGCTTTACGACGGGTTTTTTACACCATCAGATAGAGCCGCTATGGACATTATCCTAGAAGCGAAGCCTGAAAACTTAGCTGCATTAGATATAGAGTTCGTTGATAAGCGAATTGCGCCACTTCTGTTTAAATACAGAGCTCGTCATTTTGCCGAAACGTTGAGTGACGAAGAGCAACAGCGCTGGGCTAATCACTGTAGAGATTATTTTGAGTCGTCTCTCCCTAATTACATGCTCAACCTAGAAAATCTTGCTCACGAACATGAAGGCGATGAAAAAAAACTTGCCATCTTAAGGTCCGTGTATAAATACGTTGAACAACTCGTTTCCTAAAAATGATAAAAAAACAATTAAATACATAACGTCACTTGGGTTGATTATTCTTGCCCTCACCCTTGGTACGGCTATCCAACACGGGTTGGGGATATCAATACCAGGCAGCATCATTGGTATGCTAATTCTTTTCTTCGCAATGGTTTCAGGCTTAGTCTCTCCAGAATGGGTCAAACCTAGTGCGAATATCTTTATCCGCTATATGATTTTACTCTTTATTCCTATTAGTGCTGGATTAATAGATCATTACCAACTGTTAATGGATAACGCGTTCCCTATCATTGCAAGTGCGGTCGGTGGCACTGCGATCATGTTAGTGTTTCTTGCTATGATGCTAGAAAAAATATTGGTACCGAAGAAATGATTTGGATTGTACTGACTATCGTCACATTCTTAATTGCTCGCTTTATTAGCAAAAAACTGAATCACCCTCTAGCTAATCCGTTACTCATAAGCTTAGTGATTATTATCCCTATTTTGCTATTAATGAAAATGCCTTACGAAGAATATAAGCAGGAAAACATAATATTTATTTATCTGTTGCAACCCGCGGTTGTCGCACTAGCTTATCCGCTTTATGAGCAGTTCCCTGAGATAAAAAGAAATTGGAAAATCATTTTTTTAGCCTGTGGCGTTGGCAGTGCTCTTTCAATGATTATCTCTGCTAGCATTGCTGTATTTTTAAATACCGACATGAGCTTAGTCGCCAGTATCATGGGGAAATCGGTTACGACACCAATAGCAATGGAAGTTTCTAGCCATTTAGGAGGTGAGCCAGCAATCGCAGCTATATTGGTACTCATTGTTGGCGTGTTCGGTGCGATATTTGCTTACCCTATTTACCAAATACTTGGGATCAGTCATCCAATAGCAAAAGGGCTAACCATGGGGACAGTCTCTCATGCGTTGGGTACCGCTACTTGTATCGAAAAAGATCAAAGAGATGCTGCATTTAGTTCTCTCGCATTGGTTCTTTGTGGTGTCATTACTTCTATTTTCGCACCTATTGTCTACATTTATATAGAATGGCTTAATATAATTGTTAATGGCTAGTATATAGCCCAAGGTGTCATTCTTTATTTCTCTTGTGTTCGCGAGTTAAATAGATGAAAATGCGCGCTTCATTTCTTGCGCGCATCTGTTTCTTCATGCTTTTCGCCGCCATCTGAATTCCCATTAATCACTGAGAACCAATATATTATGAGTTTTACCTCTTTAGGCTTATCTGCACCTATTCTTAAAGCAATAGAAGAACAAGGTTATGACACTCCTTCCCCAATTCAGGAACAGGCCATACCTGCGGTTCTAGCTGGGAAAGACGTAATGGCAGCGGCGCAAACTGGTACAGGGAAAACAGCCGGGTTCACTTTACCCATTTTAGAAAGGTTAAGCGGCGGAACAAAAGTTAAAGGAAACCATGTTAGAACATTGATTCTAACACCGACTAGAGAACTAGCAGCGCAGGTTAATGAAAGCGTCGTCAAATACAGCAAACATCTTCCGCTGACTTCAACCGTCGTATTTGGTGGTGTAAAAATTAACCCACAGATGCAAATCCTTAGAAAAGGAAGTGACGTTCTGGTCGCGACACCTGGCCGTCTGCTGGATCTATATAATCAAAATGCTGTTAAGTTTTCTCAAATAGAAGTTTTGGTTCTAGATGAAGCCGATAGAATGTTAGATATGGGATTTTTTAGAGATATAAAAAAAATCTTAGATCTACTGCCGAAAAAACGCCAAAACCTATTGTTTTCCGCTACATTTTCACCGGAAATTCGGTCCTTGGCCAAAGGTTTAGTTAACAACCCTGTAGAAATATCGGTCAGCCCTGAAAATTCGACAGCAACGACAGTAGAGCAATTCGTTTACCCTGTAGACAAATCAAGAAAATCGGCTCTTTTAGTTAAGTTAATAAAAGAAAACAATTGGCAACAAGTTCTTATTTTTAGCCGAACAAAACACGGTGCAAACCGTCTTTCTATGTACTTAGAAAAACAAGGCATCAAATCTGCACCAATTCACGGCAACAAGAGTCAAGGTGCAAGAACAAAAGCATTAGCAGGCTTTAAGTCAGGCGAAGTTAGGGCTTTAGTCGCTACAGATATTGCAGCACGAGGCATTGATATTCCACAGTTGCCTCAGGTCGTCAATTTTGATCTGCCAAATGTCTCTGAAGACTATGTTCACCGTATCGGTCGAACAGGAAGAGCCGGTGAAGTAGGTAAAGCTATTTCACTTGTAACAGCAGAAGAAGCTCCTGATCTTTTTGGTATTGAAAGGCTTATTCAAAAACTGATCCCACGTATTGATGTTGAAGGTTTCATACCATCAGATATCGTTCCTGAATCGAATCTTAGTCGAAAACCAATCAAAGCAAAGAAACCTAAAAGAGCGAAACCAAATCACGCAGATGGACAGCGCTCAGGTGATAATGCTCGAGGTCATAAACCGGCAGGTAAAAATAAGCGCCATTTTGGAGCAAAAGGTTCAGAAAGCGGTGGTAATACCGCTGCAAATAAACCGTCCAGGCGCAGAAGACCGTCTAAACCGGCGACAACGTCTCCAAGCAAGTAGACATATACTAAAGGATGGCAATGCCATCCTTTTTCTTTTTAATTGTGTGATTATTCGGACTGGTATAGTTACTCTAAGAGCATCTCTTCAATCAAAGCAGCAACGCTCGGTTGCACTTTTATCGAAATAGCCTTCACTTCATCTTTTGCGTTCTCTACAGCATAAGCTTTAAATTTTTCTAACATTGGAATATCGTTAAGGTCATCCCCTATCACTGCAACGTTCTCTTTCTTTAATTGCGCATGTTCTATAACAAACTCTAAACCTGACGCTTTGCTTATTCCTTTCGGAACAATGTTAATATAATTTAGATTGATAAATACCTCGACGACGTCTTGGTAATCAAACAAAATTCTATCCCTGACTTCCACTGCCTTATCAAAATTATCATTCAGACAACCAATCAATAGCACTTCGCTATCCAACGCTGTATCGATAGTTTTCGTGTAGATTTGCGAGTTTCTTTCAAATACTTCTTTCGCTATTTCGTTTGTTTCACTGGCCTTTTTATTGGTGAAATTACAACCATCAAAACCGTTGGAAATAATCAGCTCATCGCCGAACTGTTCTTGAAGCATTAAGGTTAATTTTCTTGCGAGTTGATTATCTAATGCTTTTTTAAAAAGGACATTGTTTTCTGAATCAACAATAAATGATCCATTCAATGAAATCATGTAGTCGTATTTAATGTGACGATGTTTTTTTCAAATAACATGCTTGCCACATCGCGGCCAGTGCTGATTGCAAAAACATTACCGGCATTACCCCACTTTTGAACAGCCAAGTTATTGTTGTCGAGATCCTCTGCATCATGCCTGTGGTAAGTTTTATCGTAATCTGACGCGATCAATTTTTTGTTACTCAGTTCTGACATTCATCTTTCACCTAGAACGATTGGATATTGACAACATAATACCAGAACAATACATAAGCAATACAAATAACCAAAATAACAATACATATGGTAACTATTTGACCTAAACTGGATATTGATCGCCCCCAAACTAATGTGACCTCACTCTATTAATGAAACATAATAGTTCATTGCAATTATAATTGTGACATAGAGCACTGCATTATGATTGGTGTTGGCTAGAATAATCAGTATCGAAATACAAAGGATTCTCTATGAACACTCGACTAGAAGCCGCGCTAAGTGATACACCTAAGCCGGTAGCTGATTATTTACAACGTCTATTTAATTGCGCAACATATGACGCAACTATTTCAGCACAGCAATTTGATGAACTTTTAGCGCTTTCAGGTTTGAGTGATGAAGAGCTTCGTATCAGCTTACTCCCATTTGCCGCTGCTTATTCTTACGCCCCAATATCTGAATTTTATGTTGGTTCCATAGTAAGAGGGTTATCCGGAAGACTTTACTTCGGTGCAAACATGGAGTTTATTGGCGCGCAAATGAGTCAAACTGTCCATGCCGAACAATGTGGTATCAGCCATGCTTGGATGAAAGGTGAGACAGGTATTATCGATATTACGGTTAACTATAGTCCTTGCGGACACTGCCGACAATTTATGAACGAGTTAACGACAGCTAAAGAGCTTAAAGTTCAATTACCTCAACGTGACGAGATGTCACTTCAAGAATATTTGCCTGATTCTTTCGGCCCAGCAGATTTAGATATTGAAGCACGATTAATGGATGGAAAGACACTTTCATATAAAACAGAAGAAACTGACCCACTCGTACTCAAAGCAGTCGAGGCACTCAATTACAGCCACGCACCCTACTCAGCAAATCATAGTGGTGTAGCACTTAGGTTAAATGATGGTTCTGTCTACTTAGGCTCTTATGCTGAAAATGCCGCATTTAATCCAAGCCTACCTCCTCTTCAGGTAGCTTTAGCGCAAGTTCTTGTAGCAGGCAAATCATTCGAACAGATTGAATCAGCGGCATTAGCCGAATTGTCGGCCGGAAAGATAAGCAATTTAGATGGTACGCAGTCCACTCTAGACGCACTAAATCCCGATATTACAATCGCTTATACATCCCTGTAAAATCTTTAACGCCCTGAATTGTTTAGGGCATTTTTTTGTCCATTTTTACAAAGCAAACGATTGCGGAATTCTCAATATCCAGTATGATCCGCTCAATTTAATAGTTAATGAAGGATATACGGATGCTGGGTACTGCTACTCGCGCAGGCGCGACTCGAGTTTTGTTGTTAGGTTCAGGTGAACTTGGGAAGGAAGTGGCAATAGAATGCCAACGACTAGGCCTAGAAGTAATTGCGTGCGATAGGTACGAAGATGCCCCTGCAATGCAAGTTGCTCATCGTAGTCATGTTATTGATATGCTTGATGCTGACGCATTGAAAACTATTATTGAGTTAGAAAAACCCGGTTTTGTTGTACCAGAAATAGAAGCGATCGCAACAGACGCATTGGTCGAATTGGAAGCCCAAGGTCTTAATGTTGTACCTACAGCGAACGCAACCAAATTAACGATGAACCGAGAGGGTATCCGCCGATTAGCCGCCGAGGAACTATCTATACTTACCTCTCCATTCAAATTTGCCGATACCTTAGATGAGTTTAAGCTTGCAATAGATGAAGTAGGTATGCCTTGTGTTGTCAAACCCGTAATGAGTTCTTCTGGCAAAGGGCAAAGTGTCATTAAGAGCAAAGACGACGTTCTTCAGGCATGGGAATACGCTCAAGATGGCGGTAGAGCCGGTGCAGGCCGAGTTATAGTAGAAGGTTTTGTCGATTTTGATTATGAAATTACATTACTTACTGTTAGAGCGGTAGATGGTGTTCATTTTTGTCAGCCAATTGGTCACCGACAAGAAGATGGTGATTATAGAGAATCTTGGCAGCCACAGGCGATGTCAGACAATGCATTGAAAGCCGCTGAGTACATATCAGAGCAAGTGGTTAATGCTTTAGGTGGTTATGGGCTGTTTGGAGTAGAGCTATTCGTAAAAGGTGACAAGGTCATCTTTAGTGAAGTATCCCCTCGCCCACACGACACCGGTATGGTAACCATGATATCCCAAGAACTCTCTGAGTTTGCATTACACGTAAGAGCTTTCATTGGCTTGCCAATTAATAACATTGCTCAATATGGACCTTCTGCCTCTGCTGTTATTTTAGGGGAAGGAACTTCAAGTAATATACGCTTTGATGGCCTGTGTGAGGCACTAGCGACACCAAAGACTCAGATCCGACTATTCGGTAAGCCAGATATCGATGGACGACGTAGGCTTGGTGTAGCTCTATCGCAGCGTGACAGTTTAGAGAAAGCGATTGATAGTGCTAAAGAAGCGGCAACTAAGGTTAAAATAATTTACTAATCGAATTTACATGCTAAGGGCTTCAACTGAAGCCCTTAGCTTTATCATACCCTTAAGGCTTATTCTACACTCTGTATTATACACTCTCATTTTCGTCTTCTATTAACCAAACCAACTCAGCAAATCGACTCAATCCTTTTTTCGCTATTTTGGGATGACTTTCCTCTGCAACATATCGGTTAACTAACGTGAGTTTGTAGTCGCTAAAGAGTCGTCTCACCTCTATTTCCTCAACACTAAATGGCGGCCCTGCCATCTCCGACTGTACATAATCAAGCGTTACCAATAAAATCCGCCCCCCTTGGTTTAAGAGGGATTTTAATCGATCTACGTATTCTTCACGCATATCTTCAGGAAGTGCGACGAGTGCTGCTCTGTCATATACAATATCCGCATTATTAACCGGTGCCGTAAAAAAATCACCCGCATAAACGGATAGCTCATCGAACTGATAGAGTTCATGTGAAGCGTCAAGCTTAACAACCGTTGGTGTATAAAAGTGTTCAGCAAAAAAAGAACGTACTGCAATATTACTAATCTCAACACCTTGGACTGCTTGATGTTTAGACGCTAGCCAGATTAAATCTTCACTTTTTCCGCATAATGGAACAAGCACTTTGTCACTTGGTTTAGGGTTAGTTCGTTCCCAGTATTGGGTGAGTAAAGGGTTCACGTCATCTAAATGAAAGCCTATCTGGTTAGACGCCCATTTCTTATGCCAAAATTCGCTATCTCTCATATACCACAATTAAAAATAAGAATAAGTCTCAATAATGTCGCGAAATCCGTTGGAAATTGCAAGTGAAACAATGACTAATAATTACGTGATTTACTTCACACCTATTGTAAATTATTGCAAAGATAGGTTGGTTCGAGGAAAAATGCCCTAAGATACTATTTATAGCAAAAAGTGATGCAGGCAATCCGTTGTACTTATAGCTGAAATCACTAAGTTTATTAATAGAACTGTTGAATACGATATAACTTAGGTCTTTTAGTACACCTTTTAACTAAGTGTTTATCGACTCAAGGAGCGTTAATGAACGTGATGCTGCGTACAATCCTCACCTTACTCGTGTTTAGCCGGGCACCCGCTTTGGCTTCTGCTGAGCCCGTAGCTCAAAACCTACCTAAAAAAGTACAAACACAAAATCAAGTAAGCTCGAAACGATTCAGACATACTTTAAATGGGTTATATAGTATTTCGTCTATGCAATCTAACGCCCTCCAACCCTATTCAAATTTTGACACGCTATACAATCATGCAGAAAAAGCGCAGTTAGAGTTGGAAACAATATGCCAAAGTACTGCGTTAATAACCAATTCTCAGACTATCTCAGTGGGTGTAAAGTCAAAGCAACGAGCACAAGAAAAAATTAAAACTGACTTAGCCGATAACACTAATCAAATAACCGATCTAGCCAGAGCGACCATCGTATCTAACGATATCGAAAGTCTCGTTTCGACTTTCGAATTGCTTGAAAAACAAGCCAATGTGATTGGTGTTAAAAATCGCTTTAAGAGACCTGCACCCTCTGGCTATCGCGATTTAAACTTATTAATTGAATTACCGGACACAAAAATAATTGCGGAAGTTCAGTTACATCTTGCGGAAATTGCGAAGGTTAAAAGCGGGCCAGAACACGACTTATACAAACAGATACAAGATATCGAACGCAGTGCTTTAGCATCTAATCGCATGTTAAGTGACATAGAAAATGCGAGGATAATAGATTTACGAAGACAATCGTTAGATTTATACCATTATGCTTGGCAACCTTACATTACAACAAAAATAAAAGCCGCTTAAAGGACATAGATATAAAAAGACCACGCATTGCGTGGTCTTTATTGTTTTTCTATCGGCTATTTCTCGATTTTGATATTTTCAACTCGAGCTTTCAATTTTTGCCCAGGACGGAAAGTAACAACCCGTCGAGCGGAAATTGGAATGTCTTCGCCTGTTTTTGGATTTCGACCTGGTCTTTCGCTTTTTCTCTTAAGTCGAAATTCCCAAACCCGGATAGCTTGACCTGTTCGCCATTTTCGAGCGCTTTACGAATTTCTTCAAAA